>CACKBK010000010.1 GCA_902598425.1 uncultured Pelagibacteraceae bacterium | reverse complement strand
TAGTTTTACCACAACCTGATGGTCCCAGCACAGTTAAAAGCTCACCTTTTTTAATTGTAAAATTTAAATCTTTGAGTGCATGGACAGTTTCTCCTTTTGGAGATTTAAAAATCATATTTAAATTTTGAGAAACAAGATCGCTCATAAAATAACTTTATATTAAAATTTGAATAAAAAAAATAGGCACCAATTTAAAAAATTGGCGCCTATTTAATTTTAATTTACCTTCAAATTATAGAGGTAAGAAACTAGTGTCTACGTTTCCTCTTGGTGTTCCCATTCCTTTTAAGAATGCATCAAGATTTCCTTTAGTCATAGACTCTTTAGTCTCTTCTGGAGTTAGAAATTTGAAGCCACTTAAAGTTTCTTTCATATCAGAAACTTTCATCTCTGAAGCTTTTGACATAGAATTCATATCGCTTTTACCAGCTCTATATCTAGCATTTGCTTCATGTGTTACTTCAATAAAAGTTCTAAGCATACCAGGATTTTCCTTCATAAACTTTGTAGTTACCGAAGTAATATCTATTCCAAGTATTCCAGCGTCTCTAGCTTCTTGAACTGTAAGTAATCTAGTTCCAACTGCAGTTGCAGCTTTAATTGAATTACCACCAAATAAACATGCCATTACAACATCACCGCTTACTAATGCAGCAGCTCCTTCTTCAGGATCCATTTGTATAATATCCATTTTTTTTCTGTCAGCTCCAACAACTTTCATACTTTCATCAAAAACGTATTCAGCCATTGTTCCTAGCGGTACAGCAACTTTCTTACCTTCTAATTCTGTAGCATTAGCTTTTGTAATTCCAGATGCATTAGAAGTTACACAAGTTGTTCCACCCATTCCATATTCCATAGCAATATCAACTAACTTAATAGGCGCTTTAGATTTTACTGCGTTAATGAAAGGTACTAAACCTTGCGAATAAGAAATATCAATGTCTCCTGCTAACATAGCATCAGTCATTGCTCCACCATTTGTGAAGTTAGTCCACTTAACCGGCACTCCTAGAGCTTTAGCAAAATTTTTCTTCTGCATGTCCTCTAGATTTGGACTTGGCCATTCTAAAAAGTAAGCAACTCTAACTTCATTTGCTGCAGAATTTGCAACAGAAATGCTCAAGTTAAGAGCAACAATTACTCCTAGAAGATAGCTTATTATTTTTCTCATATATATCCCCTTTGATAATTATTAATAAACAGCATTTAAGTTCATATTCAACACGATGTAAATGATCATTTAGTTCGCTTTAAGTTAATTAAAACAACTAAAAGTTGTATAATATGACGCGCTATTGTTATTATATTTTTCTAGTTAAGAATAATGTAATAGTCTAAATATATTCTAATAATGAGCTCAGAAAATAAAAAC
Source organism: uncultured Pelagibacteraceae bacterium (assembly GCA_902598425.1). GTDB lineage: Bacteria > Pseudomonadota > Alphaproteobacteria > Pelagibacterales > Pelagibacteraceae > Pelagibacter. Next base: position 28,490 of record CACKBK010000010.1, on the reverse strand, counting down.
AAAATTCCAAATTCTTTAAATGAACATTGGATGCCGTTTACATCCAACAAAGACTTTAAAGCAAAACCAAGATTAATTACTGAGGCTAAAGGATGTTATTTAAAAAATCATGAAGGCCAAACTATGATTGATGCAAGTTCAGGTCTTTTTTGTAATCCACTTGGACATGGTCGAAAAGAAATTATTGATGCTATTACAAATCAATTAAAAACATTAGATTATTGTCAGCCCTTTCAGCAAGGTTTTGGTGGATCATTTGATTTAGCAACAAAAATTTCTAAACATACACCAGGTAATATTAATAAAATGTTTTATACCATTTGTGGTTCAACAGCAGTTGAAACTGCAATAAAAATCGCAATTGCATATCATAAAGCAAGAGGACACGGCCATAGATACAGATTTGTTGGAAGAGAAAGAGCTTACCACGGAATGAATATTGGAGCGACCTCAGTTGGAGGTATGATTAATAATGTTAAAACTTTTGCAAGTGTGTTAATGCCAGGCGTATTACACATGAGACATACACATCTACCAGAACATAAATTTATAAGTGGTCAGCCTGATACGGGAGCAGAAATGGCGGATGACCTTGAGAGAATTTGTATTAATTTTGGAGCAGAAAATATTGCAGCATGTATTGTTGAGCCAGTTGCTGGATCAACAGGAACCTTAGTCCCGCCAAAAGGGTATCTACAAAGATTAAGAGAGATCTGTGACAAGCATGGTATTTTATTAATTTTCGATGAAGTTATTACAGGTTGGGGAAGAATGGGATCTGCATTTGGAGCACAAGAATTTGGAGTTACACCTGATATGATGACAATGGCAAAAGCAACAACAAATGGAATTAGCCCAATGGGAGTTGTTGCATGTAAAGATGAAATTTATGATACAATTATGGATGGTTCACCAAAAGGAACAATTGAATTATTTCATGGATATACATATTCAGGAATCCCAATTTCAGTTGCAGCCGCACTAGCAGTTCAAGAAATATTCGAAAAAGATGACATCTTTAATAGAGCTAAAGAAATGTCACCTTACTTTCAAGAAGGTTTATTTTCATTGAAAGATATAGATATAGTAGACAACATTCGTGGTTATGGAATGATGGGTGGTATAGATTTAAAAATGGACAAAAAACCTGGTGTAGCAGGTTTTACTTGTTTTAAACATTGTTACGAAGCAGGAGTAAATTTCAAAGCTACAGGAGATTGTTTAATAATTGCTCCAATGTTTATTTCTGAAAAAAAACATATTGATGAGATTATTGAAAAACTGAGAACTGGTATTACTAACTATTCGAAAAGTAAAAAAAATTAATTTTCATTTTGTTAGGGCAACAGGGAAAATATTATGAAAATTGGCGTTCCAAAAGAAATTAAACCTCAAGAAAATAGAATTGGCTTAACTCCAGACAGTGTGAAAGTTTTAACCTCAAATGGCAACGAGGTACTAGTCGAAAAAAATGGCGGTCTAGAAGCTGGATTTGATAATGAACAATACAAAAAAGCTGGTGCAAAATTAGTTGATAAAGCCGAGGATATTTTTAATGACTCAGAAATAATTGTAAAAGTAAAAGAACCTTTATCAAATGAGGTTAAAATGATTAAAGAAAATCAAATTGTTTTTACTTATTTACATTTAGCAGCTGCAAAAGAACTTACTCAAGGATTAATAGACTCGAAGGGTGTTTGTATAGCTTATGAAACAGTTACTGATAACAATGGTCGCTTACCTTTACTTGCACCTATGAGTGCGGTTGCAGGAAGAATGTCAGTTCAAGCTGGAGCTCATTGTTTAGAGAAAAATCAAAAGGGTAGAGGAGTACTTTTAGGTGGAGCTCCTGGTGTAGAGCCTGGAAATGTTGTTATATTAGGTGGAGGTGTAGTAGGAGAGAATGCAGCAATAATTGCAACAGGTTTAAAAGCTAAGGTTCATGTAGTTGATAAATCAGAGGCAAGACTTAAACAACTTTCAGAAATGTTCGGAGATAAAATTATACCACAACATAGTGATAAAATTGATCTTGAAAAGTTAATTTCGGAATGTGATTTATTAGTGGGTGGAGTATTAATACCAGGTGCTGAAGCACCAAAATTAGTAACAAAAAAAATGCTAAAAGGAATGAAAAGAGGATCTGTTATAGTTGATGTTGCTATCGATCAAGGTGGATGTGTTGAAACAAGTAAACCAACAACACATGCTGAACCAACATATATTGTTGATGATATTGTTCATTATTGTGTTGCAAATATGCCTGGTGGTGTTCCTAGAACTTCCACTTTAGCTTTAAATAAAGCAACTTTACCTTTTATATCCAAATTAGCAAAAGATGGTTATCAAAGAGCTTTAAAAAATGATCAAAATTTTTTAGCAGGTCTAAACGTTCATAAAGGAAATATTACTTATAAAGCTGTAGCAGATGTTTTCGGGCATAAATATTTATCACCCAGTGAGGCCATAGCATAATGTATAGACCTTTACCTGACGGCTTAACAATAAAAAACTCACCAATTGAAGGATTAGGTTTATTTACAAATATTGATATAAAAAAAAATACATTTATTGGTGTTACCCATATTAGAGATGAACAATTTGAAAATAAATATATTAGAACTCCTTTAGGAGGATTTTATAACCATTCAGATGTTCCAACAGTTGTGAGAATGGTAACAGACTCTTTGCCTAAACTAAAATTTGGAGATATTTTGGACGTTGACTCTGATACAAAAAAATTCCCAGGTAAAGAAAATGATGGTGAAAATGTATTCTTCAATTTGCAAGAAAAACCTGATGCAAAGTATTTTTTTATGGTTGCTGCAAAAGATATTAAAGCTGGAGACGAACTTACAGCAAACTATAATCTTTATACCTATCCAAAAACTGGTGTCGGTTTACAGATGTTATAAATGAAAAAAAAATTACCAAATAATTGTAAAGTTGTTGTAATAGGTGGTGGTGTAGTTGGCTGTTCAACCGCATACCATTTAGCAAAGTTTGGTTGGAAAGACACAATTTTACTTGAAAGAGATCAATTAACTTCGGGAACAACTTGGCATGCTGCTGGCTTAGTTAGTCAATTAGGACCATCTGCGGGAATAACTAAAATAAGAAAATACTCTTTAGACTTATATAAAAAACTTGAAAAAGAAGTAGACTTTTCTCCAGGGTTAAAACTCAACGGTGCATTATCTATAGCTACAACATCAGGCAGATGGGAAGAATTAAAAAGACAGGCAACTACCGCTCAATTATATGATGTCAATGTTGAAGTATTAAACTTAGATCAAATTAAAAAAAAATATCCCATAATTAATAATGATGGTGTGTTAGGTGGAATTTTTATGCCAGGCGATGGCCAGGCAGACCCTGTCGGAGTAACAAACCTACTTGCCAAAGCAGCCAAAAAAGAAGGTGCAAAAATATTTGAAAAATCACCAGTTCAAAAAATTTTAAAAAAAAATGGAAGAGTGTCAGGTATAGTGGTAAATGGACATACAATTGAATGTGAATACATTGTTTTAGCAACAGGAATGTGGTCCAGACAAATTGGTGAAGATATGGGTTTTAGTGTTCCACTTTACCCTGCAGAACATTTTTATATTATTACTGAGTCTATTAAAGATTTACCAAAGGATCTTCCTGTATTAAGAGATTTTGATGATAGTTTATATTTAAAAGAGGATGCCGGTAAAATGTTAGTTGGAATATTTGAAGGTAAATCAATTCCTGCATTTAATAAAACAAATAGAGTTCCTGAAGATTTTTCTTTTGGGGAATTTCCAGAAAATTTTGATCATTTTGAACCATATCTTGCAGCTGCAATAAAAAGAGCACCAATTTTAGAAAAAGCAGGAATTAGAAAATTTTTTGCAGGACCTGAATCATTTACACCTGATACAAATACTTTGTTAGGCGAAATACCAGGAATTAAAAATTTATTTGCTTGTTGTGGTCTAAACAGTATTGGTATCGGAAGTGGAGGAGGTGTCGGTAAAGTTACAGCTGAGTGGATGATGCGTGGCCATATTAATGAAGACCTATTTATTTATGATATAAAAAGATTTCAAAACTTTCATTCAAATATAGATTTTATTAAAGAAAGAATAACTGAGACCTTAGGTGATCTTTATGGAATGCATTGGCCTTACAAACAACATAAAACATCAAGAAATCAAAAATTACTTCCGTATCATGAAGAGCTTAAAAAGGCTGGAGCATGCTTTGGTGTTTCAGGTGGATACGAAAGACCAATGTGGTTTAACTTAAACGGATCACCAGCTGAGTATAGATATAGTTATGGTTATCAAAACTGGTATCCATCCGTTGAAAACGAGACTAAAAATACAAAAAAAAATGTTGGATTATTTGAATTAAGTCCTTTTTCAAAATTTGATTTAAGAGGAGAAAAAAGCTTTGAAGATCTCCAAAGAATTTGTACTGCTAACATTAAGTCAACTCCTGGTAAAACAACTTATACACAAATATTAAATAAGGATGGTGGAATAGAAATTGACTGCACAGTCGTTTGTTTAGATAAGAATTATTTTAGAGTTATAAGTTCTGCGGCAACAAGAGAAAGAGATAAGTTTTTTATTTTAAAAAATATTTCAGATGAAGTGGAGTTTAAAGATGTAACCGATGATTATTGCTGTTTGGGTTTGTTTGGACCAAAATCAAGAGATTTGCTTTTTAAAATAAGCAAAGATGATTTTTCTAATGATAGTTTTAAATTTGGTTCAGGTAAATATGTAAAAATTAATAATATTAAAGTTTGGGCTCAGAGACTTTCATATGTAGGTGAATTAGGTTTTGAGTTATATATAGAAAATTCTGATGCTAAAAATTTATATAAAGCAATTGTTGCTGAAGGAAAAAATCATAATTTAGTACATTGCGGTATGCATGCAATGGATACAATGCGAATGGAAAGTGGTTTTTTGCATTGGGGACACGATATATCGCCTGAGGAAAATCAATATCAAGCAGGATTAAATTTTGCAATAAGCTATAAAAAGAATACTGACTTTTTAGGAAAAGACGCATTATTAAAAATTAAAGATAAAGAACCCAATAAAAAAATGACGATGCTAACTTTAAAAAGTAAAAAAGCTGGTGAACCTTTGCTACTTCATGATGAACCAATTTATCTTGATGACAAGATTATAGGAAGAACTACATCTGGGAATTATTCTTTTAATTTTAATAAAAATCTGACTTTTGGATATGTAGAGAAAGATTTGTCTAATTTGGACACTAGTAAGAACAAACTTTATGTAGAAGTGGGCAAAATAAAATACGAGGCGGAGTATTTAGCTAAACCTCTCAATCAAAATAACTTTAAGACAATCTGAGAGCGAATTCTCATCCTGGACGATTTGACTCAATCCTTAACCTCAATTTGAACAACCTGATAGTTGTATTGATTCGTCTCTCGTGTTTAATTACGCTATGTCTACAGAACAAATTTTAAGAAAACCTGCGAATGAGACTTTCTTAGAAGAACAAGAAGTACAAACAGAAAATAAATCATCTCAAAAAGTAGACATTAATATTTTATTAGAAAAAGTAAGAGCAGAAAAAAAGAAAGAAAAAAAAGAAAATTTGATATTTTTAAGTCTTATTTCATCAGTTATATTAATAACTGCATTTATCGCTTCTTTTTAAGATTTTTTCAAATTAAGTATAGCTGTATTTAATAATTTACAAATCATAATTGAAATTCTTTGCAAATTCTTAAACCTCATCTTTTCAATTTCAATACTGACTTTTTGAAATGTACTTATACTGTAAAGGTTTAAATCATTTTTTATAATAAACTTTTGTATTTCCAGTTTTCTTAACTTTCTAATTACCGTTGGTCTTGGAACACCAGTTAAGTCTGAAATTGTCATAGCATTTAATCCAAAACTTCCACTTAGGCTAAGTAGATCTTTTGAAAATCTACTTCCCTCATCAGTCATACTATCTAAAAAATTCGAATAATTTTTATCTCCTTTTATTTTATTATTGAGATGTAGATTTTGGTTATAAACAATAGTTGACCATATTGAGAAGGTTTCATAATCTTTAAAAAAATCTTTTTTGAATTCAGTCATAAATTCAATTTGATAATCCAGAAAATATCTCCAGCACTGAGTATAGTTTTTTTTTATTAATGATATAAAGTCATCTGTTGAAATTTGATTTTTAATAATTTTATTTTCTAAAAGTTTTTTAGAAAAATTTGATAATAATCTTGATATGTGCTTTATTGAATTAGAAGGTTTTTGTACATCAAATCCGTTTCGTTGAATAGTTAAGCTTTTCTTATTTTTTTTTAAAACACCTGCTTTTTCTAATTCTAGAATCTTTCGTCTTGCGGTTTCCTTTGAAATATCTAATTCTTTTGCAATATCAACAATACTAAATTTTTTTAATTCAATTTCCTTTGCCTTATAATACTCATCCCAAGAATAATTAAGCATGTATTCACTATATGCTGCCATCGTCTTATTAACTAAACATATAAGTATAAAATACTTATCAAGATCTTGAAATTGAGTATAAGCTCTGTGAAGCCAATCTCTTTGCAACTCTAGATAATTAGTATTTAATGTATGATAATTTTTAGTGTATATATTCGCAATATGATTTTCCTGAATTTCACTTGAGAATATATTATCGTTTTCTATCATTTCTTAAAAAATATCCTTATCGAGAAATAATAATATTATTGAAATTACATCAAGAAAAATTTATATTTTTTAAAAAAATTTAATTATTTGTTAGCTTAAATAACAATAAAATTTGTAAAATTAATAGGTTTTGTAGGTACCTTTTCATCATGCTTATCTTGTATCTGTATAAATTTATGCTTCTATCTATTATTGGGTTCCTCTGTTTATATCAGAAATATTAAGTGTAAAAGTCAATAAATCTATCTACATTCAAATTATTAATATTTTATTTTTTAAATGAAAAATGAAAGATTGAGAAAATCAAAGTAGATATTCCATAAGCAAGCAGTAGAAACGCTACAACCAATAATAATACAGTAAATTTGTTGATTCCTTTATTTGGAATTGTACTTTCTATTTGTTGTTTTAATCTTTCGTTTTCATTTTCTAGTAGTCTATTTTTAAAAATTTCTTTTTCTAGTTTTATTTTTTCATTTTCTTTAAGTAATTCAACAATCAACTTTTTACTATCCTCATTTTCCTGAATAATTTTTGCAAATAGTGATTTAAGTTTTTTGTTTTCCTCGCTTAAAATCATATTTTCATTTTTAAGTTGATCTTTTATTTTTTTTAGTTGCCCAAATTCAAGGAGAGATTCATCAGTCTTAACGTTTGCAAGCTTCATGTTTTCGTCAGTCTTAGTCTCATATTTTATTTCTTTTGTTTTGCCTAACGATTTAGTTACTGAAAAAGCAGCAATTTCATTGATTAAACCATCTTCATTGCCATACATTAAATCTAAATTAAAATTTATATTCTTTACATTTTTAGCAAACGAAACCCCAGCATGATAGCCCGACCAATTCTCCTCTGAACTCGATACATTACTATTTTCATTTCTGGCAGTAATTTTTATTTCATCACTCAAGCTACGATTAAAATTAACTCCAAAGTAAGGTTTTATAGTAAAATTTCCCGGTAGACCTTCTGTGTATGAAACTCCAAATCCACCACTTAATAATTGCTCAATACTTTCATCAACACTTAAATCACCATCAGTAAATTTTGATAAATATTCGGGAAATCTTTGTAATCCATAAGTCCCTTCTACACTTATATTTAAATAATTTTCGTCTCCTGTTCCAATTTTTTTACTAAGTTTAGTATTAATAGCCGCAAACTCACTTACAAAATTATTAGTTATCCTTTCAATTTTGTCTGTATCGTAATCTTTAACATCCAAGTCATTTATTCCTATCATTGGGGTAAGAGAAGCTTTGATACCTTTGTGTTCAAAAGTGTTTTTTAGTCCTATTACAAAATTATCTCCACCTAAAAATTCTCCATTATCAAAATCACCATTTTGATTAGTGTAACCCACAAAAAAATTGCTTACAATTGGATATCCTTTCCAATCTATCGGACTCAGCATACCAATTATTCCACTTGATGTTCCATCATAAATTCCATCTCTTTTTTGGTAGCTGTGAAATAGTTTAACAAATCTATTATTACATTCCCCGTTAAGTTCTTTATCAGTTCCAATTCTATCAATTGTTGTACATTCATCTGGCCATTCTGCTCCCAGGTGATTTGCTGCCCCAAATATACTTCTCATTTTAGTTAGAGTGTTTTCGCTTCGATATTTTTGATTATTTTTTTCTACTTCAAGATTTTCTCCCAAGATTGTTAGAGTTCCATCGTTACTAGAACCCCCGCTATCCAAATCCTCTGATGTTAAAGTATATCCATTTGTTCCTGTTTTATTTTCTATTATTAGATTATCATGATTATAAATTGTTACTGTGATATCTCTATTATTGTCAGCACCTAGCACAATTTTTGAGTTAGTATTACCTAAATCAATTCCTTTGTTCCATGTAGCCCCCCGATTAATATTGATCGTTGTTGTAGCAGTACCTGATGCATCGTCTGCAATTAAAATATCTTTTGAGGTTCCATGACCAGAAATTGTACCTGAATTAGTAATGGTTGTTGTAGTTGTATCGTTTGAATAAATTGCCGGTCTGTCATCCCCTATAGTTTCAATTGTTCCAGAATTTGTAATAGTTACAGCACCAGTTGAGCCGGCTGCACAAATAGCACAAAGTGCATTTACATTGCCTTGACTGACGCTTACTCCTCGCATTCTAATTGTTCCTGAATTTGTAATATTTGTTTCAGCACTACTACTTCCCCAATTAACAATTGTACCGTGGGTTTTAGAAATTATACTTCCAGCATTAGTAATATTGAAGGTACCACTAACATCTTTATAATTTATAGTACAGCATCCTCCCTGTGATTCAATTGTACCAGTACTTTTGTTTTCAATTGTTGGACTAACTCCTGCTTGAAGGTAAATTGTGTGATGACTACTACTCTGTATTGTTCCATGATTTGTTATTTTCAAATTTTCATTCATCTGACCATGAAGTGCTATTTTACCAGTTCTCAATAAAGTAATGTCTTCGTTGACAGTTAACTCATCGTCATTTGAACAATTTAGCTGGCTGGTAGAGTCAGAGCTTAATGTGGTATTGCAAGGTCCTCCCCAAGCGAAATTACTTATAGATAAAAAAAATAAAACGAAAAATAATAACTTTTTCATAAATTTATTAATGATAACTTATAAAAATTTAAATTGGAAAAAAAATGACTTAAACCAGTTTTAATGGGTTTTTTTGCATTTTTTTTGTAAAAATTAATTAATATCTCTAAAAATCCAAGGCCATTCAATATATTTTGAATATTTTTTAAACCAAAAAGATAAATATCTTTCTGATAAATAAGCATACAATCTTGTTTGGTCGTATCCCTTTAAATTATCTAGGCCAAAAATTTTTTCACATTCAAATAACCACGGGAACACATCACTAAAATATTTTTCCATAATATCTTTTTTGGATACAAACATTATATGTGGATTGTAAAAAGATCTTGTATTTACGTATTTTCGAAATTCTTCACGATCTTCTTTCTTTAAGACATCAATTGCTTTGTCGAGAATTCCAAAACCGTGATGCATATCAAAGTGAAGTTTAATGCTTGAATTTTTTAAATTAAATAAAATTTTAGGATTTCTAATTACGTTTTTCCAACCACGCTTAATAATTTTCATAAATTTTGTTCCAAGATATATAGGTTCACAAATTACAGCATTATAACTTTTCCATTCATTAGGAATGTCATGTAGAATTATTTCCTCTAGTGGCTTATTGATATCTTCGTTCTTAGATTTTAACCAAAACCTTCTTCTTTGACAAAAACCAATCCAATCTTCTCCAGATATGCTCTCAAATTTATTTTTCCAAAACCAATAATGAAATGTCAGCTCTGAATAATTTTTTTCTTTAAAATTAATATTTTCTCCACCCTCACATTTAATATAATTGGAGTTGAAACTATTTTTTCCAACTCCTACTAAATTTACACTCAATTTTTCTAACTTTTCCGATTGAATATTGGTTATGCAGTATATTTTAGGATGAGCCATTTATTAATATATTTGTATAATTAAAATTGATATTAATTCATTATTTTAAAAACTAAATGAAAATTTACGATTGTACAACGTTTTACTCAGAGCATATGATGATGGATGTAAGGTTTAGCATATTAGACAAATATGTTGAAAAATTTATTGTTACTGAGTCATTATATTCACATAGTGGAAAAAGAAAAAAATTGAATTTTGATATAAATAATTATCCAAAATATAAGAATAAAATTATCTATTTAGTTATAGATAGAGAGCCAAATGATTTGATAGAAATCGAACAAAACAATGTTCATAAAAGACTTAATAGTATAAAGCGAATTGAACTTTCTTATAATTATATGAATAATGTAATTAAAGATGTTGCCGAAGATGATTTGATTATACTTAGTGATAATGACGAAATACCAAATTTAGACTCAAAAGCTTTTTTGAATTGTAAAAAGAATATCATTTTATTCAAACAATTATTTTTTTACTATAAATTTGATTTATTTTACGATTTGATGCCATGGTTTGGCTCAAAGGCCTGTAAGAAAAAATTATTAAAATCTTTTTCATGGTTAAATAATTTAAAGGGGAAAAAATATCCATTTTGGAGACTGGATACTCTTTTTTCTCAAAATAAATTGATAAATCTTGAAATTATAAATGATGGGGGTTGGCATTTTACAAATTTAAAATCACCAAAAGATCTCTACGAAAAATTTAATAATTTTGGTCACCATGATGAGTTTATTGATAGTGGAATTACAATTGAAAAACTAAAGTATTATATTGATAATGGTATAGTTTTTTATAATCACTTTGCTGATCAAAAGGATCAAAATAAATGGAATTATAATTACAAGCTAAAAAAAATTAACAACGGACTTCTTCCAAAATACTTGGTTGATAATAAGGATAAATATAAAAACTGGTTTAGTTAAAAATGAAAATCTACGATTGTTGTATATATTTTGATGAAAATTTAATGCTTGATATGAGGTTCAATATATTAAATGAGCATGTTGATAAGTTTGTGGTTGTTGAAGCAACAAGAGATCACTCAGGAAATTCAAAAAAACTTAATTTTGATATAAAAAATTTTCAAAAGTTCAAAGAAAAAATAATCTATCATGTTGTCGAAGATATACCTCAAGAAGTTATAAACTATAAAAAAGGTTGGAGTCCAAATTTTTACAGAGAAAATTTTCATAGGGACTCTATTTCAAAAGCTATAGAGAATTGTGATCCTGAAGATTTAATACTAATTTCAGATGCAGATGAAATACCTAACTTTGATGCAATCAATAGCAGTAAAATAAAAAAGTTTGCTTTATTAAGACAGAAAAATTTTTATTATAAAATTAATCTTCAAAGTGAGAATGAATGGCTAGGAACAGGAGTTTGTTATAAAAAATATTTAAAATCACCACAATGGCTGAGAAATAAAAGGTTTTTAAGAAGAGGTTTCTTAAGAAGATTTTTTTTTAAAACACAAATCATTAACGATGGAGGTTGGCATTTTTCTTTTTTAAAAACACCAGAAGATATAATTAAAAAAATTAATGCATATGGTCATGGAGAATTAGCTTTTAAAACAGATAAACAAAAAATTGAAAATAGTATTAAATCTAAAGAATTTTTTATAAACCCAAAAATAAAATTAAAAAGAGTATCAATAGACAAAACTTACCCAAAATATATTAGTAATAATTTGTCTATTTTTAAAAATTGGATTGAAAATTAAGATAGTGTTATTTTAAAATATGAAAAAACATCAAAAAAAAATAAAAGCTTTTACTCTAATTGAATTACTTGTTGTAGTTGCTATTATTGGTGCATTAGCCGCCGTAGGTGTGGTTGCTTATAATGGTTATACGAGCGCAGCCAAAAAAAATGTAACAAAACAAAACCATGTTTTAATGGTAAAACAATTTACAGTAATGGTAGTGGATTTTGATGTATATGGAAGCATTGATAGAAAATTAAATGGAGGTAAAATTGCTAATTACACTCAAAAAAATTTAGCTTTTGATTGTCCAGCTTTCCAACATCATTTTAAAGATATAAAAACACCATATGCAGACTCAGTAGCTAGAGACAAAGATCAAGACAACCAAGCTTGGGCAGGTCAGTGTTGCAATTATGGTAAAGAGGGAAGAACATATATCTGGAGCAAGGATGGTGGATATTGTACATTCTCAACTTATATAGATAAAAATGAATTGGTTTATGACGAAATTAAATGGTCAGATTAAAAAAAAAATCAAGAGCTTTTACTCTAATTGAATTGCTTGTCGTAGTTGCAATTATTGGCGCCTTAGCCGCTGTTGGGGTTATAGCATATAACGGATATACAAGTGCTGCTAAAAGAAATGCTACACTTCAAAATCATTCTCAAGCTATCAAATTTATTAAAAGTAAACTTGCTCTATGTGAATTATCGACAAGCAGCACTTTGGAGCTTAGCTCTACAAGAAATATTAATTGTGATGTAGAAAATGATGCAAGCGGAATTAATTCAATGAATGAGGTTTTTATAAATTATTTTTTAGATCAGGGTTGGAAAAATCCTTATGGTGGTGATGAAGATGTTGTTTATACAGCAAGAAATGGATCGAAAGATACAGATGGGAGAATGAGATTTGATGAGACCGAATGTTCAAGCGGTTCAAGTGAAAAACAAATTGCTTTATGGGTAAAGACATCAAAAGAGTATTATCCTGTTTTAATAGCTAAAGATGGCTGGTGTAGTTAACCAAAACTTGTTTGAAAGAAAAAATAAAAGTAGTATAAATCAACAATAATTTAATGGCGGGGTAGCTCAGTTGGTTAGAGCGCGGGACTCATAAGCCCGAGGTCAGTGGTTCGATCCCACTTCCCGCTACCAAATATATGGGACTATCAATTGTAATACCTGTTTACAAAGAAAAGAAAAATCTTAAAAAACTTATATCAAGAATAAAAAAATCTGTTAAAGAGAAAAATTTTGAGATTATTATTATTGATGATAATTCAAAAGATGGATCGATTGAAATTCTGAAAAAACTAAGATCAAAATTTAAAAAATTAAGATTCTTTGTTAGAAAAAAAAAACCTAGAGATTTATCTAAATCTTGTTGTATGGGTTTTGATTTATCAAAATTTGAAAATATTTTAGTAATGGATGGAGATCTTCAGCACAGACCTGAAGAAATAAATAAACTTTATTCAAAAATAAAAGAAAAATATGATTTTGTAATTGGTGATAGGGGATTATTGAAAAAAAAAAATAAAGGTTTGAAAATTTATAGATTAATATCATCTATATTACTGATATTTATAGTCAATATTTTGTTGGGGTTTAAAACTAATGATCCAATGAGTGGTTTTTTTATTTTTAAAAAAAAAATATATACAAATAATAAAAAAAAAATGTTAAAAAAAGGGTATAAAATTTTATTAGATCTTATTTATTCCTCTAAAAAAAAATTAAAAATTTGCGATGTTCTAATTGATTTCAACTCAAGGGGTGAGGGTTTTAGTAAAATGGATTATAGAATAATATATTTACTAATTATTATGATATTATATAAGTTTTATAAAAAAACTTTACATTTTAAATAAATAAAGTGAAAAAAAAAATAATTTATTCCTACTCAAATAAAAAAAAATACGAAGACTACCAGTATAAAGGTTTAATTGGCAGCTTAATGAAGTATGATCATAAAATGTTAGAGAGTAATTTGCCAAAAAAGAAATATTCAAAAGTTTTAGAAATTGGACCAGGTTTTCATTCTCATATTAATTATTTAAATCACGATTACGACAATTATTATATTATTGAAAAAGAAAAAGATAAATTGCTTTTTCATAAAAAAATTCAAAATAAAAAAATTAAATTATTAACATATAAAAAAAATAAAATGCCATTCAAGAAAAATTTTTTTGATAGAATAATTATGTCACATGTATTGGAACACATTTCCAATCCAGAAAAATTTATTGAGGAAGCAATGAAAAAATTAAAAAAAGGGGGTGTTTTTTCAATTGCTCTTCCAACTGATCCTGCTTTTTTATGGAGAATGGGCAGACTATTTAGTAAAATTTTTTTTATTAAAAAAAAACAGAATATTACAAGCAAAGAATACGATTATATAAATGCCTTAGATCATGTAAATAGTGTATTTTCTTTGTACAGTATTTTGAATTATAAATATAAAAATAAAATAGAAAGCTATTTACCGTTTAGAATTAAATCTTTTGATCTAAATTTATTTTATAACATTCATATAATTAAATAATAATGAATTAAATTTTTTTAAGCTTTATTAAAGATAAGCTATTTAATTTGATTATTTTTTTAATTTCGAAAGAATTATTGATTTTTTCTGGTTTTTTAAATTCATCATCTCTTATATCTTTAATATAGATTATCCACAAATTATTAACGTGATTTAATTTATCCTCATAATTTAGCTTTTCTAGTTCAAAATTTAATTTTTGAGCATAATTTTGAATATAATTCTCGTATGCTTCATTTAAATTTTTTTCTTTTGCTTCTAATTTGTAGATTAAAAAAGTTTTTGTATTAGATGCATTAATAATTTCTAGACCTTTTCTTATCTGTGGTTTTGTTGGATAAATTTCTTTATAAAATTGTTTAAAAGAATTTTCATATAGTAAATGATTAGAAGAAGTTATCATGATAATAAAAAAAACAATTGATTTTCTTATAAGGTTGTTTTCAATGTAATATACAAAATGAGAAATTAAACAAATAATAGGGATTAGTAAAAAAATTACATACCTACTAGTTAAAACAGGACCAAATATATATCCATAAATTATAGGTAATAAGTAAGACAAAATTATTAGAATAACAAAAAAACTAAAAATATTTAATTCACTAAAAATTTTATTTTTATTTTTAATGATTAAATAAATTAATGTTGTTAAATAGACCAATCCCAAAATTCTAGAACCAAAAAAACTTGAAAAGTAAAAATTTGTAAAAAAACTTATATCAATTGGTTTAATCCAATGTGGTGATAATGTTTTGTCAAAGTATTCAGAGTAATTAATATTTATTGGCAAATAAATAAATAAATAAGATAAAATAATTAGAATTAATGATGATATTAAAAAAACATCTTTAAATATAACCTTTTTAGTTTTTATAAAAAAAAATGTTTTTAATACTATAAATGATAATAAAATTAATATTGAAAAAGCATGATTTAAAATCATTAAAAATGATAAAATAATAATTAATATCATTTTTTTAAAACTTGGATTGTTTTCAACCTTTTCTTTATTGAAATTCAAAATAATAAAAAAAAGTGCTAATAAAAAAGTAAGTATATAAGATCTAAGTTCTTGTGAATATTTAATATGAAATATGTTAATACTAATTAAAAAAAAACCAAATATAGCAGATTTAAAACTAGATATATTATTCAATAGATACGCAAAAATAATTAAAGAAATCATACTAATACTCAAAACAAAATATCTTGAGGTATAAACATCGTAACCAAATATTTGATGGAAACTTTTTAATGAAAAATCAAATAATGAATTAAAATTTGAGCTTAAAGTTCTTACTATAGTATCTTCAAATGAAATATTTGGATCCGTTGTCCAGTAAGCAAATATCTCATCGGTCCAAAAATCTTCACTATTTAAATTATAAAATCTTATTATAAAAGCTATTAAAAAAATTATTAATACAGGTAGATATTTGAATATTTTTTTTTCAAAAATATCGCTCATCGATATATTTTTTTTAAATAATTTGAGTAATCACAATTACCATAGAAATTTACTGCATTTTTTAATTGATTTTTATTTATCCATTTATTTTTAAATGCAATTTCCTCCAAGCAAGCTATTTTAAATCCCTGTCTATTTTCAATCGCCGAAACAAACGCACTGGTTTTATAAAAGTCTTCAATTGAACCGGTATCTAACCAAGCACCTCCACGACCTATAAGATCAGCAGACAATTTATTTCTTTTTTTATATTTATTTATTAAGTCTACAATCTCAAGTTCACCTCTTTTTGATGGTTTTAATTCTTTTGCAAATTTCACAACCGAATTATCAAAAAAATATAAACCTGTTATTGCAAGATCAGATATATATTTTCTAGGCTTTTCCTTTATTAAAGTAACTTTATTTTTATAGTTAACTTTCGCTACACCATATAACTCAGGCTTATTAACTTTATGCAAAACTATTCTTGCACCCTTTTTTAATTTTGTATTTTTTTGCAATTGATCAGTAAGACTTTGTCCATAAAAAAAATTATCACCCAAGATTAAAGCAACATTATCTTTATTTATAAACTTTTCTCCAATAATAAAAGCTTCAGGTAAACCTCTTGGGTAAATTTGTTCTTTATATGTAATTTTTATCCCAAGATTTTTTCCATCAGGTAGTATTTTTTTATATTGACTAAGTTGTCCTTTATTTACGATAATTAAGATATCTCTAATATTTGCAAGCATTAATATTGAAAGAGGATAAAAAATTAATGGTTTATCATAAATAGGAAGCAGTTGTTTATTTACAGCTTTTGTTAAGGGACTCATTCTTGTACCTTTACCCCCAGCAAGTATAATACCTTTTTTAATCATCTAAATTTATTACCAAGTCTTTTTGTTATATCTATCTTTTTCAATTTTAAATAGTAGTCTGGATTTTCTAAATACCAATTAAAAGTTTTTTGTAGACCTTTTAAAACACTTACTTTTGGTTTCCACTTTAAGTTTTTAATAATTTTACTACTATCCAATGCATATCTCAAATCATGTCCGGGTCTATCTTTAACAAATTTAATTTTTACATTTTTTCCAAGTTTAATTCTATTTTTCGCAATTTTAATTAGATTTCTACAAATTTCTAAATTATTTAAGTTTAAATTTGACCCGATATTATAAAAATTTCCAATTTTTCCTTTTCTCAATACTTTAATTAATGCTTCACAATGATCATCTACATATATCCATTCTCTTGAATTAATACCTTTTCCATAAATAGGTAAGCTTTTGTTATTTAAAATATTATAAATTAATTTTGGAATAAGTTTTTCAGGATGTTGTCTTGGCCCATAATTATTAGAACAATTAGTAATAATGGCAGGTAATTTGTATGTTCTAATATAAGAGTATACTAGATGATCCGAGGAAGCTTTTGATGCTGCATATGGCGAGCTAGGTTTGTAAGCATCATTTTCTTTTGATCTACCATATAAAACATCACCATAAACTTCGTCAGTAGAAATATGAATTAATTTACAGCCATTATTTTTTAAAATATGCTTTCTAAAAGTTTGTAATAAATTGAAAATTCCTAAAATATTATTTTTTATAAACATTTCTGGTCCGTCGATTGATCTATCAACATGGGTCTCGGCAGCAAGATTTAATAAAGCTTGGGGTCTATATTTATTGAGTACTTTTAGAATTTTACTCTTGTTATTTAAATCTGCTTTAATAAATTTGTATTTCTTTGAACCTGCAAATTCTTTTACATTATAATAATTAGATGAGTAGCTCACTTTGTCGATATTTATTACATAATAATTTTTTGACAAAAGTAGCTTTATCAGATTGCTTCCGATAAACCCTAAGCCTCCTGTAACCACAATCTTTTTCATAATTTTTTTTACAACAATAGTCTATTTAAGTATACTTAATTTTAATTAATGAATTTGAATTTAAGCGACATAACATTCGTAATTGTTACATATAAAAGTGAGTCTGTCATTCAAGAATGTTTAAACACACTTCCAAGTGATTCTAAAAAAATCATAATTGAAAATTCAAATAATATTAATTTCAAAAAAGATTTAAAACTTAAATATGACAATATTGAGGTAATACTTTCAGAAAATATTGGAATGGGTGCTGGAAACAATATTGGAATTAAGGCGTGCAAAACTAAATTTGCCTATGTTTTAAATCCTGATACAAAATTAAATCAAAATACAATTAAAAACTTGCTAAATGGTCTAAATCAAATTTCAGATTTTACTATTGCCTCACCATTAAATGATGATCCAAGTTATCCAAATTATAAAATAAATAATTTATATAACAAAGATCAAAATATATTATCTGTTGATAGAATAGATGGTTTTTCAATGTTAATCAACTTGGAAAAATTTAGTGATAATAATTTTTTTGACGAAAATTTCTTTTTATATTTAGAAAATGATGATTTATGCTTAAGAGTAAAAAATAAAAATGAAAATATTTATATTGTTAAAAATTCATTAATAAATCACATTGGTGGTATTTCAAAAAAACAAAACTTAGAATATTTAAGAAACTGGCACTGGATGTGGTCAAAGTTCTACTTTAATAAAAAACATTATGGTTTTTTTAAAGCATTTTTAAAAATTTTTTCTAATCTTCTGTCATCTTCATTAAAATTTGTATTTTATTTAATTACTTTTAATCATCATAAAAAAAAAATATGCCAAATGAGAATTTCTGGTTTAATAAACTCAATTTTAGGTAATAAGTCTTATTTTAGATTAAATAATTAAAATTTATTATTTAGATAATTAAACCATTTTTCAAAATGTGGTTGGAAATAAAAGTCGAACGCTTCTTTTCCGACAGGCTGAACAACTGGAAAATCAGGACAGGCTTCTAATAATCTTGGAACTTTAAGCGCTTCAGCAATTGGATAAAACACAGACATATTACCAATAAAAAACTTACATGATTTAATTAGTTGAGCAACTTCGTAAAAATCTTTTGGTTGATAAAGTTCTAAATTTGGAACATCTTTTTTAAGATCATTAAATTCATCTTCAAGACCAATAAATATCAATTCTTTTGAGTCTTTTAAAAATTTATAATTTATAAAATTATTTCTAAATCTAAAGGTTCTATGTATTATTATTTTATCTTTTATTTTTGGATGTTCCTCCGCATCTATATAAGGCAAACTCAAGTCAACTTGCTCACCAGTAATTTGAAAGTACCAACGGGGTGAATTAAATATGTAATTTATAGGTAGGTCTCTAAATAGATCTAAATTTACATCTATTTTTTCATTTTCATGTTTTTTTGCTATATTTAAAAAGCTTTGTTTTTCCAGTAATGGTAATAATAAATTATACATTCTTTCATTAATAAAAATATTACCAGAAGGATGTTTTTCATAATAACTTTTGTTAGTTTTATTCAAACCAACATAAAAATTACATTTATGTGTTAAGGATAACTTTTTAATTACTGCAAAAGAATATATTAAATCACCACAATGACCAGAGTGTAAAAAATTGAGTTCATTATTATTCTTTACAGCATAATCTATATCTTCAATTATCTTTTTATATTTTTTTTCGTATTTTTCAAGTTGAGTAAACTTTTTATGCTCAGATTTATTTTTAAATAGTTTATAAAAAATCTTTTTAAACATTTAGTGACCTGGAAATTCTATTAAATTTTCAACTTGGTAATTTGATTTTTTAAGCTTATCACAACCACCTAAATCAAAAAGATTAATAACAAATATAAAACCAGCAACATTTCCTCCAGACATTTTTACTAATTTTGCAGCACCTTCTGCGGTTCCTCCGGTTGCAATCAGGTCATCAATAATTAAAACCGAGTCATTTTCAGCTATGGAGTCTTTATGCACTTCAATAGTCGCGGTTCCATACTCTAATTCAAATTCTGTTGCATAGGTTTCTGCCGGAAGCTTATTTTTTTTTCTTAGCATAATAAATGGCTTTTTTAAAATGTATGACACTGCAGAAGCGAATACAAATCCCCTAGACTCGATAGCAGCTATTTTATCAATCTTAAAGTTTTTTGATCTATCAACAATTTGATTAATTGTTTCTTTAAAAGCATCTGCATCTTTTATTAACGTTGTTATATCACGAAACAATATTCCCTTTTTAGGATAGTCAGGAATTGATCTAATATATTCTTTTAAATCCATAATTTTTTAAGTTATAAATAATTAAATCATTTTAAATAATATGACAAACAAATTAGCAATAATTGGAGGAAGCGGTCTTTATGATGTTGAGGAATTCAAGGAAAGAGAATTGTTAAATATAAAAACTCCATGGGGCTCTCCTTCAGATCAAATCCTAAAAACTGTTTTTAAAAAAAAAGAAGTATTTTTCTTACCACGTCATGGAAAAGGTCATTTTATTTCTCCATCTAAAATTAATTTTAGAGCAAATATAGATGCACTTAAACAGCTTGGTGTGACTGATATCGTTTCAATTTCTGCTGTAGGTTCTTTAAAAGAGAGTCTTTCACCTGGAAAATTTGTTATAATTGATCAATTTATTGATAGAACTTTCGCTAGAAATAAAACCTTTTTTGATGATGAAATAGTTGCCCATGTTTCTATGGCTCATCCTACCTCTAATGGTTTAATGAATGCATGTGAAAAAGCTATTAAAAAAAGTAAAATTGATTATCAAAGAGGAGGCACTTATATAGTTATGGAGGGACCTCAATTTTCAACTCTTGCAGAATCAAACTTATATAGATCTTGGAAAGCAGATGTAATTGGGATGACTAACATGCCAGAAGCAAAACTAGCAAGAGAGGCAGAGATTAGATATGCATCAGTTTCAATGGTCACTGATTATGATTGTTGGCACCCGGATCATGAAAATGTTGACGTTCAAAAAGTTATTAAGGTTCTTATAGGTAATGCAGAAAAAGCAAAAAATATGATCAAAAATTTAATCGAAAATTTTGAAGACCTTATTGATCCTCAAGATCCAGCGAATAATTGTTTAGACGTTGCAATAATTACAGCACCTGAAAAAAGAACACAAAAAACTATTGATAAACTTAAAACAGTTGCCGGAAGAGTTTTAATTAAATGAAGATTGAAGGTAAAGAGTATCGCACAATTTGGTTTGAAAATAACGTAGTCAAAATTATTGATCAAACAAAACTTCCACATCAATTTGTTATTAAAGATCTTAAAACAGTTAGAGATGCAACAAATGCAATTAAATTAATGGAGGTAAGAGGAGCTCCATTAATTGGAGCTACAGCAGCTTATGGATTAGTCTTAGCGATTCTTGAAAATAATGATCAATCATTTTTAAACAAATCTGCGGAAAATTTAATTAGTTCAAGACCTACTGCAATTAATTTGAAATGGGCAGTTGATAGAATGATGAGTAAATTGTCAGGTGTCAATAGTGATAAGATTTTGGAAATAGCTCAGAGTGAAGCAAATGAAATTTGCGAAGAAGATATAAAGTTTTGTGAAAATATTGGATTAAATGGTTTGAAAATAATTGAGGAAATTTATAATAAAAAAAAGGATACAGTTAATATTTTAACTCATTGTAATGCTGGGTGGTTAGCGACCATAAATTGGGGTACAGCGACTTCACCAATTTATCATGCTCACAAAAAAGGTATTCCAGTTCACGTTTGGGCTGACGAAACAAGACCAAGAAATCAAGGTGCAAATCTTACCTCTTATGAGTTAAATGAGGAGGGCATTAAGAATACAATCATTGCAGATAATACAGGTGGGATTTTAATGCAAAGGGGTGAAGTTGATATGTGTATAGTTGGAACAGATAGAACCTTAGCAAACGGGGATGTATGCAATAAAGTTGGAACTTATTTAAAAGCCCTCGCAGCATATGATAACAATGTTCCTTTCTATGTAGCACTTCCAAGCTCAACTATTGATTGGAATATTAAAAATTTCAAAGATATTCCTATAGAAGAGAGAAATTCAAATGAGTTATCATTTATGGATGGGATAGATAAAGATGGAAATGTTAAAAAAATACAAATTTATCCAAAAAAAAGTAAAGCAATGAATATTGCTTTTGATATAACCCCCGCGAAATATGTAACAAGTATAATTACAGAAAGAGGAATTTGTGAAGCATCTCAAGATGGTTTAAAAAAATTATTTAAATGAAAAAAAATTTATATTTTATATTATTTTTAATAATTGCATTTTTGATGCTTTACGTTTCAAGAATAGAATACGGCTCATTCAGTCTTGAGAAGTCAATGAAAGCTTGCATTATTGCGCAAAAAAAAATTAATAAAGATAAAAATATTAATGATATCAAAACTTTTTGTGAAAATGAGATAAATAAAAAACTTAAAAAATAATGACTAATTTAAAACTAGAGGTTATTAAATATGCAAAAAAACTAAATGATACCAACCTCTCACCTTTAAGATCAGGAAATATTTCCGTTAGAACAGATTTAAGTGGCAAAGAAGGTTTCTTCATTACACCTTCAGGTATAAAATACAATGATTTACAGGAAGACAAAATTGTTTTTCTTGAGATGGATGAAAAAAAAAATGAACAAAAAATTATAGATCTTGGATTAAACCCATCCTCAGAGTGGAAATTTCATCAAGATATTTATATAAACAAACCAGATGCAATAGCGATAGTACACGCTCACTCTCCTTATGCTACTGCAGTATCTGCACATGGAAAAAATATTCCTGCATTTCATTATATGGTTGCTTTGGCTGGGGGTAACGACATTAAGTGCGCAGATTATGCAACTTTTGGTACAAAGCAACTCTCAAAAAATATAATTCAAGCTTTGAATGAAAGAAAAGGATGTTTAATGTCAAACCACGGCCAGGTTGCATTTGGAAAAAATTTGGATCAAGCATTTGAACTGGCAGAAGAAATAGAAAATATTTGTCATCAATATATAAATACAATAAAATTAGGTAATCCTAAGATTCTTTCATTTGAAGAAATGAATAAAATTTTAGAAAAGACTAAAAATTATAAAAAAAATTAAAGTGTTTTATTATGAGTAAAAAAGTAGGTGAGCATATAACTCTTGATATAATTGGTACTGAAAAAGAGTATGAACCAAAATTTTTTGAAAAACTTGTTTATAAAATTGCAAAAAAAGCAAAGGTAACCGTTTTAGAAATTTCAAAATTTAAATTTGAACCACAAGGATTTACCTTAGTAGCATTACTTGCAGAAAGTCATATTAGTTTCCACACTTTTCCAGAAAAAGGGATAATTAGCTTCGATTTTTTTACTTGTGGAAAAGTAAATCCAATCGTTGCATTAGATATATTAAAAAAAGATATTAAACATAAACGTATCGTAAAAAAAGAGTTTAATAGAGATACTGTAAGTTATTATGATGATATTTATAGTTCACCAGGATTAAGAAAATATTATATGGTTAAAAATGTATTAGAGGATTTTACCTCAAAAGTAGGACAACATATTGAAATTTTAGAATTAGAACAGTTTGGTAAATCCTTGTTTATTGACAATGAATTACAAGTAGCTGAAAAAGACGAGCATCTATATAGTTCAACTTTCGTAAATTCTGGTATTAAACTTAATCCAAACAAAGATAAATCAGCAATTATTGGTGGTGGTGATGGTGGCGTAGCAAGAGAATTAATTTCAAAAGGTTTTAACTTAATTGATTGGTATGAGCTTGATCCAGAGGTTGTAAAAGTTTGTGAAAAACATTTATCTAAAATTGGGGAAAAAGCCACAACTAAAAATTCTGTTAAGTGTGTTTGGGGTGACGCTTTTGAGAGTATTAAAATAGTCGAGGACAATAAGTATGATAAAATCTTTGTTGATTTGAATGATGATCAATATTGTATAGACCTTGCAGCAAAAAACATAAAATCTTTAAAAAGAATTTTAAAATCTGATGGAACAATTACAGCACAAGTTGGTAGCCAAGATAAAAAACCTAAGCAAGTAGAAAAATGGTTAAATTTGTTTCAAAAAAGCTTTGGCAATACATCCTTAGATAGAATCTATATACCAAGCTTTGATTGTTCTTGGAATTTTGCATCTTCAATAAACAAATAATTTCTTTTTAAAATTTAATTTTTGTGAAATACTTTTGAATATAAATTTGGAGGTTAAATGAATATAATTAAAAAATTCAGCTTAGGGTTATTGATAAGTCTATTTTTAACAATATCTGCAAATGCTGATAAAATAAGAATAGGAACAGAAGGTGCATATCCACCATGGAATTCAAAAGATGCCTCAGGCAAATTAATTGGTTTTGAAGTAGAATTAGCTTGGACACTTTGTAGATACATTGGACAACAATGCGAAATCGTTGAGCAGGACTGGGATGGAATGATACCAGCTCTTATAATGAGAAAATTCGATGCAATAATGGCTGGAATGTCAATAACTGCAGAGAGACAAAAAGCAATTAGTTTTTCACAAGGATATGCTGATGAAGTAGCTTCACTTGCTGTTATGAAAGGTTCAGATCTCGAAGGAATTACTACTTCTGAAGGAATCAATCTTACAAAAAAAACAGGTGCAGTAAAAAAAGATCTTAAAACTTTGACTTCTGCATTAGCTGGAAAAACGGTGTGTACACAAACTGCTACAATTCACCAAAACTTTTTAGAGTCTGGTGATGTAGGTAAAATAAACGTAAGAACATATAAGACACAAGATGAAGTAAACTTAGATTTAGCTTCTGGTCGATGTGATGTTGCATTAGCTGCAGCAGTAGCATTTACTGATTATGCAGAAAAATCAGGTAAACCAGTGGTACTTGTTGGACCAACTTTTTCTGGTGGTGCGTTTGGAAATGGAGTAGGTGTTGGAATAAGAAAAGACGACACAGAACTTTTGAAAGCATTTAACAAAGCCATAGATAAAGCAAGAAAAAATGGAGACATTAGTAGAATTGCTACTAAATGGTTTGGCTTCGACGCATCTATGTAATTAATTTTAGATTTGGCGACTATAATATATAGTCGCCAGTCTTTATGGAACTTCTAGCATTTGGAAAAACTGGTTGGGGTGATGAGTTATTCATTGCTACTTTAATGACTCTAGCTGTTTCAATAACAGCAATTTTAATTGGTTTCCTTTTCGCCCTTATTTTTACTCCTTTAAAGTTATCAAAAAATAAAATTTTAAATCTTATTGCTAATTGTTATACAACTGTAATCAGAGGTGTTCCTGAATTATTAGTAATTTATCTTTTCTTTTTTGGTGGAAGTGGCGCAGTTATGTACGTTGCATCTATTTTTGGCTACAATGATTACATAGAAATAAATGCATTTATCACAGGATCATTTGCAATAGGTATAATTTCTGGAGCATATTCAACTGAAGTTTTTAGAGGGGCTATTCAATCAATTGATAAAGGTCAGTTTGAAGCTTCAAAGGTTTTAGGTTTAAAGAAGCCAATTCACTTTTTTAAAGTAATCATGCCTCAAATGTTACGATTAGCTATTCCTAATTTAAGCAATGTTTGGCAAATAACACTTAAAGATACATCTTTAATATCTGTAACAGGACTTGTTGAAATTATGAGACAGTCATACATTGCTGCAGGATCTACAAGAGATCCATTATTTTTCTATTCATTTGCGGCAGTCTTATACTTACTATTAACTTTCCTAAGCATGAAATTTATCAACCGATTGGAAATTAAATATAGCAAAGGATATTAATGGATTTTGATTTAATGATAAGCAGTTTCCCAAAGTTACTTAATGCAACTTTAATAACTTTGAAACTTTTATCTGTTTCTTTAATTGTTGGTTTAATTTTAGGAATTTTGTTTTCTATTATGAGAATCAACAAAAATCTTATAATTAATAAATTAGCTTATGGATATTCTTATTTTTTTAGGGGTACACCGTTATTGGTTCAAATATTTATAATTTATTTCGGATTAGGACAATTAGAATTTATAAGATCATCATTTTTATGGATATTTTTAAAAGAACCTTATTGGTGTGCAATTATAGCTTTTTCTTTAAACACAGGGGCATACACATCTGAAATTTTACGATCTGCATTTGAGACAATTAAACCAGGTTTAATAGAAGCTGGTAAAAGTTTAGGGATTCAATCAAAAATTATTTTTTTTAAAATTCAAATACCAATTGCTATTAGACAATCATTACCTGCATATGGAAATGAAATAATTTTAATGTTAAAAGGAACATCTTTAGCTAGCACAGTTACACTAATGGATCTTACTGGTGTAGCAAAATATATTATCTCAACAACCTTTAAGCCGATTGAAGTTTTCATTGTAGCTGGTGGAATATATTTATTTTTGACTTTTTTAATTCACAATTTAATTAAATTTTTAGAGAAAAAATATAGTTTTTAATATCCAGTATACTCTTTAATTTCTTTAATTTTTGACCCAGTATGATTATTGATTTCCAATTTAATATTTCCCCTTTTGTCGTTTAAAAAATGTATATCTCTCGAAGTCTTTATAAAAACATCACCAAAATCAGAATTTTTTTCACAAAGTCTTTTTTCGTTTTCTATGTCCCACAATTTATTATTTATGTCCTTCAGCTCCTTAAAAAGATCATTTAATTTATCGTCAATTTTTACATTCTTTTCAAACTGATTCTTTAAAATGTCATATTCTTCATTTATAAAATTAAGTTTACTAGGATCTTTGATTCTAATTTTTTTAATTTCTAATATGGATAATTTGTCTAATAGTTCACCCACAGATACTTCAACTAGTATTTTATTCATAAAACATTATTCTATGTTAAATTGTTAAAAATATGTCTAATATTTTAGTAATCAAACATGGTTCCTTAGGTGATATAGCGCAAGCAAGTGGGGTAATTCAAGATATATTTGAAAATCATAAAGAAGATAAAATCTATTTATTAACAACCAAACCATATTTTGACTTATTTAAAAAAAATCCATATTTAACGGATGTAATTTTAGATAAAAGAGCATCTAGACTTAATTTAATCTACCTTTATCTTTTAATGAAAAAGATAAAAAAATATAATTTTTCAAAAGTTTATGATTTACAAAATTCATCAAGAACAAATTTTTATAAAAAAATTTTATTTCCTCAATCAAATTTTAATGTTTGGTCATCATCTGAAACAACAATACCAAAGGATAAATCTAAAGAGGAATTTGATAAAAATCCAGTTTTAGATAGATTCACACATCAACTTAAAATATCTGGACTAAAGACTCAACACACACTGAAACCTGATTTTTCATGGAGTTGTGAAAATATTTCAAAATTGAAGTCAGAATTCAATTTAGATAAATATATTTTGTTATTTCCATTTTGTTCTCCACATCTAACTCAAAAAAAGTGGCCATATTATAATGAGTTAATTGATTTAATTAAAATTAATTTTAATAACACCTATAAAATTATTGTTGCACCTGGTCCTGATGAGATTGAGCAGGCTAAACAAATTAATGCCGATTGCATATTAGATAATGGAAAGCATATAAATATTTCTCAGTTATCGTCGTTGATAAAAGAAAGTTCTTTTGTAGTTGCAAATGATACTGGTCCAGCACATATGGCAGCTCATTTAAACGCAAAGGGTATTAGTTTATTTGGACCTCATACAACTGCATTTAAAGTTAGTATTGAAAGAGAAAATTTTAAATCTATACAGGTAAATGATTTAGGTAAGTTAAGTCCTGAAAAAGTTTTTGAAAGACTTAAGGAAAAAATTTAATAATAAATTTTATTTGCTAAACCATAACAAAGTAAAGCACTTAAAATTGTGAATACAAGTGGCGCTATTACAGGTTCATTACCTGTTTTTTCAGTAACACCTGTCTTATTAATTTTTACAGAATAAAAATTACATAAAAAAATACACAAATTGTTTGCAAAAACTAAATTAAAGAAAGCCCAAGTTCCCTCTAATCCGGCAGGTCTTATAAAACCGATATAAATTGACATTAAAAAGACCGCCAACATAAATCCACCAGCCAATCTTATCATTATAGCACCAGTTGGATCGATGCTAAATTTTTCCATAAAACTTTTTGTTCCTACAATTGTTTGAAATGCGTAAACACCAACACCCAAAAAATGTACTAAAAAAATTATTAAATAAAAAATATTGTTAAATTTTTCAATCATATTTAAAATTTATAAGATTCTTTTATAATCTTCAATAATATTATCCCAATGAAATTTTTTAGAATTTTCTTTGGCTAATTTTCCAAAATCTTTATATTTTCTATCTTTAAGAAGTTTATCTATAGAGGAGTAAATTTCATCTAAACTATTCCCATCACAAATTAAACCAGTTTTCTCATGAATAATAGCATCTGATGCTCCACCATCTTTACCACCTAGCGACGGCACACCAAACTGAGCAGCCTCTACAAAAGCAATCCCAAAACCTTCAACAGATTTTTTATCGATTATTGATGGCATAACAAAAATATTTGAAGATGCAACAAGCGCATTTTTTAAGTCATTAGAGATATTTTTCATAAAGATTACTTGTTTTGATAATCCTAATTGATCAACTAATTTTTTTACATTTTCTTCTTCATCACCATATCCTATACAA
>CACKBK010000009.1 GCA_902598425.1 uncultured Pelagibacteraceae bacterium | reverse complement strand
ACTCCAGAAAAAGATGTTGATGGTTTTCATCCAATGAATGTTGGAAACTTGTCTTCAGGATATGATAGTTCAGTACCATGTACACCACTTGGATGTTATTTATTAATAAAAAAAATTGAACCAAATCTTTCAGGAAAAAAAGCTGTTGTCGTTGGAAGATCGAATTTAAATGGGAAGCCCATGGCACAATTACTATTAAAAGAAAACTGTACTGTTACTATAACTCATTCAAAAACTTCCGACTTAAAAGGAGAGTGTTTAAAAGGAGATATAATTGTTGCAGCTGTTGGTATACCAGAATTAGTAAAAGGCGATTGGGTTAAAAAAGATGCAATTGTAATAGATGTTGGAATTAACAAAATAGAAAAAGGTATTGTAGGAGATGTAGCTTTTGATGAGGTATCAAAAGTTGCAAAAGCTTTAACACCTGTACCAGGTGGTGTTGGACCGATGACAATTGCTTGTTTACTTAAAAATACTATTGAGTGTTTTAAAAGATCACAAAAATAAATACTTCAAGATAGCTTTGATCTACCACCATCAACAGCAATAATTTGTCCTGTAACCCAAGAGCTATCTTCAGTAAGCAAAAATTTTGCTAATGCCGCTGAATCTTTTCCTTCACCCAATCTTTTTAATGGATGTGCTTTGGCTATACCTTCTGCAAGAGCCTTGTTTTTTAGCATAGGCTGAGCAATTTTTGAGTTTGTTAAGCTTGGTGCAACACAGTTAACTCGAATATTTGGGGCAAATTCAGCTGCGAGTGAAACTGTTAAACCTTCTACAGCAGCTTTAGCTGATGCAATTATAGAATGATTTGTGAAACCTCTTTGAGCAGCAACTGTAGAGAACAAAACAACCGATCCTTTATTTTTTTTTAAACTTTCTTGAAAACCTTTAATTGCATCAACTGCAGAATAAAGATTTAACTTCATACACTTATTAAAATCCTGCTCTGTTGCCATTCGAAGTGGTTTTAAATCTATGGAGCCTACGCAATAAGCAATTCCACAAACTTCATCAATGTCTTTTTTGATTTTTTCTACAAATCCATCTTTTAGAACATCTGCAACTGAATAATTAAATCCAAGATTTGTTGAAATATTTTTTACTTCATTTTCATTTCTAGCAATTAAATGAACATTTGAAATACCAGCATTTTTTAACTGTTTTGCTAAGCTGGATCCAATTGAACCTGTGGCACCAAATATCAAAAACTTTCCTGACATAAATAATATTTACGTTATAGTTACATTATGAAGTTATTTTTTATACTTGGAAACCAGTTATTTCCACCAAAATATTTAGACCGCTTCAAAAATGATCACCTATTTTTTATGTCGGAAGACTATGAATTATGCACTTATGAAAAGCATCATAAGTTAAAAATTCTACTTTTTTTATCTGCAATGAGATCTCACGCGGATAATCTTAAAAAAAATAAGTTTAAAATTGAGTATACAAAAATTGACTCAGGTGATTTTAAAAAAGATTATTTAGAAAAAATAAAAAAAATTATTAAATCCAAAAAAATCAAAGAGATTACTAGTTTTGAAATTGAAGATAAGTTTTTTGAAAAAAAGGTGCAAAATTTTGTAAAAAAAAACGATTTGATTTGGCATCAAATTAAATCACCAATGTTTCTAAACACTAGAGAGGAATTTAATAATTATCTTTCAAAAAATAAAAGACCGTTCATGGCCACTTTTTATAAAGGTACTAGACAAAAGCTTGATATATTAATGAAGAAAGACGGAACACCAGAAGGCGGAAAATGGAGTTTTGATGAAGATAATAGAAAAAAACTTCCTAAAAATACGAAAGTTCCAAAATTTCCAACAATCACTGAAACAAAGCATACAAAAAATTTAAAACCTATCATTGAAAAAATTTTTAAAGATCATCCAGGAAGTACACAAAATTTTTGGTTTGCAACAGAATATAATGATGTAGTTAAGCTTCTTAACTTCTTTCTTAAAGAGAAGTCAAATTTATTTGGAGATTATGAAGATGCAGTTGATCAAGGAAACAACATTTTATTTCATAGCGCCCTCAGTCCTTATATAAACTTAGGTCTAATAACACCAGAATTTATAATTTCTAAAACTTTAGAATTTCATAAAAAGAACAAAATCAGACTAAATTCTCTAGAGGGCTATGTAAGACAGGTTATTGGTTGGAGAGAGTTTATGCGCGGAGTTTACCAAAAGTATAGTAATGAAATGGAAACAAGAAACTTTTTTAAACAAAATAGAAAAATGCAAGACTCATGGTATGAGGGAACAACAGGTTTACCACCGCTAGATCATGCAATTAAGAATGCATTAAATCATGGATGGTCACATCATATTGAAAGACTAATGATACTTTCAAACATTATGAACTTGTGTGAATTGAAACCTAAAATTGTTTACAAATGGTTCATGGAAATGTTTGTGGACTCATCTGATTGGGTAATGGTACCAAATGTTTATGGAATGGGTTTATTCAGTGATGGAGGAATTTTTGCTACTAAGCCTTATATTTGTGGATCAAGTTACTTTATGAAAATGATGGATTTTAAAAAAGGGGAATGGTGCAATACTATGGATGGTTTGTACTGGAGATTTATTAATAGAAATAGAAATTTCTTTTTAAAAAATCCAAGACTTTCAATGATGGTAAGAATTTTTGATAAGATGAAATCAGAGAGAAAAAAATTAATATTGTCAGAGGCTGAAAAATTTATAAATAAGAATACATATGGCAATTAAAGTTTTTTTTAACAATTCATGCAATGTTTGTAGATTGGAGATAAATCACTACAAAAAAATCGCTGACAGTAATCTTGAGTGGATTGATATCACGAATAATGATGAGGCTCTAAAAATAACATCTAAATCTCAAGAAGAATTATTAAGAAGACTTCATGTCATCGATGATGGAAAGGTAATTGGCGGAGCTAAAGCCTTTATTATTATCTGGTCAAAAATTCCAAAATATAATTTTTTAGCTAAAATATTAAGTTTTAAACCTTTATTTTTTTTATTTCACTATGCTTATGAATTTGTAGCTTATTTTTTATTTTTAAAAAACAAACACCAACTCAATGAAAAAACAAAACCTACCAACTAAGTTATGTCCAATTTGTGAAAGGCCATTTAAATGGAGAAAAAAATGGAAGCTAAATTGGGAAAAAGTAAAATATTGTTCTAAAAAATGTTCATCAAAAAGATAAGCCTTTTAAACAAATTTTTAATTATTCTCTTTTTCATATTATCAATAAATAATTCTAAAGCTGAATTTTTTAAGGATATTTCAAATATTATAGACTCTAATGAGAGTAGGCTTAGTTACGGAGTTTCAGTGACAGATACGAATATGGATGGAAATTATGAATTCGTGGTTACAGGTTTTGGTTATTCAAACTTGGCTTTAACTTATGTCGAGGGTAAATTAAAAAATATTATCAAAGAAGATATTTTCTTAGATCAATCAAGAAAAACCATTGGAGTTGCTGCTTGTGATATAGATAAAGATGGTTTTGAGGAAATTTATTTTTTAAATACCGATACTTATAGCGGGATAAAAAAATATTCTGACAGATTAATTGATAAAAAAAATAATAATTATTTTGACTTATTTGAGCTTAAAAAAAATAAAGAAAACCTAAACTTAACCGCAGGCAGATCTGTAGTCTGTGTCGACAGAAAAGGAGATGGTCAATACGGTATTTATGTAGCTAATTATGGTGGACCAACAAGATTTTATGAAATTAAAAATAAAAAGATTATAGATCAAGCAGAAAATTTAAATTTGAATAAAGTTACTGGCGGAAGAGCAGTAGTTTCAGGACATATTTTGACAGATAGAGCTGATATATTTGCAGCAAATGAAAGAGGTGCAAATTTTCTTTTAAAAAATATTGATGGAAAATTT
Organism: uncultured Pelagibacteraceae bacterium; assembly: GCA_902598425.1. Lineage (GTDB taxonomy): Bacteria > Pseudomonadota > Alphaproteobacteria > Pelagibacterales > Pelagibacteraceae > Pelagibacter. The sequence continues at coordinate 26,739 of CACKBK010000009.1, read as the reverse complement.
AAAGATGTAGCGTTTGACTATAGAGTAGATGATGAAATTCAAAATGGTCGAGGAACTGCCTTATCTGATATTTTTTATAGAGGAAGATTGGATATTTTGAGTGGTAATTGGTTAGGTTATCATAGAGCATATGTTCTCGAAAATAATGAATTTAAGGATATAGGAAACACGGAGTTTGATAAACCCTCCAGAATCCGAACAGTTATTTCTGCAGATTTTGATAACGATGGTTTCGATGAAGTTTTTATGAACAACATAGCTGAACCAAATAAAATGTTTCGAATTAAGAATAATGGAAAATTTGAGGAAATAAAATTAGAAGCAGGTCTTGAGGCCGATGGATTTGGAACAGGGGCTGCTGTTGCTGATATTGATAATGATGGAATTTTAGAATTACTGATTTCTCATGGAGAAAGTAAAGCTCAACCTTTGACTTTGTATAAAGCAAAAGTTGAAAAAAAAAGTAAATATTTAAGGATCAAACCAATCAATAAATTTGGTGCCCCGGCAAGAGGGGCTACTGTAACATTAATATCTAACAAAAGAAAACATTCAAAAACAATTGACGCAGGATCGGGTTATTTGTGTCAAATGGAACCAGTGGCACATTACGGAATTAGAAAAAATGAAAAAGATTTTAGAGTTGAAATAAAATGGACTAACGGAAAAATAAATTTTATAGATAAAATCGAACTAAATCAAACAATCACAATAAATCAAAAATGAAAAATAATTTATTCAAATATTTTTTAATTTTGGCATTTTTATTTCAAATTGATACATTCGCCGAAGAAAGAAATTACCATAAAGAGTTAATAACTGATTGGTCTAGAATATTTCCAGATAAAAATAGAAATGCTGCTGGTCCTAAATTTTTTAAATATATCATAGATAAAAAAATCACTTACAAAGATTTCATTGAATTTAATAAGTTATATTGTGCTGTTTCTGGGTCATTAATTGATCCACGAAGTGACTCAGAGTTTTTGTTTGTTAAAGAGAGTAAAACTAATAATAAAATTTGTGGAAATTATTATAGATGCTGTGTGCCATGTTCTTGCGATGTAATGAAGTATTCAGAAGTTCAAAAGATGAGGTATGAATTCACAGACGGTTTACAAGAATTTTACGTTATAACAATCAAAAATCCTTGTAATAAAAGTGATTTTCCAAATAGGGTAAATAAGGATTATTTCTGTGAAGGGAAAAATATCAATAGTAAACAGGTTTATAATCTTAACAATAGAATAGTGATAGGATTATTGCACAATGGAAGAAGTTGCAAAAATAGTGACATTGATTTAGTTAAAAGTCACCAGGTTACTGGAGAATATTGTGAATTAAGAAATAACACACCTTTAGAGCAGCTAGATGCTGGCATGGGTGATATTTTTATAAAGCTTGCAAGATAAATATCTAAAAGTTAGCTAAAAGTTGCTATAATTTTAGGAATGTAATTTTTAAAATTAAAAAATCCTTTATTACAATATTGCCAAGAATACTGGTCAAGTTTTCTGTATAGAAAATTCAAATTTAAGTTATTTGTATTTAAATAATCTAAGTTTTCGCCAACATTTGGATATAATCCAATAATTTTTTCATCGATGTTTTTAATTTCATTTATATCAATAACTTCGCAATCAATTGATTGTTCTTTTAATCTATGTTCCTGATCATTGATTAAAAGTGATTTAAATTTCATTACTTTTTCACTAAGTTTGATTGATCTATCTCTATTAGATATTAAATAAATTTTTTTGAACTTTTTATTTTTAAAGTCAGTGAATTCAAAAGAAAGATTATTATCAAAAATTAACAAACTATTTTCTTCAATATTTTCAGAATTAATAAAATTCTGTTTTATTATTGAGTAAGTTTTGTCTGAAATTTTTGGAGGAGCGTTCTCATTTAACTTAATATTTTTAAATCTATCGTTGGTAAATTTTTTTATATTCCATTCGCTCGCAAGATAATGCTTTCCTTGTGTTTGAACTCCTGCAACCCATCTCCATCCGAGAGTATTTGATGCTGCATCTCCATCATATAGATGATGCATAAAAAATTCTGCACCAAGTTGCCAAGGCAAATCAAGTGTAAAAATCCAAATACTGGCAAACCACATTCTTGTATGATTATGTAAGTAGTTATTTTCTCTCAATTCACTTACCCATTCATTAAAGCAATCAATATTAGTTTTACCATTTATTGCATTTTGATAATTTGTGTCGTTTTTATATTTTTCTCGAATATTTTTAAGATCAATTAAATAGTCGTCCCAAACATTTGGTCTTAATTCTAGCCAACCTTTCCAATATGTTCTCCAGAGTACTTCCTGTATGAACTTTTCGTTTTTTGAAAAAGAATACTTTTCCAGTGATTTTTTTATTATTTCAACTTCGTTAATTACACCATGGGTTATATAAGGTGATAAGCAAGAAACATTATTTCGTTTATCAGGGCCAAAATCAAAGTTTCTTAGCTTCGAATAATCAGAAAGATTATTTTCAACAAAATTATTTAGTTTATCTATAGCTTTCGCTCTCGAGGCTTCAAACTTCATATTTGTTATTTTAATTTTTTTTTGTGGAAATTAATAAACCTTTCAACATTAGCTTTATTAAAAGATTTATTTTCTTCAAAAGAGACTTTCTTCATTGAGTAAGCACTACTTTTAGTCATTCTTGATTGAATTGTAACATTTCCTTTGTATAGCTTAAGTTTTACAGTTCCATTAACCTTCTTTCTTTTTTGATCCACAATTTTTTGTAATTTTAATCTTTCTTTAGAAAACCAATAACCATTGTAAATTAATTCAGCATATCTTGGCATAATGGAGTCTTTTTTATGCATAGTATCTTTATCTAGTGTTACAGACTCCATTGCTCTATGAGCAATTAAAAGCAATGTCCCTCCGGGTGTTTCATAAACTCCTCTAGATTTTATTCCAATGAATCTATTTTCAACTAAATCAACTCTCCCAATTCCATTTTTTCCACCTAGCCGATTTAATTTTTCTAAAATTTTCTCTGGAGTTAATTTCTTTCCATTTATACTTGTTGGATCACCATTTTTAAATCCAATTGATAAATAAGTAGGTTTATTAGGTGCTTTCTCAGGTGAAATTGTCCTTTGAAAAATAAACTCTGGAGCTGAATTTTTTGGATTTTCTAAAACTTTACCCTCAGTCGATGTATGAAATAAATTATCATCAACTGAAAAGGGTGGCGCCCCTTTTTTGTCTTTTGGAATTGAAATATTATTCTTTCTTGCATAATTTATTAAGTCTGTTCTTGATTTTAATTTCCAAATTCTCCAAGGAGCAATAACTTTTATTTTTGGACCAAAATAATGATAACCCAATTCAAATCTTACTTGATCATTTCCTTTGCCTGTTGATCCATGGGAAACAGCAAAAGCTTTATTTTTTTTTGCAACTTGAATTTGGTCTTTTGCAATTAAAGGTCTAGCAATTGATGTACCTAATAGATAAACACCTTCATAAATGGCGTGACCTCTAATCATTGGAAATACGTAATCTTTTACAAAAATATTTTTAAGGTTATTGATGACTATTTTTTTTACACCTAGTTTTTTTGCATTTTTAATTATTTTCCCTTTATTGAGTTCTTGGCCAATATCTGCGGTATAAGCAATTACTTCAGCATTATAGTTTTCTTGGAGCCATTTAAGTATTATGGAAGTGTCTAAACCGCCTGAATAAGCGAGAACAATTTTTTTTTTACTCATTATTTTAACTACAGCTTTTCTTTGCCTCGTTATAAGCTTTTGTGAAACCTAGAAGTGAATAATGGTCAATAGTTTGTGAACCAGATGAATTATGTCCTGATATCATAATTCTTGATCCTCTTTTCATAGTTTTAATCATTTTTTTTTCAATTTTAGCATCTGCAATCCAGGCAAAGCCTTGTTGCGAAATATCAAAATTATATTTGTACTTTCCAGACTTAGCAGTAATAGAATTTTTTTTATTAAACTCATAACCTGGAGTAATACTTATCTCATCTTTAATTTTTTCATTGGGTCTAAAACTAACAAATAGTCTTGCATCCCTTTTGTTTGTTTTTGGAGCTTGAAGAACCGGTTTTGATTGAGCAAAACAAGTAATGCCACTATCTCTTACTAAAACCATAGCTTCCCAATCTTTAAATTTACCTATTTTTTTTATTTCCTCAGCTGATGCAGCAAGACTTAATGTCATTAAAACAGATAGTAATAATATTTTTTTAATTATGGACATGGATTTGGAAATATACTTTGCACTTCATTAATTTCTTTTAAAATTTCTTTTGTTAAATTTACATTTACACTTTCTATATCTGTTTTCAACTGATCCATTCTTGTAGCGCCAATTATAACACTAGTAACGAAGGGTTGAATTTCACAGAATTTTAAAGACATCTGGGCCATATCTAAGTCAAATTTTTTAGCTATTTCATAATAAGCATCAACAGCTTTTTCAGTATTTGGCTTATTATATCTCGTCCAAAAATCTCCATCTACCGCAAGTCTTGATTTTTCTGGTCTTTCTTGATTTCTATATTTTCCAGTCAAGAAACCAATTGCAAGAGGTGAATAAGCTAAGAGGCCCATTTGTTCTCTCACAGATATTTCCGCTAAACCTATCTCATAAGTTCTGTTAAGTAAATTATATGGATTTTGAACTGACATCATCCTTGGTAATTTTTTTTCTTTAGAAATTTGTAAAAATTTAGAGGCTCCCCACGGTGTTTCGTTTGATAATCCTACGTATCTAATCTTACCTGCTTGAATGAATTTTTGTAAGTTTTCTAAAACATCTTCAAATTTATTCCATTCACCGTTGTCATTATGTTCATAACCCAGTCTTCCAAACATATTGGTATTTCTTTCAGGCCAATGCAATTGATATAAATCTATATAATCCGTTTGTAATCTTTTTAAACTTCCGTCAATTGCCTCTGTCATATTTTTAATTCCAAATTGATTGCCACCACCTCTTACATAAGATCTCATTGGACCCGCAACTTTTGTTGCAAGGATGACTTTTTCTCTTTTTTTTGTTTTTTTAAACCAGTTACCAATTATAATTTCTGTGTGACCGAAAGTTTCTGCTTTGGGTGGAATTGAGTAAATTTCTGCTGTATCCCAAAAATTTACACCTTGATCTAAAGCAAAATCCATTTGTTCAAAACCTTCTTGTTCTGTGTTTTGTTCACCCCAGGTCATGGTACCGAGACAAATTGTACTCACTTTTAAGTCTGTGTTACCCAATTTCTTATAATTCATTAAAATTTTGCTTTTTTTGATTACTTGAAAATATAAAAAAATATTATTATATATATTATATGGATTTTAATAGACAAAATATCTTTCAGGCAACAGCTGCCAAAAAAACCGTAGTATGGGACGAAGGTCTAAGATCTTACATGCTAAAGATCTATAACTATATGGCAACTGGTGTTCTTCTAACTGGAATTATTGCGTTATTATCATTTAAGATGTCTGTAGTAACAGACTCTCAAGGCGCCATCGTAGGTTTTACCTCATTAGGTAATGCACTTTTCTTTTCAGGTTTAAAATGGATAGTGATGTTAGCTCCGCTAGGAGTGGTGTTTTACATGAGCTTTGGAATAAACAAAATGAGTGCTGCTAAGGCACAAACTGTATTTTGGATTTTTGCCGCTTTAATGGGATTATCATTGTCTTGGATCCTTCTAGTTTATACTGGAGTAAGTGTTGCAAGAGTATTTTTCATCACATCAGCTACTTTTGGAGCTATGAGTATATATGGATATACTACTAAAAGAGATTTAACAAAATTTGGATCTTTTCTAATGATGGGTCTAATAGGAATAATTATTGCATCACTTGTAAATATATTTTTAAAATCTGCGATGATGTATTTTGTTATTTCTATTCTAGGAGTTTTAATCTTTGTTGGTTTAACTGCTTACGATACTCAAAAAATCAAAAATATGTACGCGGCATCGGACTCAGGTGAAGTTATCGGTAAAAAAGCAGTAATGGGTGCACTTACTCTTTATCTAGATTTCATCAACTTATTCATAATGCTTCTAAGACTTTTCGGACAAAGAAGATAACTCAATCTCTATAACTTTTTCCAATTAGTACTTTTTAATAGTGCCTCTAAATTATTAGAGTTTTTATAAATCTTACCCTTTGAATCGGTTATTAAATATTTTAAATTTTTATTTGAAGGTTTGAAATTTTTGCAAATTTTATACATTGCGTTTTCCGCAGAATTTTTAAAAACACTAAATCCAACTTGTTTACTTGATATAGATAAACCATAGTCTTTCCAAGAACCTTGAGAAACCATTTTTGCATACAGGTCTAGTATTATTTTTAACTCATTTTTTTCAAAAAAATTTTTTTTATCTTTTTCATTCGAGGTGTTATCTACTACAAGTTTGAGGATTTTATTCATCAAGTTTGTACTTATTAATTACATTAAATTGAAAAGCAGTAAATATAAATGTTATAGGTAACATTCCCCAAACTTTAAAATTTACCCAAAATTCCTCTGTTTGTGTTCTCCAAACTATTTCATTCATTATTGCAAGAGCAAAAAAGAAATATACCCACCTCTGGTTTAATATCCTCCAACCTTCATCTGTAATTTTAATTGCACCATCCAGCATTTTTTTTAACAATGGTTCTTTAGTAAAAAACTTCCCAAACATCAAAGCTAGTCCAAATAATATATTGATTATTGTAGGCTTAATATAAATAAAAATTGGATTTTTAAAATAAATTGTCAAACCGCCAAAAAAAGTTATCAAAATTCCTCCTATAAGAGGAACCATTGGAATTTTTTTCTCTTTTATCCAAACAAAAATTAAAGCGATTAGTGTGGCAATTATGAAAGGAGGTATTGCTATTTCTAAACTTTTATCATTTTTGTAATAAAAAGAGAAAAATATTAAAAGTGGACCGAAGTCTGTGACAAATTTGAAAAATGATTTATTCACAAAAAGATATTAACAGATTTCAAAAAACTTTAATATTTTTTTATTGATTTTTAAATTTAAATACACATATAATAACTCTAATGAGTATTCAAAAAGCAAAGTTTTCAATTGGTGACATCGTTAAACATAAACACTTTGATTTTAGAGGTGTAATATATGATGTTGATTTTAAATTCAGTAATTCCGAAGAATGGTACCAATCTATTCCTAAGAATGTGAGACCAAGAAAAGACCAACCCTTTTATCATCTTCTTGCTGAGAATGATGATGTTACTTATGAAGCCTACGTCTCAGAGCAAAATCTATTAGTCGACGACTCAGAAGAGCCAATTAAACATCCTTTAATTAACGAAATTTTCTCAGGCAAAAAGGGATCTAGCTATTTTAAGCCTTCAAATTAACTAAATACATTATTTAAACACAATTAGTTCAAAACTTTGTCATATAGGTTTGTTATTTAAATATTACTGACCGAGAATGATATTGTTTCCCTTATAAATTATCTCCCTCTCATTCTTGGTCAGTATTGACCTTTTAGCTCATTCAATCTCTTAATAATTTGTATATAATTTAGAATGAATTTTTTTAATCAAAGCAAAATTTTTTCATTCATTAATAAGTACCATAATTTAATTTTAGTATTCTTCTTAGTAGTTTTATCGTTAGGATTAATTGAAGCATTAATTATTTCTCCTGAGGATTATTTGCAAGGAGACTCGGTTAGAATAATGTATGTACACGTTCCATCTGCATGGATATCTTTAGGAATTTTTTCTTCCATGGCTTTTTTATCTATTTTAGTTTTTACTTTTAAAAATAAAAATCTAGTAATAATTACTAAAAGTCTGGCGCCATCAGGATTTGTTTTTACTTTAATTGCGTTAGTAACAGGATCGATTTGGGGCAAACCTACATGGGGAACTTGGTGGGCTTGGGATGCTAGAATTACAACTATGTTAATTTTGTGCCTATTTTATTTGATGTACTTATTAGCTTGGAGAATTTTTGAGAATAAAGATAGTGTTGTAAAAATTACGTCTTTAATAACTATTATTGGAGCTTTTAACATACCAATTATAAAATTCTCTGTTGATTGGTGGAGCACACTTCATCAGCCTTCCTCCATAAAAATATTATCTGATTCAAAAATTCATGAGTCGATGTTGGTGCCTCTGGTAATAATGACTGCGGCATTTGCCCTATTTTCTTTGCTGATTTTTTTAATGAAATATAATACAGAACTGATAAAGATAAAAAATAAAGGTTTAGATCGACTATGATAAATTTTTTAAGCATGAATGGATATGGTGTTTTTGTTTTTTCCGCATTCGTTTTTACAATGATAAATTTTTTAGGACTATACTTGATTGTTAGATACCAGCTAAAAAAAGAACAACAAAAATTTGCTGAAAAATTTGGTAAGCTAAACTTAGATAAAGTTTCCATAGCCAATAAACAAAAAATTAACAAAGAAATATTATCAGCAAGTATTTTTTCAAAAATTTAACTTTAACAAATGTATGGTAAAAAAGTTAAGTTAAGACTTACATTCCTAACAGTTTTAATTTTATCTCTTGGATTAACAATTTACTTAGTTTTGGTTTCGTTAAAAGAAAATGTAGTTTATTTTTTGTCGCCCACAGAGATAAAAGCTCTTAGCGATTTAAAAAAAGATAAAATCCGGATTGGCGGAATGGTAAAGAAAGATTCTATTAATGTAAATAATGATAAGATCATATTTGTAATTACTGATTTTAAAAATGAGATTAATGTAACTTACTCTGGACTTGTACCAAATTTATTTCAAGAAAATAAGGGAGTTGTTGCTGAAGGATTTTTGAAAGATAAAAACTATTTTAAAGCAGTAAAAATTTTAGCTAAGCATGATGAAAACTATATGCCTCCAGAATTAAGCAACCAAAAGGGAGATAAATAAATTGACATTTAATTTTATTGGAAATTATTCTGTAATTATCTCGCTTATCCTATCTTTTGCAATTTTTTTTAGTACAATTTTTAGATTAAAAAATCTTAATGAGTTAATAAAAATAGATCTTAAAAAATTAATTTTTTTCCAATTTTTTTTTATTTTTGTAAGTTTTATTTGTTTACTTATTCTTTTTATAAATTCAGAATTTAGTAATATTACTGTCTATTATAATTCACACACAACAAAACCATTTTTTTATAAAGTAAGTGGTCTATGGGGAAATCATGAGGGAAGTTTATTGCTTTGGTTGTTAATATTAACCTTTATTAACTTTTTATATTTCTCTAGGTCATATAGTAGATCAACTAAGGAAAGGTTACTAACTGTTATATTTCAACAGATCATTATTTTTGGCTTTACAGCCTTTTTAATTTTTACATCAAATCCATTCAATGAAATATTTCCTTCTCCAAAAGAGGGACTAGGATTAAATCCTATTTTACAAGATCCATTATTAGCCATTCATCCACCAATTCTTTATTTAGGTTATGTGTCTACATCCATTATCTTTTCTTCAGGTTTATCCTCTTTAGTTATTGGCAATGTTAATAGTAATTGGGCATCTCACATTAAAAAGTGGATACTTTGCTCATGGATCTTTCTATCTGGGGGTATTTTATTAGGTTCCATTTGGGCTTATTATGAACTGGGTTGGGGTGGCTTTTGGTTTTGGGATCCGGTTGAAAATATATCATTAATGCCATGGATAAGTTTAACTGCGCTCCTGCATTGTATTTTAGTTTTAGAGAAAAGATCATCTTTAGGGTCCTGGTCAATAATTTTGTGTATATCTACTTTTACTTTGAGTGTTTGTGGAACTTTTTTGGTAAGATCTGGAATTCTAAATTCAGTTCACACTTTTGCAAATGATCCTGAAAGAGGTTTATATATCTTAATTTTTTTATTTTTTATAATATTCTTATCTTTATTACTTTATTTTTTTTATGAAGATAAATTAAATTCCTCCAATAAAAGTTTTGGGTTAATCACAAAAGAAAGTCATATTTTAATAAATAATTGGTTTTTAATGTATTTTTTGTCAGTAATTTTAATAGGTACAATTTATCCAATCTTTCTAGAAGTAATATCAAACCAAAGAATTTCAGTAGGACCACCATTTTTTAATAAGCTAATTATTCCTTTTTTAATTCCCTTTTTAATTTTTATGTCACTTGGCCCTAGTTTAGGATGGTTAAGTAGTAAAAAAATAGAAAAAAAAATAATTTTGCTGATATTTTTTATTATCAACTTATTTTTAAGTTTCTTTATTTTGAAAATAATAGGCAAAGTAAAGCTTCTAACTTTATTATTACTTACAGCTAACTTTTATTTATTTTTTACGACTGTAAAAGATTTTTTAAAAAAAGGTTATAAAAATTTTTCACAAACGGTCTCACACTTTGGATTCAGTCTTCTTATATTAAGTATCATTTTAAATGCAATTTTTTCAAAAGAAATCATAGCAAATCTGAAAGTTGGTGAGGGATTAAGTTTTGAAAATAATCAGATTATTTTTAAAAAAATAGAGACAAGCTCAGGTCCAAATTTTGAAAAAATTGTTGGAGTTTTTATTATTAAAGAAAAAAAAAAAATTGATACTAAGTTTATGCCTGAAGTAAGGATATATAATCAACCAGAGATAATTACTAGTGAAGCCTTTATTAAAACGAGTATTTTTAAAGATAGATTTTTAGTTATAAATCCTGTCAAAGATAAAACATATTTCAATGTCCGCTACCAAGAAAAGCCATTAATGGTTTGGATATGGATTTCTACAATTCTTATAATGATTGGTGGGTGTATTAATTTTTTTAGGAATGAAAAATAAAATTTTTGTTACTATCAGTTTTGTTTTATTCGTATTTTGTTTTGCAGTATTTTATGTAGGTTTGCAGAAACCTAATATATATACACCAAAACTTGATAAAGAAATTAAGCTACCAAATTTTGTAGGTAATGATTTTTTTTCAGGAGAAATGATAATCTCTGATAATCTTTTTAAAAATAATAGTTATTATATTATTAATATATGGGCATCATGGTGTATTCCATGTAGAGCCGAGCATTCATTTTTAATGGCACTTAAGAATAAAAATTTGAATTTGTTAGGTATTAATTACAAAGATAATATTAGTAATGCTCAATCTTTTTTAAATGAGCTTGGCAACCCATACTCAAAAATTTTATCAGATAAAAATGGTGTTACATCAATTGAGTTAGGTGCATACGGTGTTCCCGAAACTTTTATTGTAAATACAGAAAAGAAAATAATTAAAAAAATTATTGGACCCATAGATAATAAAAAATTTAATGAAATATTAGAATTAATAAAATGAAAAAACTAATTTTTTTTATAACTTTTTTTATCATTTTAAGTAATAATTATTTACTAGCAGTAGATAAACCTACTGAATTAGAGAATAAAATTTTTAAAAATCTTCGTTGTCTAATATGTCAAGGTCAATCTATCTATGACTCTCAGTCCGATTTTGCTGAGAGTATGAAAATAGTAGTAAGAAAAAACTTATTAAATGGAATGTCAGAAAAAGATATTTACCAATTTATGAAGAAAAATTATGGAGAATGGGTTTTATATAATCCAGAAATAAACAAAAGAACTTATTTATTATGGGGCTTACCTATTATACTTTTTGTTATAGGAGGGGCCATAATCATAAGAAAATTAGGTGTTTTCAAGAAGTAACAATACGATATAAATATATTATAAATTTAATATGAATTTTAAAAATTTTTTAATTGTAATAACTATATTTGCTCTTTCCTTTTCGACTTCTAAAAGTGATGAATCAATAAAAAAGAAAATAGATCCCCATAAATATAATTTTTACACTGGCATGTTTGATTTTAGTGACAACTATAGAAAATCTGTTGCTTTTGGAATTCAACATCAAAATGAGGATTTATACAGAGATAGTTTTATAGGAACTTTGTCTCCAATAACAGGCTTTATGATGACTGGTGATAATGCTACATATTTATATACAGGTGTTCAAGCTGATTATAATTTAGGAAAACTTAACTTTACACCAAGCTTTACTCCAGGTCTTTACGGCAAAGGAGATGGAAAAGATTTGGGTCACATGATTGAGTTTAAAAGCGAGCTGCAGCTCTCACTTGATCTACCTAAAGACTCTGAATTTGGTCTCTCTTATAATCATATATCTAATGCAGATTTTGGAGAAAAGAATCCTGGTGCCAATAGCTATATGTTTAATTTCTTAAAGAAGTTTTAATAGTTTTAATAATGAAAATTACTGATTGTTACAATTTTAATGATTTTAGAAAATTAGCAAAAAAAAAACTTCCATCACCCATTTTTCATTATATTGATGGAGGATCAGATGATGAAAAAACACTAAAAAGAAATACTTTATCTTTTGATGATTGTGATCTTGTGCCAAATATTCTTGCAAGTGTTGGAACCCCCGATCTATCAACTAGTATATTTGGAAGAAAAATTGATATGCCAATCTTTTTATCACCAAGTGCTATGCAAAGATTGTATCATCCCGAAGGTGATAAAGCTTCAGCTAAAGCTGCGGCAAAGTTTGGGACTTTTTATAGCATGTCATCAATGGCAAATAATACGATTGAGGAAATATCAAATATTTCAAGCGGGCCGAAACTTTTTCAATTGTATGTTCATAAGGATAAATCCATTACTGATGATTTAATTGATAGATGTAAAAGATCAAATTTCGACGGAATGTGTTTGACTGTAGATACTCTTGTTGCAGGGAATAGGGAAAAGGACCATAGAACTGGCTTTACAACTCCACCCAAACTTACAATGAATAGTTTATTAAGTTTTGCTATGCGTCCAGCCTGGGTTTTTAATTATTTAACTGGAAAAAGATTTGAATTAGCAAACGTTGCAAAAAAAACAGATAAAGGTACTAACATTGCAAAGTCTGTAATCGAATATATTAACGAACAATATGATCCAGCTATGAATTGGAAAGATGCAGAATATTGTGTAAAAAAATGGGGAAAACCTTTTGCGTTAAAAGGCGTTATGTCAGTAGATGATGCTAAAAGAGCGATTGATATTGGATGTACTGCTATAATGGTATCAAATCACGGTGGTAGACAATTAGATGGCTCGAGATCTCCTTTTGACCAGATAAAAGCAATTTCAGATGCTGTAGGAGATAAACTTGAAATAATTCTAGACGGTGGAGTTAGGAGAGGAACGCATGTATTAAAAGCCTTGGCAGCGGGCGCAAAAGCGTGTAGTTTCGGAAAAATGTTTCTGTTCTCTTTGGCCGCAGGCGGTCAACAAGGCGTTGAACATTTATTACAAAACATGCATGATGAGATTCATAGAAACATGGTGTTAATGGGTTGTAAAAATTTAGGAGAATTAAATAGCTCGAAGTTAATTTATAGAAAATAAAAACTGGAGATAATATGAAACTTGCAAAAAGCTTAGATAGACTCGGAACAGAAACTGCATTTAGTGTTCTTGCAGAAGCTAAAAAGCTAGAGGCTCAAGGAAAACCAATGATTCACTTAGGATTAGGTCAGCCAGATTTCAAAACACCAAAACATGTAGTTGATGCAGCTAAAAAAGCTTTAGACGATGGTCATCATGGTTACGTAATGTCAAATGGAATTCCTGAGTGTAGACAATCTGTAACTAGATGGATTAAAAAACGTTATAATGCTGATGTAAGCTTCGAGAGAATACTAATCATGCCAGGTGGAAAACCAACTATGACTTATGCAATTCAATGTTTTGGTGAGCCAGGTGCAGAAATAATTCATCCTACTCCAGCATTTCCTATATACGAGTCAATGATAAACTATACAGGATCAACCTCAGTGCCTTATGATTTGACTGAGGACAAAGATTTAAAATTTAACGCAGATAAAATTCTTTCACTTATAACAGATAAAACTAGACTATTAATTTTAATTAACCCAAATAATCCAACTGGAAGCTTTGTTGAAAAACCTGAGATAGATAAGCTTGCAGAGGGATTAAAAAAACATTCACATGTAACAATCTTAAGTGATGAGATATATAGTAGACAAATTTTTGATAATAAAGAAATGCCAACCTTTTTTAATTATCCAGAATTAAGAGATAGATTAATTGTTTTAGAAGGTTGGAGTAAAGCTTACTCAATGACTGGCTGGAGATTAGGTTGGAGTTTTTGGCCTGAACATTTGGTTGAACATGTAAACAAATTATTAATTAATAGTGTTTCGTGTGTAAATGCAGCAGCCCAGTTTGCTGGTATAGCCGCTCTAGATGGCCCAGACGACTCTATTCATGAGATGATGGAAAAATTTACAGCTAGAAGAAAAATGATTCATGAGGGATTAAACAGTTTGCCAGGTGTTGAGTGTAGTTTGCCTGGGGGAGCTTTTTATGCCTTCCCCAAAGTAATTGGAACTGGAATGAATGGTGGGGAATTCTGTAAAAGAGCGATGCATGAGGCTGGCGTTGCGATAGTTCCTGGTACTGCTTTTGGAAAAACCTGTAATGATTATGTGAGATTTAGCTTTGCTGCTTCAAGAGACAATATTTCACAAGCTTTAGATAATATTAAAAAAATGCTTGGCTAAGTTTATTTTTTGCAGATAGGTTGATATACTATTTTTTAAATGGAAAATGTATCACTTAAAAACGAACTTACCCTGCTTTTAAAAGATAGAATATCACTATCCGAGTCGACAAGAGCTAATTTTGCAAGAGGAGAAGATACTTACGACCCAGTTCTTTCTCAAGCGGTAGTATTTCCTGAAACAAATGAGGAAGTTTCCAGAATTTTGAAATTGTGCAATGAGCATAAAATGCCTGTAGTTCCGTTTGGAACTGGAACTTCTTTAGAGGGGAACGTAGTAGGAAATAAAGATGGAATAACTGTATCACTTGAAAAAATGAATAAAATTTTAAGTGTAAATGCAACAGATTTTGACTGTAGAGTTCAAGCGAATGTCACAAGAGAACAATTAAATGAAGACTTAAGAGAAGATGGTGTTTTCTTTCCAATAGACCCTGGTGCAAATGCAGCACTTGGAGGTATGGCTGCTACGTCAGCTTCTGGGACAATGGCAGTAAAGTATGGCACGATGAAATCAGTTATCACAGGATTGACTGTTGTTTTACCAAATGGAGATATCATAAAAACAGGTGGTAGATCAAAAAAAACCTCCGCTGGTTATAATTTAACAAATTTGTTCGTTGGATCAGAAGGTACTTTAGGAATAATAACAGAAGTCCAACTAAGATTGTCACCAATTCCGGAAAGTATAATGAGTGCTATTTGCCATTTTACATCTTTAGAGGATGCAGTAAAAACTGCACAAGAGACGATTCAATATGGAGTTCCAATTGCAAGAATTGAAATGTTAAATAAAGATCAGATGGAAATAAGTATCAATTATTCAAAATTAGATGATGTAAGTCCACTACCAACACTTTTTTTTGAATTTCATGGATCTGAAATCTCAAATAAAGAGTCAATAAATATTGTTGAGGAAATATCAAAAAATAATAATGGGAGCAAGTTTAAGTGGGCTGATACAATTGAAAAAAGAAAAAAAATGTGGAAAGCAAGATGGGATGCATGGTATTCAGTGAGAGCTTTAATTGATGATGGTAGAGTTTATACTACCGATGTTTGTGTACCAATTTCAAGAATTACCGAATGTGTAAATTTCGCCGAGAAAGAGGTTAAAAAACTTGGTTTAAGAGCGCCTATGGTCGGACATTTAGGTGATGGAAACTTTCATATTATGATGCCATATAATCCAAAAGTAGAAGAGGAGTATAAAAAAATTAAATATTTTAATGACATCCTTATAGATAAATCTTTAGAACTTGAGGGGACTATAACAGGTGAACATGGAATCGGACTTCATAAAAAAAGTTATCTTTTAAAAGAACATCCTGATAATCTTCCAGTTATGAAATCAATCAAAAGAACTATGGATCCAAATAATATTATGAATCCTGGTAAAATTTTTGATTTAAATTAGTATAATAAAATGAAAAAAATTCTAGTAACTAGAAAATTACTTCAGTCTAATGAGGATAGGTTAAAGGAAACATATGATGTTAATTTAAATACCAATGATGAACTTTATTCTCAAAGTAAACTGATAGAGCTGAGCCAAGGATGTGATGGTATACTTTCAGCACTAACTGATAAACTGGACTCGGAAACCATTAATAAACTACCTGATACTGTAAAAATTCTTTCAAATTTTGCGGTTGGTTTCGGAAATATAGATCTTGAGGCTGCAAAAAAAAGAGGCATAGCAGTAACCAATACACCCGAAGTTTTAACTGATGCAACTGCAGAAATTGGTATTCTTCTAATTTTAGGTGCATGCAGACGTGCTTCAGAGGGCATAGATGGTGCAAGAGCATCAGACTGGAAATGGTCAGCGGATTATTTGATAGGTAAACAATTGACAGGAACAAGGTTAGGAATACTTGGCATGGGTAGAATTGGACAAAAAATTGCTAAAGTCGCAAAATCATTGGGCATGATTATTCATTATCACAATCGATCAAAACTAAGTGAAGACAAGGCTCAAGGAGCAACATATCATGATAATTTAAAAAGTTTACTATCTGTATCAGATGTTTTATCAGTTTGTTGCCCTGCATCAAAAGAAACCATAAATCTTATTAATAAAGAAACTTTGGAATTTTTGCCAAAAGGTGCAGTTGTTACAAACGTTGCAAGGGGAGATATTGTTGACGATGAAGCGTTAATAGATGCTTTGAATAGACGAAAAGTCTATGCAGTTGGTCTAGATGTCTATAAAGGTGAACCAAATTTAAATCCAGGTTATCTCAAACATAAAAGTGCTTTTATCCTTCCTCACTTAGGGAGTGCTACAAAAGAAACAAGAACAGCAATGGCTAATTTAGCGATAGATAATATTGAGGAATATTTCAAAACAGGTAATTGTAAAAATAAAGTAAATTAGAAGTATTTCAAAGTAATTACCACTTCAAGTTGAAAAAAACGTGTTTGAGGACCATTTAACAAGGGACTCACAACTCCTAATATGCTTTAATTATTTTAAGTTAATTAACTAAGAGGAGAAAACAATGGTTAAAGAAAAAAAATCATTGAAGGGAAAAATTCCTTCAAGACGTAAGTTCTTTAAAACTGCAGCCGCAGCGGGTGCAGCAGCTGTTGCAATGCCGTATGTAAATTTAGGTGCTGCACAGACTCTAAAAATGCAAGCTGCATGGCCAAGTGGTGCTAACATATTTTTTGAAATGGCAGGAGACTATTGCAAAATGGTTAGCGACATGTCAGGTGGATCATTAAAAATTGATCTGCAACCTGTCGGAGCAGTTGTTAAGACTAGTGAAATTGGACAAGCTGTAAGTTCAGGTGCTGTAGATATGGGCCACTGGGTAACAGCCTACTGGTATGGTAAGAATCCAGCCGCTTCACTATTTGGAACTGGACCTTCTTACGGAATGTCATCTCAAGAAGTAATGGGATGGATGGAGTATGGTGGAGGAAGAGCACTTTATGAGGAAACTATTAAAAAAGTAGGTTTCGACTACACAGGTGTTTTTCACATGCCTATGCCAGCACAACCGTTTGGATGGTTTAAGAAAAATGTAACAAAAGTATCTGATGTTAAAGGTATGAAGTATAGAACAGTTGGTCTTGCAACTAACGTTCTTACTGCAATGGGAATGGTCGTTAGACAGTTACCAGGTGGTGAAATTCAACCAGCAATGAAAACTGGTTTGATTGAAGCTGCTGAGTTTAACAACCCAACTTCAGACTCTCAGTTTGGTATGCAAGATGTTTCTAAGCATTATCACTTAGGAAGTTTCCACCAATCTCAAGAGATGTTTGAAATACCTATCAACAACAAAACATTCAACGGTCTGTCACCAGCTAACAAAGCAATATTAAAAAATGCTGCTTACGCTGCAAACACAGACAACTATTTCAAAGCATTAGTTAGATATTCAGCTGATTTATCTAAATTAATGAATGAACATAAAGTTAATGTTTACCAAACGTCTGATGAGATTTTAGCTCAACAATTAAAAGGTTGGGATAAAGTAATCGGTGATTTCAATAAGAAAGATCCTTTCTTTAAGAAAATCGTGGATTCTCAAAAAGCATATGCTAAAAGAGTAATGAAGTACTTGCTGATGAACCAGCCTAATTACAAATTAGCTTATGAAAATGAGTTCGGACCTATTGGAAAAGTTAAGATATAATTATTAACTTAAATATTAAAAAAGGGGACCAAATGGTCCCCTTTTTTTTGTTTGCTTTGTTAATATAATTTAACATAAAGTACGATAATGAAATCTTTCATAAAATTTGCTGACACCCTTAGCGCTTCAATGGGGAAAGCTTTTTCTTGGTGTATAGTCATTCTTATGGGAGGTACTTGCTATGAAGTTATCATGGCATATGCATTCAATAGCCCAACATTATGGAACTTTGATTTTAGTTTACAAATGTATGGAGCTATTTTTATGATGGCAGGAGCATACACCTTATCTACTGAAGCTCATGTAAGAGGTGATGTAATTTACAGATTATTTCCAACAAGAGTACAGGGTTGGATAGATTTAATTCTATATTTTATATTTTTCTTTCCTGGAATTTTAGCTTTAGCTTTTTATGGATATGAATATGCAGCTTTAGCATGGAAAATAAAAGAAACGAGTTGGAACAGTCCAGCGCAAATACAAATCTATATGGCAAAATCATTAATACCATTGTCCGGAATATTATTAACCATACAAGGTGTCAGTGAGGTATGCAGAGCAATTATTTGCATTAGAACTGGACATTGGCCTCAAAGAGCATCTGCAGATGCTGAGGAAACAGAAAAAGTTTTAATGAGAACTTCGCAAAAGGACGATCAAGCAGATGTTATTTGAATTAACTAATCCAGAGATTGCAATTTTAATGATGAGTTTATTTCTCTTTGCAGTTTTATTAGGATTTCCGATTGCATTTACATTGTTAGCAATGGGTGTTGGTTTCGGTTATTACGCTTATTTTGATCCAACTAGAATGGATCACTTATTTGATAATCGGATATTTTCTTTACTTGTATCTAACACCTATACAATAATGGATAATACCGTTTTAACAGCAGTCCCCTTATTTTTATTTATGGGATATTTAGTAGAGAGAGCAGGTATTGTAGCAAAACTATTTTTTGCAATAAGACTAGCGTCGCACAGACTTCCAGCGTCGATGGCGGTAGCTGCACTAGTAACTTGTGCATTATTCTCGACGGCTACAGGAATAATTGGTGCAGTCGTTACGCTTATGGGACTTCTTGCTTGGCCCGCAATGATTAGAGCTGGATATGACAAAAAATTTGCCTCGGGAGTGATTTGCTCAGGTGGATGTTTAGGAATTCTTATTCCTCCAAGTATTATGTTGATTGTTTATGCAGTAATTGCTCAATTGTCTCCACTCAGACTTTTTGCTGCAGCAATATTTCCAGGATTGATGTTGGCAGGGTTATATATTCTTTATGTTATAATAAGAGCATACTTTAATCCTTCTTTAGCTCCAAAGCCTGCAGCTGAAGAAATTCCTCCAAGATCTGAAATTTTAAAAGAAGTATTAGTTTCATTTGTTCCATTATTTTCATTAATAATCCTAGTTTTAGGAACTATTTTAGCTGGATTAGCTACACCTGCTGAAGCAGCAGCTGTTGGCGCATTTGGAGCATTAGTTTTATCTTATTTTTATAAATCTCTTAAATGGAAAAATTTTAAAGAGTCTGTTTTTTTGACAGCAAAAACTAGCGCTATGATTATGTGGTTATTTGTGGGGTCATGGACTTTTGCCTCTGTGTTTTCTTATCTTGGCGGACATGAAGTATTTGAACATTTTTTTAAATCGATGGATATTAAACCATGGCAATTTTTAGTAATTACTCAAATTATAATTTTCCTTTTAGGATGGCCGCTTGAATGGACAGAAATATTAATTATTTTTGTGCCGATTTTTTTACCATTAGTAGAGTTTTTTGGAGTTAATCCTTATTTCTTCGCAATGTTAATTGCATTAAATCTACAAACATCTTTTTTAACTCCCCCCATGGCGATGTCAGCTTATTATTTAAAGGGTGTTCAAAGCAGAAATGTTCAGCTAATGGAAATTTTTAGAGGAATTATGCCTTTCCTTGGAATTGTAATTCTTGCTATGGTTTTAATGTATATGTTTCCTGGAATAGCATTATGGTTACCTGATACATTATTTGCAGAGTAATTTTTAAATGACGAATGTCTTCTCACTACCAATATCTAAATTAGCAGAAAAGATTAGAAAATCTGAGATGACTTCTTTGGAATTGTGTGAGCACTATATTTCTCAAGTAAACAAATTTGAAAAAGATGTTAAAGCTTGGGCATTCTTTGATAAAAAACTATTATTAGAAAAAGCTCAAGAAGCAGATACTTATAGAAAGTCAGGTAAACCGATGGGGCTACTTCATGGAGTTCCTGTAGCTTTAAAAGATATAATTGGCACTTATGATATGCCAACAGAATGTGGTACTGTTTTAAGAAAAGGTAAAACTCAATCCCAAAATGCTGAAATAGTTGACTTACTAAAATCTGAAGGTGCAATAATAATGGGTAAGACAGCAACATCAGAACTTGCCTATCTTGGGCCTCCAGCAACAAAAAATCCTCATGATTATACAAGAACACCTGGTGGATCATCGAGTGGATCAGCTGCAGTAATTGCAACTCATATGGCTCCATTATCTATTGGATCTCAAACTGGCGGATCTGTCATAAGACCTGCATCTTATTGTGGCGTAGTTGGTTACAAACCAAGTTATGGATTAATATCAAGAAATGGTGTTCTCAGAACATCATATAATCTAGATCATATAGGTGTTTTCGGAAAAACTGTCGAGGATGTAGCTTTACTTGCAAAGGTGTTGATCAAAAAAGATCAGTACGATGAAGCGACTATACATTATTCATCAGAGTTTATGTTGGAAGAATGTTTGAAAGCACCATTATTTGAGCCAAAATTTATTTTTTATAAAACCGATAGCTGGAAAAAGATTGATAAAAAATCAAGGGAGTCTTTTGAATACTTTATTAAAACTTTTAAAAAAAATATTGAAGTATTCGACACGCCATCATATTTCAAGGATATAGATAAATATCACAGAGTTATTCATGAAACTGACTTAGCTAATAACTTTCAAGTTTACTACAAAAAGTCTAAAAATAAGCTATCAAAACAAATGCAATCAGCAATCGCAAGAGGAATGAAATATTCAGCAAAAGAATATTTAGATGCAGTTGATTTTATGAAAAGAAGTTATGAGTCTTATAAAGAGGTATTCGAGGATTATCACGGAGTATTAAGCCCGTGTAGCACTGGGGTAGCAGATAAAGGACTAAAAGACACTGGAAGTGCAGATTTTAATAGAGTCTGGTCTTATATGCATACACCAGCAATTTCTCTGCCTTTACTTCAAGGAGAAAATAATCTACCCTTAGGTGTCCAACTTGTTGGAGATAAATATGACGATCTAAGATTTTTAAGTACCGCGAGATGGCTTGAACAAAAAAGTAAGGAGTTTAATGAATAAAATAACTACATTAATAGGTTTGTCTTTTGCAGTTTTTTTTCTAGTTGGTCTTGCTACAACATTAACAAGATCAATGATGATAACCTTTTGGGATGTTTTGCCAGTCTACTTACTAATGGGAGTTGCCATATTCATGATGCTATATGAAGCCTTTTTCGATAAAAAATAATTTTTTTAATGAAGCTAGGAAGCATCGCTCTTAATTCTTTTTTAATATTATTATTTTTATATATTTTTGTAATAATTTTTTTGTTTTTTTATCAAAGAAAATTACTTTATCATCCAAGTGAAAATAATTACTTAGACGAAACATCCCTAAACCACAATATAGAAAAAAAATTTATTCAATCAGAAAATAAACTTGTTTCTTGGTATTTTGAAAAAAACTCAGATTATAAAACTATTCTTTTTTTTCATGGAAATGCTGGAAAACTTGATAATAGAGTTTATAAATTAAATGAACTCTCAAAACTTGAAATAAATTACTTAATAATTGCTTATAGAGGTTTCAGTGGAAATGAGGGAAAACCAACTGAGAGTGGCTTATATCAAGATGCAAAATCCGCTAAAATTTGGCTGAACAATAATGGTGTTAAAGATAAAGATATAATTCTATATGGAGAGTCTCTTGGCACAGCAGTTGCTGTTGATTTAGCGAGTAAACATAAGTTCGCAGGGATAATATTAGAATCCCCATTTACTTCAATGACAAGACTTGCACAAAAATATTATCCAATTTTTCCAGTTAAAATTATTCTTAAAGATAAATTCGACTCTATCAATAAGATTCAAAAAATAAATTCCCCCCTATTAGTGATGCACGGTGAGGAGGATACTATAGTTCCTTTTAGTATGGGTGTTGAAATCTTTGAAAAATCAAACACTCAAAAATCAAAATATTTTATAAAAAATGATGATCATATGATGAATTTCGATCAAAATTTAATCAGCGAAATTCAAAAATTTATTAAAAGTCTAAAATAGACACATTTTAAACAAATACTCTTCAAAGTTTACAATTAAATCTTGTTAATGAGAAATATTTTTATAATAACACTTTTACTTTTAATTTGTAGCAATGCTTCTTCTGATCAATCAGATAAATACTTTCATATAGGTAAAATGGAGTCTTATAACAAAAAATTCACTCTATATTTTAAAACAAGAGAAAATGCCATACTTGCAAGAGGAGAAGATTTAAATTATGTAACTGATTATCCACAAGATCTTTATCTATATGACCATAAATTAAAAAAGGATCTACCTCTTATTTCTTATGAGTGGTTTCCAAATAAAGCTAAATTATTTTTAATGGATTATGATTATCCAGTATTCCCAGAGGATTTTGCGTATTATCTTTTAGAGGATAATAATACATTAGTGATGGTTAGTGCAAATAAAAACATCTCAAAAAATCTTACATTTGATATTCAAAAAAAAGAACTAAGATCCAACGATAGGAGTGGGAAATTAGGTTTTATAATTTCTTCGTATGCTAAGAATTGTGGATATGCTGCTCTTGATAAAAAGCATGAGTGTAATTTATTTAAACCTTTGATATCAAAAAATTTAATAAACTAATTTATTTGAGTAAAAGCTTCAGCAAATTTTTCAACATCAAACATTTGAAGATCATCCTCTTTTTCACCTAAGCCAAGTCCTATTATTGGAATTTTATATTTTTTAGATAAAGCCAAGAGAATACCACCCTTTGCTGTTCCATCTAATTTTGTCATAACAAGTCCGGTGATGGGAATAATTTTGTTAAACTCGTCAACTTGACTCAGTATATTTTGTCCTGAAGTAGCATCTAAAACTAAAATAACTTCATGTGGAGCACTATCGTCGATTTTTTTTACAACGTTTGCAATTTTTTTATACTCCTCCATCAAATTTTTTTTATTTTGCAACCTTCCAGCTGTATCAATAATTAATTGGTTAAAGTTATTTTCTTTTGCAAAACTCATTGCTTTATATGCAACAGATGCAGGATCCGACCCTTGATTTGATTTTACCAAATCGACACCGATTTTATTTGCCCAATTTTCTAATTGTTCAATTGCTGCAGCTCTAAATGTATCAGACGCAGACAAGACTACTTTATTATTATTTTCTTTAAAAATTTTAGCGATTTTGCCAATCGTTGTTGTTTTTCCAGAGCCGTTGACACCAGCCACTAATATAACATTTAAATTATGATTATTTTTGAAAAAATCTTTTTTTTCAAAATTTCCCATAGTAGAGACAATATACCTTTTAAGAACTTTATTTATTTCTCCAATTAAGTCCGAACTTGGGTCAATTTTTTCTTGAGCTAAAATATTTCTTATTTCAGAAGCTGCATCAATTCCTACATCAGAACTTATTAAAAATTCCTCTATTTTATTAAGTGAGTTATCATCAATTTCTTTCTTTATAAGAATTTCTCGAAAACCCGAGGAAATATTCTGCGCACTTTTTTTAAAGCCTATTTTAAATTTTTCAAATATGCTCATTACAATTTGACATTAATAGTATTTATTTTTGAAACTGGACCCTTCATATGAATTGAATTTTTTTCATCAATTTTGACAAACAATTTACCAGTAGCAAATTCAATATCTACTTTTTGATCTGTTAAGTCATTCAACTTACCCGCTACTGCAGTTGCACAAGCTGCAGTTCCACAAGCTTTTGTATTTCCCGCCCCTCTTTCCCATACATTCACTTTTATTAAATTTTTACTAATTACTTTTGCTAAAGTAACATTTGTTTTTTCCGGAAATAAATTATGATTTTCAATTTCAGGACCTATTTTTTTTATATCGAAGTTATCAATGTTTGGTACGAAAAAAACTACATGTGGGTTTCCGATATTTACTGCTGTACCGCCTTGGAATTCTTTTTTAAATTTATCAAAAATTTTAATATTTAAATTTATTGTATTTAATTCTTTTGATAATGGAATTTCACTCCATTTTGTTTTTGGTTGTCCCATTTCAGTTGAAACAATATTTTCCCCAATTATCTCAGATTTCAAATTTCCAGAGGAAGTAGTTAAATTAACAATTTTTTTATTTTTTTCTTTAGCTATAAAATCAGCGACACACCTTGTCCCATTACCACATGCACCTGCTTTTCCACCATCAGAATTAAAAAATTCAAGATAACCATCAGAATTTTGATTTTTTTTAATAAATATTAACTGATCGCAACCAATAAAATTTCTATCGCAAATTTTTATAATTTGGTCTTTTGTAAGATTTATAATTTTTTCTCTATTATCTATAATTATAAAATCGTTACCCAAACCATCCATTTTAAAAGCTCTAAATTCCATATATTTAATACTTAACTTATTTATTGACTTTTTGAACCTCTATTATAGTTTGTCGAAGTTTCCGCAAAAACAGCAATTTGCGGTGTCTTTGGCAACAAAGAGATCGACACCAGTCAGCGAGGGTTCGCCCACTGGTGCGATAACTGCTGGATGAAATTATGTTTGAAAATTTAACTAATAAATTCGAGGAAATATTTTCCTCCTTAAAAAAGTCAGCATCTCTAGATGAGAAGCAGGTTGATGAAGGGTTAAGAAATATTAGATTGGCACTCTTAGAGGCTGATGTCTCATTAGAGGTTGCTAAAGATTTTGTAAATAAAATTAAACCTAAGGCATTAGGACAAGAAATCATTAGATCTACATCGCCAGGACAAATGGTGGTTAAAATTGTAAATGATGAATTAATAAATTTATTAGGAAGCGAAAATACTGATTTAAATTTTAATGCTGTACCCCCAGTATCTATGATGATGGTAGGTTTACAAGGATCTGGAAAGACCACAACAACAGCAAAACTTGCAAAGTTTATTGAAAAAAATAAAAAAAAGAAAGTAATGATTGTGAGCTTAGATATTTATAGGCCCGCAGCTCAAGAACAACTTAAACTTTTAGGAGAACAGCATAATATTAACACCTTACCAATTATTGAGGGACAACAACCAGCTGATATATGTAGAAGAGCTTTGAGTGCCGCAAGTCTTAATGGATCAGAGGTAATATTATTCGATACTGCGGGTAGGACCCAAATCGATTTACAAATGATGAGTGAAATTAAGCAAATTGAAGAAATTATAAATCCCGTAGAGACAATTTTGGTTGCAGATTCGCTTACTGGTCAGGTTGCAGCAAATGTGGCTAAAGAATTTAAAAACACAGTTAATTTGTCAGGAATTGTTCTTACAAGGTCTGATGGAGATGGAAGAGGCGGAGCTGCATTAAGTATGAAATATGTAGCGAATGTTCCAATAAAATTTTTAGGTGTTGGTGAAAAAATTGAAAATCTTGAAGTTTTCTATCCCGAAAGAATTGCAAACAGAATTTTAGGAATGGGGGATATAGTTAGCCTTGTTGAAAAAGCTGCTGAAGATCTTGATGAAGAGAAATTAAAAAAAACAGAAGAAAATTTAAAGAAGGGCCAGTTTTCTTTAGATGATTATTTATCACAATTAAAGCAGATGAAAAAAATGGGTGGCATAGAGGGCATAATGTCCTTTCTTCCTGGGGTTTCAAAAATAAAATCACAAATGGATCAATCTGGAATAGATGAAAAAGTTATAACTCAAAATGAAGCTGTCATTTTATCGATGACTAAAAAAGAGAGACAAAATCCAAAAATAATTGATGGATCAAGAAAAAAAAGAATTGCTAATGGCTCTGGTACAGACATAGCCACTATCAATAAATTGCTCAAGCAATTTAAAATGATGTCTGAAATGATGAGAAAGATGTCAAAAGGAAATATGAAAGGAATGGCAGATAAAGGTATTCCGCCTGAACTTTTTAATCAACTAAAATAAAAAAAAGGAGAATAATGTTAAAACTTAGATTATCGATGGGAGGGACAAAAAAAAGACCAGTTTACAAAATAGTTGTTGCTGATAGCAAATTTCCAAGAGATGGAAGGTTTATTGAAAAATTAGGTTTTTTTAATCCTTTGCTTCCAAAAGAAAAAAAGGAAAGAATTGGACTTCAAACGGATAGAATAAAATATTGGTTAAGCCAAGGCGCAAAACCAACCACTAGAGTTGCTAGATTACTTGGTGAACATGAGCTAATTCCTATGCCAGCAAAAGGTAATAATCCAATGAAGGCTGTACCAAAAA
>CACKBK010000008.1 GCA_902598425.1 uncultured Pelagibacteraceae bacterium | reverse complement strand
AATTACAGAAAATATTTTTAAAGAATTAATATTCACTTGTCTCCTTAATCTGGTTTTTAAAATTCATGATTAAATATTTTTCGTCGGTTTGAAAAATTGCTTCTTTGGTTGTCATATCTACTAGTTTGACACCATCATTTAGCTCCTCAAACATACCTACCGTAATTACTTCACCATCTTGATTTATTAGAGAAATAAAACTATCTGAATCTGATTTTATTATTCCAACTAACTTGTAAGTGTATAAATCAATTCGCTTTTTTTCTGCTAAACTATTTCCATCTTCAGTTATAACTTTAACTCCGCCTGAAAAAGATGAGTCTCCAACAAAAGGATCGTTTAAAGGTAATGGTTCCTCTTTATTTTGACTTGATGATTTGTCTTTATCATGAGTGTCAGCATAAATATTATTGCTAAATAATACTATTAGAATTGTTAATAATAGTTTTACAAATATTTTTTTAAAAGAACTCATCTGCTAGCCCCACTATTGTTAAAGTTCCACTTACTTTTATCGCTCCAGTTGAATCTCCTGACTCTACTTGTATCTTTTCTGACTCAAAATTCAACATCTTATTAGATAACGATAAAGCCCTCTTAAATTTAATATATCCTAAAAAATTACCATTGATCTGAAATTTAACGGGTATTGAGTAATATGCTATGTTTTTAATTTGATCTTTTTTAGACTCTGCTTTTTTCTTTTTCTTTTTCTTTTTCTTCTTACCTTTGTTTAAAATTTCCGACTTTGACACTTGCTGAGGTTTGCCTTTTTCTATTACTGAAATAACTAAACCATTTATAGTCGCAAACTCACTTAGGTTTTGATATAAACCCTCTACTTCTGCTTTTGAATGAAATAATGTTGAATAGTTTTCATACTTAGGTTTAATTTTTTTAATCTTTTGCTTTATTGATACAATATCTTTTTCAAATTTAGCAATCTCCTCTTGTTTGGTATTCATGTCAGTAATTTGAGCCCTCTTTTGTTTTACAATTGGATTTAAAATTGCATAATAAATTATTAAAAAGATAATAATTGAACCCAAACTTATACCAATCTTAATCAAAGTTTTTTTATCAGCAAAAGCTAAAATTTTTGCTTTCAAATCATCCATATTTAAATTTTTTAATTCATTCAGATCCATAATTATCCTTTAACTTTTACAAATACTTTAAATCCTTTCATTACTTGATCTCCCGCTTGTACCCTTGGCATTTTCATTGATGATAGTGATGCTTGTGCTATGTAACTTTTTGATTGTAAGTTTCTGATCAACTGTAAGATATCATTATCACCCGCTGCAATTCCCGTAATAACAATTTGTCTCTTTCCATCATAATCTACAGAGTCAAACTTAACTCTATTTGGAACGCTGTTCGCAATCTGTGCTAACACTCTGTAGCTCAAATCTTTATTGGATTTAAGACTATTACTTAGTTTAAGAGTTGTTGTCATTTTTTTTAATTCTTTTGAAAATTTCGCAACTTCACCTTGCTTAGCTAAATGCTCTGCTACTACAGTATCATATACTTTTAATTTATTGTTATAGGTATAAATATTCCAAAATGATAAAGCGAATAAGATTAAATATATACCTGCAACCGCTCCGACTACTCCTTTATAAGCAAAATCGGAAAACGCTTTCATTTTCTTTTGCTTAATCATTCCTTCCCTATTTGGAAGAAGATTTATATTTTTTACAGCTGTAACAAATTTGTAATATCCAAATACATCGAGTTTTCTAAAAGCAAGACCAACAACAGTCGAAAAATAAGATCTATTTTCAATAGTTATTTTATTTTCTAATTGTTGAGGTATTTTTAAACCATCAAACGGATCAAACAAATTAAAGCCAGTATTTACTAAACTTTTTCTAAAGCTAGATAGATAATCATCAACGTTTGGTAAATTGGAAACTACTTTAATATTTCTAACCCTTTTTTCATATTTAGTTTCAAAATCTTGTACAGCTTGTTTTACCTGTGTCATAAAACGTCTAACTAGAGCATCTTTTTCCTCTTGATCTTGAGACTCTTTCAGAATTTTTCTATCCTGACCACGTAGGAAAATATCGGTAATTATTGGGTTATTATTATACAATATCATTACATAATTCTCGTCTAATCCAAATTCTAACATTGCTGTAAAATTTGTATCCTCTGTTTTATTTGAAATTTGGTTGATTTGATCAACAGCAGACTTTAATGCAAAACATTTAACATCAATAATTACGGGATTAAGTCCACTATTTTTAATTATTGATGTGTAATTATTAATATCAGCTAATTTTGAAGCAACAAATAATATGTCCATAGTATTTTCTTTTGAACTTCTGTTAATAACTTGATGAAAGATTGAATAATCGTCGAGGTTATCAGTTAATTGAATTAAGTTTTCCCATAATGAATTTGTATCTACTGCTTTTTTTAATTCTTCATCATTCATTAATGGAGCAGTAACAACTCTTATAATTGCGTTTGTAACTGGAATTGCAATTGCTGCATTTGGTGTTGATATTTTTGATTTTTGTAATGCTATGTTTAATTCTTCACTTACCTTTTTTTCGTGATCAACAATTGCAGAGTCTTCAGGAAGGTCGATTGCATGAGTATAAAATCTGTCTAATACCCATTGATTTGCTTTGTTTGATGAAATTTGTGCAAGTCTAATTTCTTTATTAGTAATTTCAACACCAACTATTTCCTCACCTTGCGCAGTTTTTTTACCAAGCCGCGATTTTAAAAAATTATTAAATTTTTCTTTTACTTTATTTTTATCAAAATTTAATTTTGGAGAAGTTGAGTCTTTTTTTCCAAAGGAGGGGGTTTTTAGCTTAATATTTTTTAATTTATTAAAAATGTTTTGAACTTTCGATCCCCCATCGTCAGTTTCTTCTTTTTGATTAAAAGAAATATTATTTTGTTCTTGTTGTTTTATCTCGTTTATTTTTTGGTTAATGAGCTCTTGAGTAGATATCTCTGGAGATTTTGGTTTTATTTCCTCATTAGGGCTTGGTTTAACTTCAGGAGTCTCAGAATTTTCTAAATTTGGTTGTGATGAAACATTATCTGATTTTTGTTGTTCTATTTGTTTTTGTTCTCTCTCTTTTTGCTTATGGACATCATCAAACCATTTCTCTAAAATTGGGATTGCTTCCTCTAAATTTGGAGTACCTGATGAAGAAATCTTTTGTTTTCCATCAATATAAAGTCTCCCAACCCAATTCCTTGATTTTAATTCACCTTTATATTTATCTTGCCTCACATAAATATGTAATCTTCCGTCTTTTTTGTGAATTACTTGATGCTCTTTCTTTTCATCTGAAGTTTCAGCTACATCATTGCTTCCATCAGGCTTATCTTTTTCAGGACTTTCGTCTTTATTTTTATTATTTTCATTTAAATTACTTGCTGACTGGTTTGTTTCGTCTGTTTCGGTCTTTATATCACCTTCAGGTTGTTTTTCTTCAGAAGGTGTATTATTTTCTGGTTCAAAAATTTTGCTCTCTTTATTTTTATCAGAATTTACCGTAGCATCATCAACTTTAGGTTGATTGTCGCTTCCTTGGTCATTCTTATCTATAATGACACCAAATTTTTCTTTCTCTTTATCGTCCATATTTTAAAATTTATAATTTCTCTAACACAAACATAGCTTATCTCTAACACAATTTTAAAAAATGTCTAACACAAAATACAACCTATGGTGACCATTTTAGGTCAAAATTTCTATAAGTGTTGATTTTATTGACTTTTTTTAAATTCTTAAAAAAAATTATTTTCTTTTTACAGAAATTAATATTTTTAATAACTCTAACACAAAACGGTAAAATTATTTGTGTTAGAGTTAATTATAATTAAATAAAAACTAAAATATCAATAAAATCAACACTTTTATTAAAATAGGTTTATATACAATTCTTGTGTTAGAGATAAATTTTTTTGTGTTAGAGTGGTTAAATTTTTGTAAAATTTTTATATATCAGTCCTAAATTTTATATTTTTATTTCTACTGCTCTAAATAATTTTTACCATTTTTAGTCAGAATTTTCATAATTTTTCTATTTTCAATCAAAAATTGTATTTTTTTTTACTTTGTAAGATAATTTTTTTTAAAAAATCATCAAAAGTTTTCATAAAGCTTATTTTATTAATAGATTTAACAAAATTTTAAAGTAAAGAGTAATTTTTTTTAAAAAAGTAAATATTTTTTATTTTTATTATGAAATTAATTAAAATAATTACTTTAAATTAATTAAAAAATAAAATTTTGTTAATTAAATTATAAAATTAACAAAATAATATTATTCAACTAAAGATCTCCCGGTTATATCTGTTGTAAACGATTGATATACCATTACTGTTAATGTCTCAACATTTTTTACAACTCTATTATAATCAAAGGACCAATCTACTTTAGTGCAATCTAATTCTTTATAATAATAAACTTGTGCTTTTTTAATTGAAGGACCAATTTCTTCTGAAAGAATATTTAACATATTTGTTTTCTTATCAATTGCAAAATTATATTTACAAACATTTGCTGTTGTCCAATATAATACAACTGAAATTAATATCGCAATGATCGACATAAATTTTGTCATTGTATACTATCGACTGTTACAATTGTTAAATCATCTTTTTGTATCATGCCTGCTTTCACTATATCCTCAATCATTAATTTTAATCTTTTATTATTTGGTGTGTGTTGATATTTTTTTATATATTTTTGAAAACCTTCAACTTCAAGCATGTCACCTGATGGACTTTTTATTTCGGTTATACCGTCTGTAAAAATATACATTGAACTGTCTGAAAAGTTTGTTGTTGTTTCTTTATATTTTATTTTAGAAGTTATACCGAGTGGTGGACCAGCTTCAGAAAAGTTTGAAAATTTTTGTTCTTTATCAATTACAAGTGGTGGTTCATGTCCAGCATTTGATAAAAGTAATTCTTTTTTATTACTATCATAAATTCCAACCAACATCGTAACAAACATTCCTCTTGCAGCTGTTTCACAAATTTCTTTGTTAAGTAAGTTTAAAAGATCCGATGTAGAAAAAATAGTTTTGCTAAGGCAACGATAGAGACTAGATGCCTTCGACATAAGTAATGATGATTTAATTCCTTTGCCTGAAACGTCAGCAACCCCAAAGCCATACATTCCTTTTCTAATCTCAGAAAAGTTATAGAAGTCACCTGATACAACTTTTGCAGGGATATTTATTCCAGCTATCGGAAAATTTTCATCTTTATTCTTAGATAATAAAGTTTTTTGTATTTCCCCAACAATTTCTATTTCCTTTTGCATTCTATTTTTTTCAACTAGTTCTTTTGCCATTTTTGCATTACGGATTGCTAAAGCAGCAGGTGCAGATAAAGTTTCAAGTAATTTTCTATCATTCTCCTCAAATAATTTTCCATTCGTTTTTTTATTAAGACAATGAATAACACCGATACATTCATTCGCAGCAATTAATGGTGAACAAAGAACTGAATAAGTTGTAAAATTAGTTTTGTTATCTAAGTCAAAATAAAATTCAGCAATTTCTCTAACATCTTTTCTTACATCTCCAACTCTAATACATTTTTTTTGAAGAACAGCCTTGCCCATTACACCTTGTGTTAAAGGAATTTCATATTCATCAAGATATGATTGATATTTTGATGCAATACATTGGAACACTTGTTTTTTTTCATCAATTAAAAAAATATTTGCTGCTTGAGCATTTATTCTTTTAATTATTACTTCTAAAGCTGTTTGTAGGGTTTCATTTAAATCTAAAGATGTTGCGAATTCCTGGTTCATTTGCGTAATAATCGCAAGATCCTCGTCCAAAGAGTTATCTTTCTTTATTGGCTCAATTTTTTTTGTTTTAAAAAACATATTTTATAATATTTTTTGTATTCTTTTATAATTGGCATTCTAATGCTTTTTTGGTAATTTTAATAGCTATGGAAATTATAATTAATTCGCCAAGTTTCTATTTGCATATTCAGGATGCAGTAATTTTTATTCAATATTGTATCGATGGGATCATAAATATTGCATCACAATTTAAAATCTAATTAGTGATATTTGCTTTTTTTTTTATTTTAGGAAGTATCTGGGGTAGTTTTTCTAATGTTTGTATTTTTAGATTACCACAAGACAAAGGTATTGTATTAGATCGATCCTTTTGTCCTAAATGTAAAAACGTTATAAGATGGTTTGATAATATTCCTATAGTATCTTTTTTATTTTTAAAAAGAAAATGTAGAAATTGTGAATACAAAATTAATTTTCAATACTTTATTGTAGAATTATTAAGCGCAATAACATTTTGTGTTATCTATTACGTATATGGATTGAGTGTTACAACATTATTATTAATAATTTTAAGTATATTTTTTATTATTATATTCTTTATTGATCTCAAACATTTCATAATTCCAAATGAATTATCTTTTCCTTTAATGTTTATTGGTTTTGTAAAATCTTTTTACCCTAATTTAAATTTGGATATTTTTCCAAACCTAATTAATTCACTAGTTGGGGGAATAGTTGGCTATGTAATAATATGGATAATTATTTTTTTATTTGAAAAAATAAGAAAGAAAGAAGGAATGGGCTTAGGTGACGCAAAACTTTTATCGGCGATTGGATTTTGGTTTGGATGGGTGAGTGTTCCTATAATAATTTTTTTTTCATCCTTTATAGGGTTGTTATATGTTCTTCCGTCTTTAATTAACAAAACAAAAAATTTATCAACATCGATTCCTTTTGGTCCTTATCTTATAATTGGAACAGTAGTTTATATTACCTTTGGTAACCATATTAAATTATTATTATTTAATAACTAAAAATTCTCTCGCCAAGAATTTCTGAAAGATCTAAATTGTTTTTCGCTGGCAAGTATTTGTACAAGAGTATCTTCTGATTCTTCTGGTCCAGCTAAGTTTGCAAACATGCTACCACCGTAAACAACAAGTTTGGATAAAATACCACTTCCTACTTCATAACAACTTCCTTGTGCAACACTAGGATCGATATGTGTAGAGTCTAATGAGCCACACTCATCATCATACGCACAAACATATGCCGTTCCTAATTCACAAACTTGTTCAGCTGGTTCATAGATTGGAAAATAAACTTTACCTCTATAAACAGTAGGTGCTGCTGAAGTTTTTCTAAATTTATTGCCTGTAGTTGATTTAGGATTGCTATCTGGTTCACCTAAGTGATATTTCCATGCATCATCATTAGTTCCAACACTGCAGGTCGGATAGTTTTCTCCTGTTGTATCAACACAATCAGAACTTTTATCTATTTTTGGAGTATTTGAACTATTAAATGCGGTCGCTGAATTAAGAATAAAGTCTGTACTTCCACTTATAAGTTTAGGATTATTTCTTGAAACAAAGTTTGGAAAATCACGATCTCTTATCCCATAAACTATATTATCCATTAAGCTTTTTCCATCTTCACCTACTGTTTCAGATATTCTATTAAAGTTCCCTGTTCCCCCAAATAACCATAGATTTCCGGAGTCTCCTCCAATTGCTGCATCCATTTCAAAAAAACTAAACCTCTTATTTATATTGTCTGCTTGCAAGTTCATAAGAAACTGCTGCTCATATAGAGTACCATCTGAGGTTAAGTTAATTTTAATTACTTTTCCCTCTAAATCATTAATGTAAACCATTGCTCCTCGCCAATCAGCCTGTGGTACATTATCTGCTGTTATTACTATTGGTGTGGCTGGAACTGAATTAACTATAGGGCTTGCATGTTCATACTCTCCCGTAATTCCTATTTTATACCCTTTCTTTTCACTGTCTAATATCCTCATAAATCCGTCATTTTCAGTTGATCCAAATAATCTTCCAGCTTTATGTCCAAGCTCTGAATTGTCCTCAAGCGGACCGGCTTCTAAATCAACGATAAAGACACCAGAACCTACACATTTAGTTCCAGATCCCATTCCTCCACCCATAACTGCAACGTATCTATCATCCTTATGATCTAAGCTTCCACTGGTAGATGGCATTCTAAAAATTCTTGGTGTGGACCAAGTCTCACCTAATCCACTATAATCGAACTCTATATTATTTATTCCTTGGCCATCACAAGTCGTCTCTATTTTAATTTTATCAGATCGTCCTGCAATACCTTGGTCAATAGTAAATTTGTTGGTAGCACCGAAATTTAGTGTCAATATAGCGCCGTCATAAGTTGCTGTAACATCATCATCAGATATCTCAACCCAATCGTCGCTCACTAATTCAGAAATTGACAGTATACCATCTTTTACCGTTCCATTACTTACTGCACTGTCTGGTAATGTTATATCAAATGTAAAAACATTATCTCTGAAACATGTTGTTGCACCACTATCGTAGGATGTGTTTACAAAGTCACCTCCTGCATAATCACTGTTACCCTGACATGTATTTTTAGCATCCCTATTAGTAAAATATTGTGCATCTGGTGCGTCATCGGAAGTATCGTCTGGTGTATCATTGTCATCATAATACGTTCCTAAAGCTATATCTTTTGTCTCAGCTTCCTCATAGATATTAGCTGCGTGAACGCCCTCAAAAGATTCTTCTAATGAAAGAGTCGCTCTTTGATACGGAAGTCTTGTCATTTTACCATTATGATCTACTCTTATAACCTCTTTATTATAAGAGTCGTTATATATAGAAAACATATGCAGAGGTCCTGTCCCTGTTTCATATGTACCATCATCCTTTTCTGTTCCAGCTGTTACAGTTGGTACAGTTATATCCAGTACTGAAAATCCTGCTCCACCACGACCATAAGGAATGAATAATAAAGTCCGCCAGGATTTTCCTGTTTCATATTCTGTCCCGCCTGAATTTAATCCCTTGATAAATACATCATGAACAACAGGTGATCCATCAACAGCAAATATTGGATTAGTGCCTCCAGCTTTATTTCCTCCACCAAATTTTCCATCCATATTTTTGTTCACCAAGAGCGGGAGCTGGGCTGCAATCAATGGAGGTACAAATGCCCATTCCTCATCTCCAGTTTTCGCATTAAATGCGTGCAACGTTCCCCCATTTGAACCTGCGTAAACAATTGTTGTTCTATCTTTGAGAGATGTTTGAAAAGCTCCATAACCTTTAGTTGATCTCCAGTATTTTTCTTGGTTGTTGCCAAAAAAGTTTGTGCTTGCATTAGGTGGACCAACTTCGATTAGTTGAGAATGATAAATATCACCTAAAATCCAATCTCTATCCTCAGTAATATTACACGCTCCACTTCCTGAACTTCCATCGTAATCAAAGTAATCGACACCTCTAACAAAATTTATTAATCCTTTTACATCATCCTCAATTCCATCTTCCACACCTGGTGTATTTTTAATACCACAAGTTGATTGAGAATTATGATAATCTCTTACTACGTTACCGGTTGCCTCAAATAATTCTTGTATTGCAGCTGCATTATTTGTGTTCCAGTTATTCCATCCTCCGCTTCCAGTGTAGCCTGCGCTTCCGTATTGATCAGTATCAATTGCAGTCCAGATTTTTCTATTCACAGATCCTTTAGAAGCTTTAACAAGTTCAGCTCCAGCATCCCAGTTACCAGCTGCCTTACCCTCATCTGTGTCCAAGTCATCGTTTATGACGTTATTATCAATACTATATCTATATAGGTGCCCCTTCCATTCAGTGTTTGACCTATAATTAAATTGCGCTTGATAAATAGATCCACCTTCTTCAAGTGTTGCTGTTATTGATGGAGCTGTAAATGATAACCTTTCCGCAATGATTTGTCTGATTTTTGACTCTATCTCTGTCTTTAAATCAGCTGGTGTTTCTGCATCTATTGGAGCTTCACAACCCGTTTTATTCGTAAGTGGGTCATAACTAATTGGATCTACAGTATCACCATATTCACCAGGGCTTTCGCATGATCCTGCTCTTGCAAGCCTATCAAATATTACTTTAGCACTTGTTTGATAAGAACCGCCATATCCAACCATAAGAGTAGTAACTTTAAATTCATTTTTCAGTTTTTTCAGAGTTTCAAACGACTCAGTGTTGTTTCGTATATATCCATCACTTATAACGATTACGTAATTTTGCTGACAGGGTTTACCCACCTCATCTATAACTGGTGTCTCTCCTGTTCTATTGCCATAATATTGATATGCAATATCTGCGAAAGCATTTCCATCT
Organism: uncultured Pelagibacteraceae bacterium; assembly: GCA_902598425.1. Taxonomy (GTDB): domain Bacteria; phylum Pseudomonadota; class Alphaproteobacteria; order Pelagibacterales; family Pelagibacteraceae; genus Pelagibacter. The sequence goes on along the minus strand of CACKBK010000008.1, from coordinate 21,264 downwards.
GTTCCCCATGCCATACCGATTGTTGGGAGCACATCAACAATTTCAGAAGCTCCAGTAGCACTAACTCCTACCTCTAGACAGTAATCATTAAGACATCGGTCTGATGTACCTACAGGATGAGTACCTCCCATCCAACCATTGTCCATATAATAACACCAATTAACAAAGTGACACCATTTTTCACCGCCACCTCTTGCTCCATCAGGGTTCCAAGCAGCTCCACCACGTGAGTCATTTGTACCTGAATTCCAATGACCAAATCCAAAGTTTGCTCCAGATGTTAAAGAACTATCTGTTACTATTTCCGCAATAGCATCTTTAGCTCCATCAAATTTTGATACTTTAGCACCACCATATCTTGCTCGCCAGGCTGTATCTTTTAAAGCATCTGTCATTTTATTTTCATCAAATTTATGTATGAATGAGTTTCTATCGCCCACTAAAACCCTTGTTGCGCTCGTAAATATATTATTTGCAAAACCAGAGCTTGCAGCCCTTCCTGGAATATTGAATTCAACATCAGCAGCATTAACAGCTCCTGGGTCTTTATCGCTTAAACTCTTGGCATTTCCACTTTTACCAATAGTAAAATCTATACTAGCTGTAATATTTGTGTGATCTATTGAAATTTTTTGAAGAAGATGAGAGTTTTTACTTGTTGCATAGATCTTGTTATCTTGTGCTACAGAATATTTGATCGCGTAAATATCTTTTATATCATCTGCAAGAGAATTTGTTTGGCTAGGAGTTCTTGCTTGATTTTGTCCTGTATTAATAAAGTAATCCCAATTACCATCAGTAGGACAATAAAGATCGTTACCGTCTTTTGTTAAAGTATAACCTACAAGATGCTGAGCTGCTGCAAGATAAATATAATCACCATTATTACTAATGGTCATCGACACTGCTTTGTTTCCATTTAACAGTTTTCCAAAATGTTGATTATTATTTATTGAACATCTTTTTTCTCTCCCGTTCGTCAAGTTCTTGACATATAACTTTCCTTTCTTGCCACCACCTTCGTGAGTTCTGCCTCCGACAAAAAGAATTTCATCATTATCAATCTCTCTTATCTCAAGTAATGCTGGCATTGCAATTTTTGTTTTATTAAACCCAATCACATCAACGCATTTGCCGTCTTTATCAATTGCAACTATCTGCCCGCTATTTTGGGTTGAAACTCCATAAACTATATCGCTTGAAGTTACAGCCCCGGCCCAACTTTTATTAACTTGTGAATTTTTATTTCCACAATTTGAGTCTCTATTCGTTCCTCTAAAATTAATAGCACCACCAGCAAATGTTAAATCTCTCTCGCCTGTTGCGGTAATAATTTTAGAAAAACCTCTACCATTCTCAGCAAAAATTATATTGCCATCACTTAATTCTACTGCCCAGTCCACACCATAGGTTCCCATTCCACCTGATGCTATATTTCTCATACTCACCGAGCTATCTAACAATATTAATATATTAGCTGGAACATCGCCCTTTCCTGATCCAGGGGGAATTGGTTTTGTAAAAGATTTTGAACCTGCTAAAGAAAAAAGTATTAAATTAATTATAATTATTTTAAATAAATTTTTTATTTTCATTATTCTTCCTGTCCAAGCAATACCTCGAAATAACCTGGTGAAGTTACAGCAACACCCTCAATAATTTCTTTATCAATATTTTTTATCTTATAATAATAAATTTGTTTATTTCCATAATTCCAAAACTTATACCCTGGCCAAGATTTATCTTCAGTGTTTACTGCTCCAAAACTTGATTGAACATATTTATTGAGTAAACCCTTTGCACTCTGATCATTGTTTTGACCATTTTGCAATTCGATTTCTACAGCACCAACTTTGTTGTTTACTACATATCCTTTAATTAAAACTTCTCCAAAGTCTATGTCTTCACAGAAAGCATTTTTTTCAGTAACATAAACTGAGACATCTCCCCCTAGACCACTAGAACCGCTTCCTCTAGTTGTTCCAAAGACTCCTTCTATTTGGGACTGCTCATCCTCAATTGTTCCAAAAATATTTTCAATTGTTGATTTATCTGAACCTATTTCAATTCCTAGTAAATCACATGCCCATGATATTTGTGAGCTAAATAAAGAAATTATAAAAAATAAAGTAAAAGTTTTTCTTTTCATTTTTTATTCCGGTAAAACTACCATACTTTCAAGAGGGATTATAATTTTATCTTCATCAAAAATACCGCAGGAATAAACCCTAAAAGCAGTTCCTCTATTAACAACATCAGTAGCTGACGCTTGAACACTATTTCCAGTCTCAAAGGAGTCCGCTGGACCAACGTTAACCATAAAGTATTCATAAGTAAATCTTTGTAAAAAGCTAATCTCTCCATCTCTATACTTTGCCTCTCTTCCAGATGCAGATGTATAGACAGATGCAACTATTGGTTCCACGATTTGATAAAATGAGCCCTCAGTATAATGTGTAACTACATTTTCTAAATTTATGATGTTTTTAAAACTTTTGTAGCAAGGGGTTCTATCACCAGCAGGGATCGTAAAGGAATTTGCTGGAGGTATATTTTTCGATAACTCGTCATCTTCTCTAGATACTGCTCCAGCAGTTTTTACTCTTCTTGGTTTTCCCATAAACTTATTTAACAAGTATTTTTCAGCCTCTAATAATCCAGTTTCAGCAACGTAAAAAGCTTGCTGATATAAGTCATCAGTATTATTATCTCGGTGATCACTCGAAGATAACACAACTAGAGTTCCACCCATTAATGACATAGCTATTAAAAGAACTAACGATAAAATTAGTGTAAATCCTTTTATATTTTTATTTTTATTTTTATTTTTCATCTTCCTATATTTCTTGTAGCAATACTTACAACTACATTGTCTCTTAAATATCTATCATCAACACCCAATCCTGAGTATCTGTCATTACTTAATGTTTTTAAAAATTGCTTTTGTTTTGGTTTATTTTTATAAAATTCTTTATTTGATCTAAACATTAATGACATGTCCACTTGTTTAATATTATAAAGATCAGATCTATGAGCATTATTTGGTAGAGGATAATCTCCATTTTTCCACAAATGATGTCCATTGCCATCAAATAATAAAAACTCCATATCGACTAAATGTGATCTGACAAGTTGATTTGTGTAACATTCAGTACATTTACTTGTCCAATTACCAAATGTATTCTCATCGTTTTCAATCCAGCTTTCTTTAGTTTTATAAACTCCATAAAAATCATTATCAGGATTTCCATCCTCATTGTTTATTGGTAATGCAAAATATGAAATTTTATATCTTTTATATTTTTGTATTGGATCATTTTTATCAAAATCACCGTAGACAATAGATATGCTATCGCAACAAGTATCTGTAGATCGATTTTTTTGTGGAATTGGAAGATCGCTATCTGGATCCACAGTAAAATCTGCAGGATAATAACCAAGAGTATTTCTAAAGACTATTATTGGATCATGGGTATCTATTATCCCTCTACCCTGCTCTAGTCCTGAGATATGAGTTAGATTATCTGATGGTGGAATTCCTTCATCATTCCTACCATAATAATATTTGTATCCTGCTAATCTTATATCTCTCATCATCATTCCAACTATGTCTCTGCTTGAGCTACTAATTCTCGCTTTATCAGTTACTTGTTTATAGCTGCTATTAACTGCAGTATAAGATGCAAACATTGCGCCCATCATTATAGCGGTTACTGCAACTCCTACTAATAACTCAATTAATGTTACACCTGATATCTTTGTTAATTTTTTTTTCATCATTCCTTAAAAATATAATCTGCTTGAAAATATAACGTTCTTCTTTTATTGCCCGCATTAGTATTGATTTCAACTCTACCAATGTAAATTTCGTCAAAAATCATATCCCAACTCCCTGGAAGACATCCTGTACCTGTGCAAATTTTATAAACATTAATAGTTTTTCTATCACCTACACCTTCTGGGTTATCTCTACATTTTAAATAACGATCTTCACCTAAAATAACTCCCCACCTGTTTAACTTATTTTCTGGAGCACCTTCTGTTAATGCATTTTTATAAATACTTGTCATACTTTCTTTTGAGAAAATAGGACCTCCTTTTCCACTACATGAATCATATCCTATTGGGCTTTGATTAATATGCTGTGCGAATTTTTTTATATTATCCGGACATACACCACCATCCAAAGCTGTTGGTACACCATAATCATTAATCAAACATTGTTTGGAATTTGGATTAGTATTTGTCGTCTCATCTCTTGAGCCAATCATATCCTCTGCGATCATACTTGTAATATAATTTATTTTTGTTCGCTCACCTGAAACTCCAATTGAGTTAACTGAATAATTTACTAATTGAAATACTGCAAGAAAACCTATTGCAACTATTGCAGTTGAAACTAAAGCCTCAACTAAACTAATACCCTTGATAAGTTTATCTTTAGAAAAATTTCTCATTGAGTCACCCAATCATTTGCCCATTTATATAAATTAATACTACCAAATCTACTCCATTCTATACGAAAAAAATTACTCTGAGTAGGGCCGCTATTATTTAATTCACAATGATTATCTTCATCTGTTTTTCTTTGACAAATAAATAAATTTTCATTGGCTAAAAAATCTGATCCCTCGTTCATTAAAAACATGCCACTTGCACTATAAAAAGTTCCATCTTTTGAAAAACAAATATTACCGCCGTCATTTGGTATAGTCATAGGATTATCATTATTATCTAGCATTCCTATTAAGACTTTAGTTTCATCAAGTCTAATTTGTTTGACAGTCAATTCATCGCTTGATGCTCCTTCATCATCCCAGTCAATGTCCATTGAGCATCTCTGCTCAAATCTGTGAAAAGGTTTTTCAGTCGTTCCGTCCCACTTATCTCTTACAAGGTTAATGAACTTATTTTGCCCTAAACCATTTGTCTCAACAACTATTTCTTCGTTTTCAGTATCTCTATAAACACTAAATTGTACAAAACTATATTGTCCTCTTTGAACTTGTGAAAAAATATTTCTCATTAGGGAAGCTGTCTCTGTTGCTTGAGCTCTAACCATTCGTTCAGTTCTCCACTTCAGGAATGGTTTATAAGCTGCAGCTGACATTGCACCAATAATTGCTATAACTACGATGAGCTCTAATAAAGCGAAACCTTTAATTTTCTTTTCCTGCATTTGCATCAATCTTTCCAGCTGTAACAAGATTTTCTAATGATTTTGACATTGTGATCATTCCATCTTTTACTGCGGTCTGCATAATGCTAGGTATTTGATGAATTTTTGCTTCTCTAATTAAGTTTTGAATCGGAGCAGTACATTTCATAATTTCAAAAGCACCTACACGACCTTGGCCATCTTTTGTTTTTAAAAGTCTTTGTGTTACAACCATCTTCAAAGAAGTTGAAAGCTGCGCTCGTATCTGAGCTTGTTGTTCCGGTGGGAAAACGTCTATGATTCTATTTATTGTATTTGGTGCTCCACTCGTGTGTAGTGTTCCAAAAACCAAGTGACCAGTTTCAGCAGCTGTAAGTGCAAGACTTACTGTTTCCAAATCCCTCATCTCTCCAACTAAAATCACATCAGGGTCTTCTCGTAGGGCTGCTTTTAGTGCACTTGCAAAAGTTTGTGTTTGCTTTCCAACTTCTCGATGTGAAACGATACTTTTTGAGTCTGTATGAATAAATTCTACTGGGTCTTCTACAGTTATAATATTTGCAGTTCTTGTTTTATTTATTTCATTAACTATAGCTGCAAGTGTAGTTGATTTTCCAGAACCTGTTGGTCCAGTAACTAAAACTAAACCCTTATGCATATCAATTATGTCATAAAGGGCATCTGGTAAATCAAACTGTCCCATCTCTGGTATTTTACTTTCTACTCTTCTAAGAACTGCAGCTGGTCCATTTAGTGTTTTATAAAAATTAGCTCTAAATCTTAGTCCACTAATATTAACTGCAGAGTCTAGCTCGTGTGTATCTTGGAATTTTTTTGTCTCATGCTCATTACAATTCGTAGTCATTAAATCTATAAGATCTTGTGGTTTTACCATAACATCTTTAACCATGATAATTTCTCCGGTTTGCCTGTATGCTAAAGGAGAGCCTGATCTAATATGAAAATCAGATATTTTTTTGTTATTTTTTGCAAGTTCTTCTAATTTTTCAAACATATTAAATTTGTATATATAAATGTAAAAAAAAACAATATTAACTTGGGCCTAAGCGACCAAAATAAGCAATTTTTTAATAAATAAAATAATACAAAATCCAAACAATTAGAGAGTATTCGAAAAAGCTTTTTGTAAGATTTAATTGTTTTTCTGTAAATTTTGATTTTAAGAATTTACCTAAAAATATAAACCCTAAATGTACTAAAATAATAGCTAAAATAATTCCTATAAGAGTAAACTGAAAAGAGAAGTTTTTATATCCAAAGTAAACAGCAGCTATAAAAGTAAACCATGACACTTTTGTTATAAATAATTTAAAAATAATACCAGCTTTTTTACTGAAAATAGACTGTGTTTTTATTAAAGAGTAAGACCAAGTTAAACCAATTAAAAAACTCAAATATTTTAAAATCATTTTATTTTTTTTCCTTAAAAACTAAACAGACTCCGTTATTACAGTACCTTTTTCCGGTTGGCTTTGGACCATCATCAAATATGTGTCCATGATGACCTCCACAATTTTTACAATGATACTCAGTCCTCGCATAACCAATGAGATGATCGATTTTAGTTTCAAACACATCGGGCAAGGATTCAAAAAATGAGGGCCAACCAGAGCCACTCTCGTATTTTTTTGAGGACTCAAAAAGTTTAATATCACAATTTACACAATGATATGATCCATCTCTTTTTTCAAAATTTAATTCACTTGATCCAGGAGGTTCAGTTCCCTCCTCAAACAAAACAAGTTTTTGATCTGAGGATAATTTAGAATTAATTTTTTTGACCATCTTAATTTAGTTTAGTTTTTTTATTTGATAATGAAATTCCTATTATAATAAATATTGCACCTAAAATATGATAAAACATAAATTTTTCATCAAATATTAACATAGCCATTATCGCACCAAATATTGGCATTAAGTGTAAAAATATTCCAGCTCTATTTGCACCAATTATTCCAATTCCTTTAATCCAAAAGAAAAATGAAGCTAGTCCTGGAAATAATACAACGTATGCTAAAGTTAGGAAAAAGGGTTTATTGAATTGAATATTATTACCTAAAGACATTTCAATAATAAATATTGGTATTAAAAAAAGTAAACCAGATATAATTACGACCTCAAGTAAAGCAATTTGAGATATTTTAATTTTATCTTTCTTCAAAAAAGACGAGTAGATTGCCCAAGCAAGCATAGCAACTACCATGGTCAAATCTCCTCTATTAAAATCAAGATTACGAATTAAATTAATGTCTGCTTTAGTAATAATAAAAATTACACCAATTAGAGAAAGTGCAACTCCTGACAATTGAAAAATATTTGTTTTTTCAATTTTTAACATTGATGAAATTAAAATTATCCATACTGGTATTGTTGAAATCATTAAGACTCCGCTAATTACCTGGGTATGATAAAGTGAATAATAAACAATTGAATTAAATATAGTGATGCTAGTGAAACCTAATAATATGAAATGACTAATTTTTGATTTAATATAATTTAAATTGTTAATTATTTCTTTATAAGTAAAAGGTAAAAGTATTAGTCCAGCAAACAGCCAACGATAAAAATTTAATGAGAATGGTGGTATTTGATAAATACTTGCTGCTTTACCAACTATAAAATTTCCTGACCAAAATAAAGTTGCAAAAATTAATAATAAATATGCAAGTCCATTTTTATTACGCACAAATTATGAAAATCTTAAAGAGCTATAAGGTTCTAAGCTTAAATTTGTTTTTTCGTCTAAAATCATTTTAGATACAATCTTTCCAGAAATGGCTCCTAATGTCCATCCTAAATGATGATGACCAAACGAATAAAACACATTTTTATAATTCTTTGATGGTCCAATAACTGGTAAAAAATCAGGAAGCGTCGGTCTAAATCCTAACCATTCGTCATCATGTTCTGGCAAACCATCTAGCATATACTTTGCATTGTTTATTAAATTTCTCACTCTTTCTGCTGATGGTGGATTTTTTAGACCTCCAAATTCAACTGTTCCAACTACTCTTAAACCTTGTTCCATTGGAGTCATGCCAAAACCTCTATTTGAAAATACAACAGGTCTTGATATCAAATTTTCACAACCCTTAAAGTGTATGTGATAACCTCTTTCAGTTTCAAGTGGTATATCTTCATATAAGTTATCAGAAATTCTTTTTGAAAATGCTCCACACGCAATAACGACTTTATCAAAAATAAATCTTTGTGTTTGTGATCTTATGATTGGTTTTTGATCATCAAAATTAAGTTCGTTTATTTCTTGCTTTAGAAATTTTCCACCTTTCTGAATGAATAAATCAAAAAGTTTTTGAAAAACTCTTTTTGGGTTATTGGTGTGTCTTGCATACGAATAAAATACCCCACCATCATATATTGGTTTGATATTGGGCTCTAAATCATGAATTTCTTTTGGATTGAGAAGTTGTTGATCAACACCAAGCTCATCTCTAATTTTAATTTCTAAATTTCTACTTTCTATATTTTGATTGTTCCAAATATACATAATTCCATTTTTAATCACTAAATTTTCTAGATCTAGTTCTTCAAACAATTCATCATATGCTGGTAAGGCTAGGTCTAAAATTTGATGCATATATTTTGCTGTGTGCATCATATTTTTTTTGGAACAATTTTTTAAAAATTTAAAAAACCAAGGTATCATTCGTGGAACGTAGTTCCATTTTAGAGCAAGAGGTCCAGTAGAACTTAATAGCATAGCAGGAACATCGGTAAGAACGTCTGGTCTATTTAGTGGAACAGACGCATAAGGTGAAAAGTGACCAGCATTACCATACGATGCTCCACTACCAGGTTCATTTTTATCAAAAATTATTACTTCATGACCTTTTTTTTGAAGAAAAAGTGCATTACAAACCCCTTGAATACCTGCTCCGATTATACCTATTCTTAATTTACTCATGATAAATAATACATCAAATTAATGTTTAAATTCTAGCGACAAATTAAACAAAAATTAGTGTATTATTTGTTTGCTGTGAATTTTGGTACTCATTACTATACTTAAACCAATCATTGTTGCTAACATTGATGAGCCGCCATAAGACATAATTGGAAGTGGAGAACCAACTATAGGTAGTAAACCTAAAACCATAGACATGTTGACCGCAACATAAACAAAAATTGCAGATCCAAAACCATAACAGAAAAGTTTTCCAAAAAAACTTCTAGAATGAGAACCGATATTTAATATTCTAAATATTAAAACTCCATACAAAATTAATAATATGACTGAACCAATAAATCCATGTTCTTCAGAAAATAATGTGAATATAAAGTCTGTATGTTTTTCTGGTAAAAATTCAAGATAACTTTGGGTGCCTTTAAGATATCCTTTTCCTGTAAGACCCCCAGAACCAACTGCGATCTTTGATTGAATAATTTGATAACCTGCACCTAATGGATCTCTATCTGGATTAAAAAAAGTTAATACTCTTTGTTTTTGATAAGGCTTTAACATTGAAATTACAAAAGGTAATGAGATAATTAAAGTTAATCCAGAATAAATAAAATATTTTATATTAAATCCAGCTAGCCATAAAACAATTACACCACTTATAGCAATTAAAATAGAGGTGCCGAGATCAGGTTGGCTTACTACGAGAAGAATTGGTAAAAGCAAAATAGCCATTGATATAATAATATTTTTAAAACTATTAATATTAGGCATTTGTTCTCTGTGAAAATATCTTGCAAAACAAACTATTATCGCAATTTTCATAAGCTCAGATGGTTGAAGATTTATAAAATATAAATTTATCCATCTTTGAGAGCCAGATGCAGTGACACCATACATTGAAGCCCAAATTAAAAAACCTAAAGTAATTGAATAAAATAAATAAGCTGTAGAATGCCAAAATCTCAAATTAAAAAAAGATAGAAATATCATCATGGAAAAAAAAGTTACAAATCTTATAAAATGACTTTTAGAGTGATATAAAAATTCGCCACCATCAGTTGAGTACATAGAAAAATTACTAATTATACCTAAACAAATTACACAAAAAATTAATACAAAATCAAAAGATCTTAATTTTTGAAAAAATGTATATTGTTCTGAATATGAAGATTGCTCAAACATTTTTTTAAATATCCACTAAATTATTTTTTCTAATTTTTTCTCTTTCCTCGTGACGGTCAATAATTTTTTTCATAAGTTTTTTTGCCAAAGGTGCTGCGGTAGCACTTCCAGACCCCCCATGTTCAACCAAAACACATAATGCGTATCTTGGATCTTTATAAGGTCCAAAAGCAACATACCAAGCATGGTCTCTTTCCTCGTATGGAATTTGTGCTGTATCTAAATCCAGCTCTCTTTGCAATTTTGTAATTTTTTTAACTTGAGCTGTACCAGTTTTACCAGCAAATCTATATTTTGGATCATCAATTCTTGACCGATAGGATGTACCTCTAACCTCGTTAGTGGAGGCAGACATAGCTTCCAAGACAAACTTAATATTCTCTTGGTTTCTGAAAAGTTTATTATATTCTTTTTCACCTTTGGTAAAAATTTCTTCAGCTGATCGAATTAAAGATGACGAGTTTTCATTTGTTATTTTAAGTCTCGCTTCCATTTTATATTTTATCTTCTCAAGTGACTCTTGATTTTTGTCTACTGTTATTCTTGGAAATATTTTAAATCCTCCATTTGCCAACTGTGCAGTCATTAGACATAGCTGTAATGGTGTAGTTTGAATATATCCTTGGCCAATTCCAGTTATTAAGGTTTCACCTAGAACCCATCCTTTACCTAAAGCATTTTTTTTCCATTTTGTTGACGGCACTAAACCCTTTTTTTCCTCTGTATATAAATTTTTAAACACTGTATTTCCAAGTCCAAATCTTTTTGCAGTTATATTAAGTCTATCAACACCAAGTCTCCTACTCATCTCGTAGAAATAAGTGTCACAAGACTGCTTTATTGCATCTCTTAGATCTACTATGCCATGACCCTTTTTTTTCCAACAGTGATATGTTTGACCATACATTTCCATTTTACCAGTGCAATTAACTTTAAATTTTGTAGAGATGACATCATTCTCTAGGGCTGATAGAGCAACAATAGGTTTTATAGTTGAGCCAGGTGAATACAAACCAGAAATAGTTTTATTAATCAAAGGCTTTAAAGGATTTTTTCTGATCAAATCCCAATCTTTATAACTTATGCCATACATAAATAAATTCGGATCGAAAGATGGTGATGAGTGCATTGCAATAATTTCACCTGTAAATATATCCATAACACTTATAGAGCCAGACTTTTCCGCTAAGAGTTCGTTACACAATTTTTGTATTTCTGTATCAATAGTAAGCTTTATTTTTTGCCCTTTCTCACCTTCTTTAAAGTCTACTTGATTTATTCTTTTACCAAATGCATTTACCTCGTATCTCTTAACACTATTTGTACCAATTAAGGAATTTTCAAATGTTTTTTCTAATCCAGTTTTTCCAACCCTTAAACCAGGCACATGTTTATTTTTAATTTCCTCATTTTCTAGTAAATCACTTTCGCTTGCTTGGGCCACATAACCAAGTACATGAGTATAGTTTGCTTTATAAGGATAACTTCTTGCTACAGACAATACTGGTTTTGCTCCTGATAATTCATGTAAGTAAAAATTTACTTTTGAAAATTGATCCCAAGTCAAACTTTCAGATATGATTAGCGTTTCCCATGGTTTTTGCTGTTTTTTCTTTTTTACTATTTTACTGAATTGTTTGTCTGATAAAGATAAAATATTTTTTAATCGAACCATTAAATATTTAAAGTCTTCTACCTGCTCAGGTACTACGTGAAGTTGATAAACTTTAGTATTACCAGCAACTACATTGCCAAAATAATCCTCAAATTCACCTCTTACCGGAGGCAATCTCCACTCTCGTAATCTATTTTTGTCTGATAGTGTTAAGTATTTTTTATTTTCAGTTATCTGCAAACTAAATAATCTTGCAACTATACCTGTGAAGATAATCCCTTTTGCAATTTTTAATATAAATACTCTTCTATTAACAGTATTAAATTTTCTAACATTTGAGTCACCACCATCAAACACTGGAAGCTCCATAAACAAAATTTTTGTATAATTCGAATAAAATACTAAAAAGTATATAAAATAAAAATGTAAATAATATATTTACCAGGATATCCTCATAAACAATTTGTACATTAAAAAAGATATTTGATATTGCAAACATTAAAGAATTAACAACAAGAATTGTAAATCCAAAAAAGAACCAGTCGTTCATTCTGCTTGGCCTTAAAGTAATATTTCTTAAATAGGATGAAAAACCACAAATAAATAAATAGCTTAATGAGCTCACTCCAATTGGAAGTCCAACTACAGCATCATTAAATAATCCACTTAAGAAAATTAGACCATAGCCTAGGCTACCAGGTCTTTTAAGACTCCAATAATAAATAAGAATGAATGGAAAATTAAAAGAGAAATACTTCAAACCGAGATAGTTAAAATCAAATTCATTTAAAGTAGCTATAAATAATAAAATAATAGGACCTTTTTCTAAAAGTTGTTTAAAAATACTTAGCTTTGATAATTCTGTCATTAATTTTCCTCTGCTTTATAAGATCTTAATTTCACAAATCTTAACTGAGAAAATTCAGAATAAAATTCAACATTTATCACAGAATTTAAATTGTTTTTGACTGTCCTACCAATTGGTACGCCAGGTTTAAAAATACCACCTGCGCCAGATGTATAGACTATACTGTCACTCTCAATTAAAGCCTCTTCTTTTATATATTGAATTTTTCCAATATCACCACCAGTACCTGATAGTATAGACTGAATATTGTTTGGAAGTATATCAACAGGAATTTTACTATTTAAATCAGACAGAAGTAAAACTCTAGATGTTGTAAAATTAACTTCTACTACCTTTCCTACTAAGTACTCTTGATCGAGAACACCCATTCCAAGTATTACACCATGCTTACTCCCTTTGTTTACTATAATAGATTTTAAAAATGGACTTTGTTTATCAACTATAACTTTAGCAAGAATTTCGTCAGAGGAAAATTTCAACTCATTAAGTGTTTCTTTTAATCTTTCATTCTCTGTTTGTATATATTGTGTATTATATTTTTTTATTTCTAAATCTTTAACTTTTTGTTTTAGGATTTTATTTTCCTCATAAACAAAGAAATGATTTTTGGTAGCAATAAATCCATTTTTAATAACGTTTTCAGGAGTAGAAAATATAAATGTAGATCTATAAGCAATCTCTTTTAAAGATAGTTTTGCATAATTAATAACTTTAAAGTCATATTTGCCTAATATTAAAATACTTAATGCAAGAATAATTAGTGCTGAAAGAGAGAACTTTTGTTTATTTTCTTTTTTTAAAAATGCAGATCTTATAGCTATTATAAAATCATCTCTACTTGAGGGTTGCATTTTTCAAATCAATACTCTGATAACATTGTATTAAATGTTTCCTCTTGCTCTAAAGCTTTGCCTGTTCCGACTGCAACGCAAGCTAAAGGGTCATCAGCAATATGGACTGGAAGACCAGTTTCTTTAGAAAATCTTTTGTCAATATTTTTTAATAATGCTCCACCCCCAGTTAATGTTAAACCCATGTCAACTAGGTCCGCTGATAATTCCGGTGGAGTATTTTCTAATGCATCTTTAATCCCATTTATCATTTCTCTTAATATAGGATTTAATGCTTCAACTGTATCCTCTTCTGTAATGTTAACTTCTTTTGGAGTACCAGATCTTAAATCTCTACCCTTAACTGCATAAGTATTATTATTTGTTGCAATTGCAGTTCCTATTTCTTTTTTAATTTTTTCAGCCGTACTATCACCTATCATCAAGTTATATTCTTTTCTCATGTATCCAATGATTGCATTATCCATAGCATCTCCAGCAACTCTTAAAGAATTCGAATAAACCACACCTCCAAGTGACATAACTGCTATCTCTGTTGTTCCACCACCAATATCAATTACCATTGATCCAGTTGCCTCAGAGATTGGTAAGTTAGCACCAATAGCTGCTGCAATTGGCTCTTCAATTAATTGTACTCTTCTTGCTCCTGCAGCAAGCGCACTATCTTGAATAGCTTTTCTTTCAACTGGAGTTGAGCCAGTTGGTACACAAATTAATATTCTTGGATTGGCAAATGTACTTCTTTTATGCACTTTTTTGATAAAATGTTTGATCATTTCTTCAGTCACAATAAAATCTGCTATTACACCATCTCTTAATGGTCTTATGGCTTGGATATTTCCTGGGGTTCTTCCTAACATTGTTTTTGCTTCATCTCCGACGGCTAAAACCGATTTCTTTCCTTTGTTATCTACAACAGCAACAACAGATGGCTCATTAAGAACTACACCTTGCCCTTTTAAAACAACTAACGTGTTAGCTGTCCCTAAATCAATAGCCATATCTTGGCTCCAAATTGCTGTAAATTTATCTAGAACTCCCATTTTATACTCCTCCTTTTACTTTTTGGTACTGAATATCTTTTGATAAAGATTTTTTTTCTCTCTTAATTAACATTTTATTTAAAGCATTCAAGTATGCATTTGCTGATGCTACTAATGTATCTGTATCAGCTGATTGGCCTACCGTTGTTCTATCATTTTCCTCTATTTTCACACTAACTGTTGCCTGTGCATCTGTCCCTTCAGTTACTGCATGTACTTGATATAGAGATAACTTAACGTCATGAGGATATAGTTCTTTTATGCATTTGAAAATTGCATCTACAGGTCCATCTCCTGTTTGTGAAGTTTTCTTAATATCTCCAAATACATCTAATGTCATTTCTGCTCTTTGAGGTTCGCCCGTCCCTGCAAAAACTTTTAGAGACTTAAGATTTATTGCATTTATCTTATTATCAATTATTAAACTATCGTCAACTAAGGCAACAATATCCTCATCATAAATATGTTTTTTCTTATCAGCTAAAATTTTAAATTTTCCAAAAGCAGCTTGGATTACATCATCGGTAACATCTGTGTAACCAAGATCATTAAGTTTATCTTTAAAAGCATGTCTTCCAGAATGCTTTCCCATAACTAGAGAAGTTTTCTTTACCCCAACACTTTCTGGGGTCATAATTTCATAAGTTTCCCTATTTTTAAGCATTCCATCTTGATGAATACCTGACTCATGAGCAAAAGCATTTTTTCCCACAATTGCTTTATTAAATTGCACTGGAAATCCAGTTGCATTAGACACAATTTTAGATGCCTTGCTAATTAATTCTGTCTTAATACCAGTCTCATACGGCATTAAATCGTTTCTTGTTTTAATTGCCATTACAATTTCTTCAAGTGCAGCATTTCCAGCTCTTTCACCTATTCCATTAATTGTGCATTCTATTTGTCTCACGCCCGCTGACAAACCTGCTAGAGCATTTGCAACTGCTAAACCTAAGTCATTATGGCAATGAGCAGATATGATTGCTTTATCTATGTTTGGAACATTATTTTTTATGTGGGTAATAGTTTTAGCAAATTCCTCGGGTATAGAATATCCAACAGTATCTGGAATATTGATTGTTGTAGCTCCACACTTAATTGCTAATTCAATAGTCTTGCACATAAAATCTAAGTTTGTTCTAGTACCATCCTCGCAAGACCACTCGACATCATCAGTAAATTTTTTTGCGTATGTAACACTCTCTTTAATTGCGTCAATTACTTGGTCGTTGGTCATATCTAATTTATGCTTCATATGAACAGGACTTGTTGAGATAAAAGTATGTATTCTAAATCTTTTAGCAAATTTTAACGACTCGTGACACGCATCAATATCTTTTTTTAAGGCTCTTGATAAACCACAAGGAATAGAATTTTTTAAACCTTTGCTGATTGCTGACACAGCCTCAAAATCTCCAGGTGAAGATATCGGAAATCCAGCTTCAATAATATCAATTCCCATTTCATCAAAAACTCTAGAAATTTGAATTTTTTCCTCAACGCTCATTGATGCCCCTGGTGATTGTTCACCATCTCTCATTGTCGTATCAAATATAAATACCTTATCTTTATCGCTCATAATTTTTTTAAAAATTTACTAATCAATAATACTACCTCTCGTGTAGATTGCAAAATAAAAGAGTTATATCAACTCAAATTGGAACAAAACTTTTTAACTTTTATCGCTGTCAACCAATTTCTTCTTGGTAATCCACGGCATCATAGCTCGAAGATTAGCTCCAACTTTCTCAATTGGATGTTCTGCTAATTTTTCTCTAGTTTTGAGGAAATTTTTTTGACCATTTTTACATTCCTCCATCCATTCTTTGGTGAACTTTCCTGATTGAATTTTTTCCAAAACTTCTTTCATTCTTTTTTTGGTTTCATCCTTGTTGATTATTTTTGGTCCTGAAACATATTCTCCATACTCAGCTGTATTTGAAATTGAATAATTCATATTTGCAATTCCACCTTCGTAAATAAGATCAACAATCAATTTTACTTCATGTACAGTTTCAAAGTACGCCATTTCAGGTTCATAACCTGCTTCAACTAACGTTTCATAACCATTTTTAATTAATTCTACTAAACCACCGCATAAAACAGTTTGTTCACCAAATAAATCAGTCTCTACTTCATCTTTAAAAGTTGTTTCAATAATACCTGATCGTCCACCTCCAATTGCAGAAGCATATGACATAGCAATGTCTCTTGCTTTACCTGAGCCATTCTGATGAACAGCAAACAAGCATGGAACACCACCCCCTTTTTCAAACTCACTTCTTACTAAATGTCCTGGTCCCTTAGGGGCAACCATAAAAACATCTAAATCTTTTCTTGCTTTAATGAGATCATAGTGAATATTTAATCCATGTGCAAAAGCAATTGAAGTTCCTTCTTTTACTCTCTGCTCAATATGATTTTTATAAATTGTTGCTTGAAGTTCGTCAGGTGTAAGTATCATTACAACATCTGCCCACTCTGCAGCATCTGATAAGTTCATTACCTTTAAACCTTTTGACTCAGCTTTTGCTTTACTTGAAGATCCATCTCTTAAAGCAACCACAACCTCTTTTACACCACTATCTTTTAAATTCAGTGCATGAGCATGTCCTTGGCTTCCATAACCAAAAATTGCTATTTTTTTATCTTTGATCAAATTTGTATTAGTATCTTTTTCATAGTACATTTTCATAGGTTTATCCTTTTATTTGAAAGTTTCTGCACCTCTAGTCATTGCAACCGCTCCAGTTCTTGAAACGCTTATAAGACCAAACTTTTTTAAATTTTTCGACATTTTATCAATTTCTCTTCTAAGAGCTGTAATTTGTATTACACATGATTTATTTGTTTTATCCAATATTACAGCATTATACTTTTTACAAGCATTTAAAGCCTTACCTCTCTTATTATTATTGCCGACAAATTTAAACAATGCCATTTCTTTAAAAATTACTTGTTTATCTTCTCTTTTAAAGTCAGCTACCTTATGGACTGGAACCAATTTTTTTAGTTGTAATTTAATTTGATCAATAACTTGGGGCGTTCCTGTTGTAACAATGGTTATTCTTGAGATATTCAATTTTGAGTCAATTTCGGCAACAGCTAATGATTCTATATTGTACCCTCTTCCAGAAAATAATCCCACAACTCTTGCTAACACTCCAGCCTCGTTATCTACCCATACTACAATTATATGCGTATCTAATTTTTCCTTTTTTCCTGCTACGCTGTAGGCTGATTTGGATTTGGTCATTAAACTAAAGTTTTACCTTTCCCAGTTATTTTATTCTGCTCTTGATCTTTTGGTCCTAAAAGCATTTGGTTGTGAGGCTTACCTGATGGTATCATTGGGAAACAATTTTCTTGTTTATCGACTAAACAATCAAATATTACAGGTCTATCAGTATTTATCATCTCGATAATTTTATCATCCAATTCATCTGGAGTTTTTGCTCTTATTCCAACGCATCCATATGCTTCGGCTAATTTAACAAAATCTGGTAATGCAGCTGTGTAGCTTTCTGAATAATTTTTTTCATGTAATAATTCTTGCCATTGTCTCACCATGCCCATGTACTCATTATTTAATATAAATATCTTTATTGGTAAATTATATTGAACTGCAGTAGACATTTCTTGTATGGTCATTAGAACCGACGCCTCTCCAGCAATATCTACAACTAGTTTTTTTGGGTGAGCAATTTGTACACCAACCGCAGCGGGCAAACCATATCCCATTGTTCCTAACCCTCCAGATGTCATCCATCTGTTTGGTTTATCAAATTTATAATGTTGTGCTGCCCACATCTGATGTTGACCAACTTCGGTTGTAATAAATGTATCTTTATTTTTTGTTAACTCGTAAAGCCTTTGAACCGCATATTGAGGTTTTATAGTCTCATTGCTGTTTATATAATCAAGTGATTTCTTTTCTCTCCACTTACCAATTTGTTCCCACCATTTTGATATTTGTTGTTTATTAGATTTAACAAAATTAGGCTTTGTCCTCTTAATTGTTTTTATTATTGAAGAAATTACACTTTGAACATCCCCCACGATTGGTAAATCAACTTTTATATTTTTATTTATAGATGATGGATCGATATCAATATGAACCTTTTTAGACTTCGGTGAGAATTCATCTATCTTTCCTGTTATTCTATCATCAAATCGAGCGCCAATATTAATCATCAAATCACAATCGTGCATTGCATTATTAGCTTCATAGGTACCATGCATTCCTAACATACCCAGAAAATTATTATCATCACCAGGAAAACAACCTAAACCTTGTAATGTAGATGTAATTGGAAAACCAGTCGCAGCTACAAGCTCTCTTAATAGTTCACTTGCTTTAGGGCCAGAGTTTATTACACCCCCGCCAGTATAAAAAATTGGTTTTTTTGATTTTGACATCAGCTTAACTAATTCATCTATTTCTTTTTGTAAAAAATGGTTGTGAACTTTTCCATTTAATTTATTTTTCTTTTTAAATTTTGGATAATCAGTTTTCTGAAATTGTATGTCCTTTGGGATATCAACAAGAACTGGTCCTGGTCTTCCAGTTGTTGCTACCTCAAAAGCTTTGTGAATTATTTTCGATAAATCTTTAATATCTTTAACTAACCAGTTATGTTTTGTGCAAGGTCTAGTTATACCAGTTGTGTCGCATTCTTGAAATGCATCAGTTCCGATTAAATGAGTTGGTACTTGTCCAGAAATACAAACTAGTGGTACGGAGTCCATGTACGCATCTGTTAATGCTGTTACTACATTTGTTGCTCCAGGACCGGATGTAACTAGTACAACACCAGGTTTACCTGATGATCTTGCGTAGCCTTCTGCTGCATGTCCAGCACCTTGCTCATGCCTAACCAATATATGTTTAATTGATGAATGATTTTTTAATTCATCATATATTGGTAATACTGCTCCTCCTGGGTAACCAAAGATAAATTCAACATTTTGGTCCTCCAAACATTTAAAAACAATTTCAGCTCCTGACAACAATTTCGGCATTCAATCAATCTAGCTGAAGTTGTGCTAATAGGTCAAGTATTGTTTCAAATCGTGTATGGAAATTTTGATCTGATCTCTGGTATCCATTTTCTTAATTGAAGGATTCTTGTTTTGCTTGACGGATGAGTGCTCAAAAATTGCGGAATTTTTTTATTTTTGTCTTTCTCATGCATTCTTTTCCATAATCTTACAGATTCGTTTAGGTCATACCCAGCCATTGAGGAAAATGCCAAACCCATGTAATCAGCCTCGGATTCTTGTTTTCTGCCATGACTTTTCATCACTGCAATATCTAAAATGTCTAACCCCATATATTCTGAAATAGCTTGTCTTGTTTTGCCGGCAATACCTCCTGTCATAACATCTGCAACTGCGAAACCAGTTTCGGTAGCAATAGCTCTACTCATTCTCTCTGCGCTATGTTTTGCAACAGCGTGAGCAATTTCATGACCCATAACAGCAGCAAGACCATCCTTATTCTTTGTATATTTTAGTATGCCGGTGAAAACTGCAATTTTTCCTCCAGGGGCACAGAATGCATTTACTTGAATATCATCAATTAGATTATACTCCCATTTATAATTACTTGTTGGATTTGGTATTTTTAATTTCGTAAAATATTTATCAATTGATTCAATCATATCATTTGCAATTTTTTTCATTAATTCAGTATTTTCTTTATCCTTACTAATCTTACTTCTTCTGATAAAATTTTTATAAAATACTTCAGATTGTTTATTTATAAAAGCTTCAGGATACATTAGTAGTTGTCTTCTTTCAGTTACTGGATTGGTTTTACATCCTGGTAAAATTAAGCCACACCCACATGACATTGTATATAAAAGAAACTTTCGTCTATTCATAAATACCTTCAGAAATAAACTTCACTTTATTTCCCCTTAAATCCTTTCCTAAAGCATTAATAGTATTATCATTTAATATTGTTAAGGTTCCAGAACTTGTCATTTTTTTTCTAAATTGAAATTTTCTTTTTTTATTATCTGGGCAAGAAAGTGACCACTCACCATTATTTGTATTTTTTAAAGATATTTTACCATCACACTTATCTTTTGTTCGTGTTAAATTTGCAACAATTTTACCTGATGTGTTGCTATCAAATTCTATTTTAGCGATGATTGGGTAATCTACATTTTTCCAATAAAAATATATATTAATATTATCTTTCAATTTTTTTGAATTTTTTTCTTTTATATTAACTTGTTTTTTTGCAATTTTTGATTTTTCAAAACTTTTTGTAAATTCTTTTAAAGTAAGACTATTTTGAGGTAAATAATTTATATACTTAAGTTTACATTCACCTTGAGGTTTAAGTATCAACTTTTTTTTTCCAACTAAATCTTTAATATTTTTCATTGAAGAATAAACACAATGATCAAGCACAGTCTCTAAAAACTCATTTAATTCTAAATTGGTGTCATTAAAAATATCAGGAACAGAAATTTTTTTTTTCATAAATGAAATTTTATTTAAGAAAAAATTTTTATTTTCAATCTCTTTTTTTGTAAATTTAAAAAAGTTATGTTTACTAACGTAAACAAATTTTTGGTCAATTAACTTATCA
>CACKBK010000007.1 GCA_902598425.1 uncultured Pelagibacteraceae bacterium | reverse complement strand
TTGAGGAGTGGTTAGAAATAGTTGGTCTTAAAGGTTTTGGAAATACTCCCACTTATCAATTATCAGGCGGTATGCAACAAAGGGTAGCTCTTGCAAGATGTCTAATTAATGATCCAGATTTAATTTTAATGGATGAACCATTAGGAGCACTTGATGCATTAACAAGAGAAAAAATGCAATCACTTGTTTTAAAAATCTGGAAAGAAACAGGTAAAACAATTATTTTAATTACTCACTCGGTTGAAGAAGCTTTATTATTAGGAGAAAGACTATATGTCATGGCACCAAGGCCAGGAAGAATTCATAAAGAATATAATCTACCCTTTGCAGAGATGGGTCTTAAAGAAGATTTAAGAGAAATTAAAAAGAATAAGGAATTTTCATCAAAAAGAGAGGAAATACTTTCCATGATTTGGGATATGGAAGAAGAAATTATGGGGAAAGAAAATTAAATGCTAACCCAAATTATCACAATATTAATCCTTGTATCGATTGTTGGATGTATCCTTTATGGACGTAGACTAATTAAAACTGAAAAAGTTGATGCAGTTTTTGGTAATCCAGAAAGAGCAAAAGGTGGAACACATTGGATAATTGTTGGTAGTAGTGCGATTTTATTGATTTGGCTTTATTATTCTTGGGATATAGCAAAAGGATTTTATCCAAAATCAGCTAATGAATTATGTCAAGTTGCAAAGGTTAATGAGTCATTATTAGGGTTGAAGTACCAATTTCCAATTGAGGAAAGAGAATTTAAAAGCACGTCAATAATAAAAATAGAAAACAAAAATCTAAAAAAAATAACTGCAGAAATACAAAATTCTCCAGATTTAAATAATCAGCAAAAAACAATTTTGCTTGAGTATATTAATAAAACTGGCCAATTAATTCCTCTGCTTACAAACGATAGTTTAATGGAAACAGATACAAGAATTAAAATTAAAGAAATGACTGATGAGTTACGATTATTAAGCTCAAACTTTAAGAAAAAAGATTATCCATTTGAAACCGAAGAAGAAAAAAATGAAAGACAGATTGCTATATCAGAGCAAGGCGATTGGGGTATCATAAAAGTCAGTGCTGGAACTGGTTCAATTGAAAATACAATTGAAGTTCCATTAGTTCCTGCAACCGATAGAGGTTTAAAATTTCATGCTGCGGCAGAAGAATTAACACTTATTAATGACAAGTTTTTCAAATTAAGAAACCATAATCCTCAATTTAAAAATTCTATAAAAAAACTAAAAGAAGACATTAAAGAATACAGAAAAAGTTTAAATGATACTGAGGAAATAGCATCGAGTTTTGCAAAAGATATTGTTAAAATTGCAAGAAGAATTGAATTTGCAAGTATCTATCCACCAAATGCTCTTAATGATATGCAAAATGCAATCATTGAGTTTGATAATCTTCAAAAATCCGAGCAAGGCGGTTTAAGATTAATAGATATACTTTTATTTCCTGCTGGAACTATTGTTTCAAGTGGAACTAGTTGTTCTGAACAAGGTTCAGGAAGATGGTTACCAAAACCATCTGATACATTGAATAAATTTATATTAATGTCGAAGCCAAGTGTTGGTTATAAAAATATTCCTTTACTTTGGATTGATATGATGGATGTAAGTAAAATAATTGGCTTTATTTTACCTGACTGGATAGCAGACATTTTACCAGGTGATTATCCAGTTCATACCAAAGATGGGATTGTAAAACAAAACTTTAAAGGACAGGTTCTTAAATTAGTGACTGGTGATTTTAAATTATTTAAAATTCCTGTTCCTTACGGACATATTTGGGACTCTTTCTTAAGAGTATTTTTAGGATTAATTTTTGGAATTATAATTGGTGTCCCTTTAGGATTATTTATGGGATTAAATCGATTTGCTAAAGGATTTTTTGATCCTCTAATTGAATTATATAGACCTGTGCCACCTTTGGCTTGGGCTCCTTTAATTATATCTGTACTTGGTATCGACAATACTGGAAAAGTGTTCCTGTTATTTATGGTCTCGCTATCAATTATGATAATTTCAGCAAGAGCGGGTGCATCAGGAACACAGCTATCTAAAATTCATGCTGCACATTCTCTTGGGGCATCAAAAAAACAAATATTAAGACACGTAATATTTCCAAATTCTCTTCCAGAAATTTTAACTGGTATAAGAGTTGCGGTTGGAATGTGCTGGGGAACTTTAGTTGCTGCAGAGTTTTTAGCTGGAACAACTGGAATTGGTTTTGTTGAAAATGTCGCAAAAAAATACTTTCAGTATGAGGTTATTTGGATAACGATATTTATAATGGGTATGCTGGGACTTTTATTCGACGTTACATTAAGAAAAATAATCGATAAAACCATTCCATGGCGTGGAAAGGGATAATATTTTTTATATTTTTTATTTCATCTATAGTTCAAGCAGATGAAATAAGTCTCAAAAAAATTGTCGATTTATATGACCCTTGGGGATCTTCTTTTATAAATAAAAATGAAATTATTCTCACAGAAAAAGAAGGTGAAATTAAAATAGTAAATATTAATACAAAAAATATTTTTAATGTTGAACATAATCTTAATTTTTTGGTCGACGGCCAAGGTGGGTTATTAGATATTTTACATAAGGATAACAATATTTGGATTTCATACACAGAAAATAGAGGGGATTGGAAAACAAGCACATCTATAGCAAGAGCTAAATTAAATAAAAAAAAATTATCTTTTTCTAACATATTTCAAGCTGAACCTCCAATAGACTCTGGATATCATTTTGGATCAAGGTTGGTAATTAAAGATGATTACTTGTACGCATCTGCTGGTGAAAGAGGTGGAGGAATGATTGCTCAGGATCCAACTTCTCATCCTGGAAGTATTATTCGAATTCATTTAGATGGTAGTATTCCAAAAGATAATCCAAAATTTACCGGTAAGGATAATTGGTTACCTGAAATTTTCCAAATAGGTGTTAGGAATCCTCAAGGACTTTTCTTGTCCCCTTTTGACCAAAAAGTTTATATGTCAAATCACGGTGCAAAAGGTGGAGATTGGTTTGGTGAAGTCAAAAAGGGAGAAAACTATGGCTGGAAAATATTAGGATGGGGTGGAAAAAATTATAGTGGAACAAAGATTGGTCCTAAATGGAAACCAGGTTTTACTAAAGCGATAAAGTATTGGGTTCCATCAATTGCAGTAAGTGCAATAACAATTTACAAAGGAAAAGAATTTGAGGAATGGAATGGTTTAGCATTAATCACATCTTTAAAAGATATGTCGTTAAGGTCACTTGATTTTTCAAACCTTCAAGATGTCAAAGAAAAGGTTATTTTTAAAAATCAAATTGGACGAATAAGAGATATACAAGTGCATCCAACCACTGGTAAGATATATTTTTTAACTAAAGATGCACTATGGTTGATGGAAAAAAATTAAAAAAACAAATAATCCAAATTTTTAAAAAACATGGTTTAAATGAAAAGCATGCAAATATTGCATCAAGTGCAATAATTAATGCAGAAATAGTAGGTGCACATACTCATGGTCTCTCAAGATTAAAAATGTATTGTGACCGAATAAATAAAAAAGTAATAAATCCAAAGCCAAAAATAAAAATTAAAAAAATTTCACAATCAATTTCTCATGTTGATGCAAATAACAGTATTGGATTTGTAGCTGCAGACATTGGTATAAAACAAGCAATAATAAATGCTAAGAAAACAGGAATTGGATTAGTTGGTATAAAAAATAGTGGCCACTATGGTTTGTCAGGGTATTACGCTGAACAAGCGGTAAAAAAAAATCTTATAGTCTTATGTTTTACAAATGCACCTCCAGCAATAGCACCTCATGGTTCAAGAAAAAAATTATTTGGTACAAATCCAATATGTTTTGGATCCCCTACCTCATCAAAAATACCATTTATTTTAGATACTTCAGTTTCTGAAATTAATAGAGGTAAAATAAGAGTTGCTGACAAAACAGGAAAAAAAATTCCTGCCGGTGTTGCTTTAGATAAATTTGGTAAACCAACAACCAATGCGAAAAAGGCTTTACTAGGTGTTCAGTTGCCGTTGGGTGGATTTAGAGGATCAGGTTTAGCTTGGATGGTTGATATATTAAGTGGAGTTATGACTGGTGCTAACCATGGTGGAAAAGTCAAAGATCCTTTTGATGACTTTTCAGGACCACAAAATGTTGGGCATATGTTTTTAACAATTAAACCAAATTTATTTGTGGGAAATTTCAATGAAAAGATAAAACAAAATATTAAAAGGGTTAAGAGTTTACCTAAAATCAAGGGTGTGAAAGAAATTTTGTACCCAGGACAAAACAAGCAGAAAAGATTCAAAAAAAACGTAAATAAAAAAATATATATTTCAGAAAATATTAAAAATGATTTAGAGAGTTTAATTGCTTCTTGACAATTAATTATCTCTAATTATAGTTTTTTTCATAAGCTTAAAATTATGGAATCAATAAAAAACTGGTTTATAGATGCAGCGAATATACTGTTTGATGATACCAAAAATGATCTTCGAGCATTACCAAGAACTGTAAGATTACAAATATTATTGGTTTTAAGTTTTATTTGGTCAACAGTATTTAGCTTGTATGTGTTTTCATATGCTACATTTGCATTTGGATGGGCAGGAGTTTTTATTGCACATATTGGCTTAATATTTGCAACATACTGGACTTTTAAACAATTCCATAAAGCAGAAGCGCAATCATCCAGTGTATTTAAAGTAAAAAATTATAGTCCATTTAAGATTATGGCTTTAGTTTTTATTATTGTGTTCATGTTTGTTTTTTCAAAAGGTATTGAAGTATTGACAAACACAAACTCTTATAAGATACCTTATGACGGTCCAGATAAGTCTGCTTTTGAAAAATGGCTACCGTTTACAAAAGGAAAATAATGGAAAAAATTACAAAAAACGTTCAATTAGTTTTACTTATAATAATTCTCATAAGCACAATTATTGCTGTAGGAATTGAAATTTATACAATGTTTGTAAATAAAAGCGTTACTCTAGCAGATTTATTATTAATGTTTCTATATTTAGAAGTACTTGCAATGGTAAGAGTATTTTGGGATCAGCAATCTATAAGTATAACTTTACCTTTGCTCATAGCTATTACTGCCTTAGCTCGATTTATAATTCTACAAGGTAAGGAAATGGATCCTTCTGCTCTTGTGTATGAAGCAGTTGCAATAGTTTTAATTGCAGCAGCAATTGTAATTTTAAGATTAAGACATAGCGATAAACTAGGTCTAAAGAGTAAAAAAGGTAGACGATAAAATAAGATCTGAAATTAATTCGAATTTCTTAAAAATAAGACAAACAAAATTGAGGTTGCAAACATGATAAGGCTATATGTTGCAGCTGGAATAATATAAATACCACCTCCAAACATTATTGTTCCAACAAATATAGCTAAAGTTCCATTTTGAAGTCCACACTCTATAGCTATAGTTTTTTTTTGTTTAATTCCTGAACCAAAAAAATGAGCTAAAAAAAATGCAATTGTAATCATTAATAAATTTAATGATAAAGTAATAAGACCAGACTCAACGAAATAATTAACTATATTATCTTTTTCAGAATAAATAGCCCCTACCAGAACGATTAAAAATAAAACTAAAGATATTTTATTTGCAATTGGTTCAAATTTTTGTGTAAATTGATTTAACATTTTTCTTATTATCATTCCTATTAAAGTCGGCACTGCTACGATTAAAAACATTTGCATTGCTACTGATAATAATGAAATATTTTTATTAACAATATTAAATCCAAGAAAATCCATAGAATTAAAAATTATAAATGGAACAGTTATAATGCTTAACAAACTGATAACTGCTGTTAGAGATATTGATAAAGCTACATCGCCTTTTGCATATGAGGTAAGTACATTTGATGTAACACCACCTGGAGCTGCAGCAATAATCAATAATCCTACTGCAAGTTCTGGAGATATTGGCCAAACTTTGATTAATAAAATTGCAACAAAAGGTAAAATAAGAATCTGACTAAACATTCCCAATAAAAAATCTTTGGGTTGTTTTATTACTCTTATAAAATCTTGTGTGGTTAAACTGAGACCAAGAGTGAGCATTATGAATGCTAAAGCAATAGGTAAAATTTTAGTTACAATTTCCATTTTATGCCATAATAACTTAATATATACACATCATATAAATATGAAATTTAATAACAAATGCTATCAGATAAAGAAATAATTTGCCCGAACAATTTATTAGATGTTGCACACAATAAAAAAGGTGTGCCAGTAGCAATTGTAAATGCGGGAAAATTATTGCCAATGCAGTCAGCTATGGATGCGGTTAATGAAAATTTGATAGTTCCTATCTTAATTGGTGATAAATCAGAAATTGAAAAATGTGCTGAAGAATTAAAGTTTGATATCTCAAAGTTTAAAATCATTCATGAACCAGTAGAAAACAATACTGCAAAAGTTGCAGCAAAACTTGCTGCTAAGGGTGAGATTAAAATTATTGTAAAAGGTCATATCCACACAGATGTATTAATGAAAGAAGTTTTAAAGAGAGAATATAATTTACTTGGGAAAAATAGAATGAGCCATATTTGGCATATGACTTTAAATAAAGATGACCATCCATTGATAATTACCGATGGGGCTTTGAATGTATTACCAAATGTTAAAACCAAAATGCATATTTTAAGAAATGTGATTGATTTTTGTAATAGAATAGGAATATCCAGACCTAAAGTATCTGTTTTATCTGCAACAGAAGAAGTGCTGGATAGCGTTCAAAGTTCTCTTGATGCAAAAGAAATAACTAAACTTGCAAAAAAAGAAAAATTAAATGCAGATGTTTTTGGTCCTTTAGCATTTGATAATAGCATTTCAAAAAAATCTGCTACTATCAAAGGTATTAAAAATATTGTTGCAGGTTCTGCTGATGTTTTATTAGTCCCAAGTTTTGAAACTGGGAATGGTTTAGTAAAGATGATGATTTATTTTATGGGAGCCTGTGCAGCAGGTGTTGTGGTTGGTGGAAAAGTTCCAGTGGTAATAACAAGTAGGTCAGATGATGCTCCAGCAAGATTAGCTTCGATTGCGGCTGCAGTTGTTGCATTAGATTAGCTTTTGATTTAAAAGTTTATAAAATTATGCCAATTAAATATCTTAAAAAGTCACCAAAAACATCTTCAACGGACGACAACAAAACAAAAGATATAGTACAAAAACTTCTTAATGATTTAGAAAAATCAAGGGAAGATGGCTGTAAAGAGCTAACTAAAAAATTTGATAAGTATGA
Source organism: uncultured Pelagibacteraceae bacterium (assembly GCA_902598425.1). Taxonomy (GTDB): domain Bacteria; phylum Pseudomonadota; class Alphaproteobacteria; order Pelagibacterales; family Pelagibacteraceae; genus Pelagibacter. The sequence goes on along the minus strand of CACKBK010000007.1, from coordinate 43,086 downwards.
CGGAGAAATAATAGTTTCCAAAGAAAGAATAGATGAAATTAAAAAATCTCTAGATCAAAAAACAAAAGATGACGTTCAATTCTCTTATGAAAGAGTTAGAAAGTTTGCAGAAGCACAATTAAAAAATTATGGTCAAGATTTTGAGGTTGAGCTGTCAAAAGGTTTGTATGCTGGTCAGAAACTTATACCGGTAAATACTGCAGGTTGCTATATACCTGGAGGAAGATTTGCGCATATAGCCTCTGCTGTAATGAGTGTTACAACAGCTAAAGTGGCTGGTGTTAAAAATATTATTGCTTGCTCTCCACCAAAAGAAAAAGTGGGTGCTCATCCTGCAATCATTTATACAGCTAATTTGTGTGGTGCAGATAAGATTTTAAATTTAGGTGGTGTTCCAGCTATCGCTGCAATGACTTATGGAATGTTTGGAAATACACCAGCAGATATATTGGTAGGACCTGGTAATCAATTTGTTGCTGAGGCAAAGAGAATTTTATTTGGAAAAGTTGGAATTGATTTGTTTGCAGGACCAACTGAGATTGCGGTTATTGCAGATGAAACTGCTGATCCTGAAATTGTTGCTGTAGATTTAGTAGGACAAGCTGAGCATGGATATAATTCTCCAGCATGGCTTTATACAACGAGTAAAAAGCTTGCAGAAGATGTAATGAAAAGAGTTCCAGAATTAATTTCAGAGTTACCTGAAATGCCAAGAGCTAGTGCAGAGGCAGCATGGAGAGATTACGGCGAGGTTATTTTATGTGATACCGACGAGGAGATGGCCTCTATTAGTGACGAATATGCTCCTGAACATTTAGAAGTTCAAACTAAAAATCTTAAATGGTTCCACGATAGACTTAAAAATTATGGATCTCTCTTTATTGGCGAGGAAACAACTGTTGCATATGGAGACAAGTGTTCTGGCACAAATCATATTTTACCAACAAAAGGTGCAGGTCGGTACACAGGTGGATTATTTGTTGGAAAGTTTATCAAAACTTTGAGTTTTCAAAGAATGACTAAAGAGTCTACGAAAGAAGTTGGTGCAGCAGCGGCCAGAATTTCCAGATATGAAGGAATGGAAGCTCACGCAAGAACTGGTGATGTAAGACTAAGAAAATACGGTTACTCAAATTAGTGATAAGACCAATTAAAAAGACTTCAGTAGTTATTTTTACTGATTTGGATGGTACACTTTTAAATAGAGACACTTTCAAATTTGATGAGATTAAAGACTACATTAAGAGCCTTATAAATAATGGAATAACAATAATTCCTAACACTAGCAAAACTAATGCTGAGTTATTTAACTTTATTAAAGAATTAGGTATTAATATTCCTTTTATTACAGAGAATGGATCGGCGATTCATGGTCTAAATTTAATAAATAAAAATTTACCTGATGAAATAATTCTCGGCAGAGAAAAAGAGCTTATTTTAAAAATTTTCAAGAAAGAAACTCCAGAAAATTTAAGAACTAAATGTAAATTTATATCAAAAATGGAAAAAAATATGCAAAGTAAAATTTTAGGTTTAAAACATAATAAACTTAAAAATGCTTTTACAAGAAAATATTCAATTCCAATCTTATTTAAAGGAAATAACGAACAAAAAAAAAACTTTTTTAATGTTATAAAAGATATTGGACTGTCTCTTCATGAAGGTGGGCGTGTAATAAATTTATGCGATAAAGTAAGCAAATTAAAAGCCATGAATAAAGTTATAAAAATTTTGAAAAAAACTGAAGGTAACGTTAAAACTATTGGTGTGGGAGATAATTATAATGATTTAGAAATGTTAAAAAATAGTGATTTTCCATGTCTTGTTTTCAATGATAAGTTTCTTTTAGATACAATTAATATTAATAACTGTATAGTATCAAAAAATTTGGCTCCAAATGGGTGGCTAGAAGTTGTCAAAATGGCGCTAGATAAAATTAAACAAAGTGATTAAAAATTATTATGGGTGATTTTTCACAAAATGGAATTATTTCGAGTTTACATGACTTTGGTACAAAATCGACCAAAGATATAGAAAAGGATTTACTAAAATTTTCTAAAGAAAGAAAAATGGAATTAATCTTACCAAGTCTATACTCTGAGCTTGAAGGAGACGCGCTCCCAAAAATTGTTAACGAAATCAGTAAAGTAAATTATCTAAGCCACATAATTATTGGTCTTGATAAAGCAAACAGAAAACAAGCTGATAAGGCATATAGGTTTTTTAAAAAGTTAAAAACACCATTTTCAATTTTATGGAACGATGGACCAAGATTAAAAAAATTACATAACGAATTAAGGAAAAAAAACCTCGCACCTAATGAACATGGTAAAGGAAGAAATGTTTGGTACTGTCTTGGTATGTGTATCGCAAGAGATAGTGCTCGGTCTGTAGCATTGCATGACTGTGATATTAAAACTTACGATAGACGATTACTTGCAAAGCTTTTTTATCCAGTTGTGAATCCACTGTTTAACTTCGAATTTTGTAAAGGATATTATCCAAGAATTGCAAAAGGCAAAATGAATGGGCGTGTAGCAAGGCTTTTAGTATTTCCATTAATTACAGCTTTAGAAAAAACAATTGGCAAGAGTGATTATTTAGAATTCATGAAATCTTTTAAATATCCTTTAGCTGGAGAATTCTCTTTTAGAAGAAACGTTTTACCAGAGTTAAGGATATCATCAGACTGGGGAATTGAGGTTGGAGTTTTATCTGAGATGCAAAGAAATTTTTCTCCGAATAATATTTGCCAAGTTGATTTAGCTGACACCTATGATCATAAACATCAAGATCTTTCAGCAAATAATGACAAAAAAGGTCTATCAAGAATGTCCACTGACATTATTAAAACTTTAATAAGGAAACTCGCTACTCAGGGTAACTCATTTAGTCTTGAAACGTTTAGATCTTTAAAAGCAACTTATTATAGATCTGCTTTAGATTTAATTGATACTTATAGAAGTGATGCCGAAATGAATGGTTTGAAATTTGATTCTCATAATGAGGAAAAAGCGGTTGAATTGTTTGCTTTGAACATAATGAAAGCTGGTGAGTCGTTTTTTAAAAATCCTATGGATACACCGTTTATACCAACATGGAGTAGAGTTAAAAGTGCAATACCAGATTTTCTAGAAAGATTAAAATATGCTGTTGATGAGGATAATAAAAAACATAAATAATGAATTCCTCAGAAATTCGAAATCAAATTACTATTAAACTAAAAAAAATTTACAAACCAAACTTTACTAATCAAGAATTGCTAAGCTTTACTGATGAGATAGTTAAAACCATTGGTAAGTCCAATAAAATAAAAAAATCAAAGAAAAATTTTAATTTATCAGAAAAAACATCACTCTTAATTTGTTATGGGGATAGTGTTTTAGGCACAAAAACGAATAAATCTATTGCTGAGTTTAAAAAGTTTCATAAAAAATACTTAAGTAAATTCTTCAACTCTGTTCACTTTCTACCCTTTTATCCATCAAGTAGCGACAGTGGTTTTGCAGTAAAGGATCATTATAAAATTGATCCAAGATTAGGTAAATGGAATGATATTAAAGGTTTTTCAAAAAATAGTTTTATTATGGCTGATGTTGTAATTAATCATTCATCATCCAGGGGCCTTTGGTTTAAAAACTACTTAAGAAACAATTCACCAGGAAAAAATTATTTTTTTACTGTTAATAAGAAATTTAATTCTAAAAATGTAGTCAGACCAAGAGAACATCGTTTATTAAAGAAAGTAAATATTTTTGGTGAAAATAGATATCTTTGGCGAACATTTAGTAATGATCAGATCGATTTAAATTTTAAAAATCCAAAAGTTTTAATTAGATTTATCAAAATTATAATTAATTTGATTAATCATGGAGTAAATATATTTAGATTGGATGCTATAGCTTATCTATGGAAAGAAAGCGGAACTAAATGTATAAATTTAAAACAAACTCACGAAATCATTAAAATATTAAGAATTGTTTGTAATAGCTTAAACAAACCAGCAATAATTGTAACCGAAACAAACTTACCTGAAAAAGAAAATATTAGTTACTTTGGTAATAATGATGAGGCAAACTGGATATATAATTTTTCATTACCTCCCCTTTTGGTTCATTCTTTATTATTTGAAGATAGTAGAAAAATAACTTCTTGGAGTAAAAAACTACCACAAAACAAATTAGGCAACAGTTATCTAAACTTTATTGCATCACATGATGGTATTGGTATGAGGCCGGTTGAAGGCCTTTTAAATAAAGATGCCATCAATAAAATGTTTAAAAGACTTAAAAAAAACGGTGGAGAATTCTCATTTAGAAAAGTTCAAGGAAAATCAAAAAAAGTATATGAAGCTAATATTACTTTATTTAATGCCTTTCAAAAAACAGATTATGATCCTAAAGGAAAGTTTCATTATGCAAGATATCTATGTGCTCATGCAATAATGATCTCTTTTGAAGGTATTCCAGCAGTTTATTTTAATTCAATGTTTGGAACTTCGAATGACATTAATAAATACATTATTTCAAATAACAAAAGAGACCTTAACAGATATAAATGGAGTTCAGAACGTTTAAATAAATTACTTAAGAACAAAAACTCAAAACAATATTTAATTTATGAGGAAATAACCAATTTTTTAAATATCAAGCGGAAAAATAAAGCTTTTCATCCTAATGCTACGAGAAAAACTATGAATCTTGGACCAAAGATATTTGCATTTAAAAGAATAAGCTTAGATAAAAAACAAACTGTAATATGTATTTCTAATTTGAGTTCAAAAACTCAAAATATTAAAATTCAACTAAAAAATAAAAAGTGCAAAGAATTAATAATTGGAACTACAGTTAGTAAAAATAATATTGCCTTAGATCCTTTTCAAACTATTTGGCTATCAAATTAAAATTTATTGGATATTTCTAAAATTGCACCATAATCTGGGATTTCACTCAGCAAATTATAATTTGAGCTCATTTTGATATCAAATCCGTTTAAATTTCTTATATAAATTAGAGATGCCTTGTCATTATCTAAATTCATAGCATATTCTGTATCATCTATTGGAACATATCCTACTGACAAATAAATTTCGTTGCTATAACCTTTTCCTCTAGCACCAAATCTTTCAAAGTTTGTGACAATAGACCAGCCTTTAATTGAAGTAATATCAAAACCATAACCAATTCTATAATTATGTTTTGAATAATTATTTACTCTATAATTATAAATACTATTTTGATTATTAACATAATAAAATTCTGCACTTGAGGATGGGCTTATATCACCAACATATTCTAATCTTCCATGATGATTAATTATTTTATCCTCTTTTTTATCAGTAGTATCGAAAAGAAAACCAATTGAAGCCAAAGCAGATTTAATATTTTGGTCTCTATAAATTAATACATCGGTTATGCTATCACCTGTAATTGTTTTTTCCCTAAAAGCTTTTAGTTTTGTATATCCAAAATCTAATTTAATTCCAGGGTTTAAGTTCATTTTTTCGTCATGTAATCTTTTTCCAACATTAACTGAGCCAAATATTTGTCTTCCTTCTCTGTCTCCTGTTAAAGTATTGCCAAAAGTGACTCTATTGTGATCAATATCTAATAAACTTAGTCCAATAATACCATCTGCAAAAAAATCATCGTTATCAATTTTCGTACCATAAATAGCCAAGCCATAAGAATTAGTATTTAATCCTGTTCCTTGCCCACCTATATCAATATTTTCTTTTCCATACTGAAAAACATAACCATACATTGTATCTCTGTCTTCTTTTTTAATTTTATCTGCACCAATTGAAAGACCGTAACTTTCTATGTCTCTGGAGGAGTCGTTACTTTCATTTTTTTTTCCTAAACTAATCCTACCTTCGCTCCATTGAAACCAATCATCACTATTATAACTTCTGTCTTTTTCTTTCTTTAAATTTTTTAGAGCACTAACTAATCTAGTAATTTTCTCATTTGTAAAATCTATTTCAGCATTTAAATTATTTAAATTATCCTTGTTCTTATGTCTTCTTAACCATTCTATTCTATGAAATATTGGAAGAGTACTATTCTTGATAGCACGTTTTGATAATTCTGCGTTGGCTTCGATTATAGCTTTTATATCATCGTCTTTTGATGGATCATTACAAGTAATTGTACCAGCACATTCTAGGCTATATTCAAAAATTGTATTTGTTGCTTCGGTATCATCGGTAACAAAAAGTCTTGTAAAGTTAAATGCAAATATAAAACCTCTCATATTAGAAAATCTACTACCTAAATCAAATGTGGTAAAAGTAGATGATAAAGTAGTAACATCATAAGGTGTGCTTAAAGAATACATCTTCATGTCATTGTTATCATCACCAGCGATATAAAGCTTAGTTCCATCAGAGTTAAATTGAATATTTCTCATGCTGTCATCAGCATCCTCTAGGTCGACTGTTGATATAGCTCCTACTGAGACATCAGATAGATCAAAAGGAGTTGTTAAAATATACTCTCTTATTACATCTATCCTCATGCCACCTACGAACATACGTGTTCCATCTGGTTTAAACGTTAATGCTCTTACTTGATCTTCGTTATCTGCGCCTGTTAAATCTACTGTCAATCTTAATTCAAATTCTAATGTAGTAGTGTCCCAAGGAGTAGATAGTTTAAACTGATATACCGAAGTTGGATCTTTATTGGTTGTAACAAAAATTCTTGTTCCATCAGGTTTAAATTCAATTGCATGTGGCAATTTCATTTGTGGAATAGAACCACCATCACCTACTAAGTTTGTTGAAACAGGATCTGTTGCTGTGCTTATATCAAACGGTGTTGTAAGTGTATATTGAGTTACTCGCGCATTTTGGTCTGTATCAGATATACGATTAGTAATATACATCCTAGTTCCGTCTGGTTTAAAATTTATACCTCTTACTGCTTTGATATTAGGAGAATAACCTGTGGATATTACTTTTGATTGTTTAAACGGTAAAACTGCAAATGATTTAGAACTAAATATAAATAAGAAAAATACAACTAATAAAAAAAAATTTTTTGACGACATTACACAAAAATTATTTTCCAATTTATGGTTAAATTCTTTTAAAAGTAAAGTTTTAATGACAACTAATATTAAACTTCTTTAATCTCCAATAATTGTAAGGCCAAGGTGTTAAAAATCCCACGATAAGCATAATTGGTACCACCCACCATGTAAGTATGGCACCACCAGTAAGTAGATAATCAGTTAAATTCATTGCAACTTCCATACTAATCATAGAGATAAAGCTCATTCCTAATGCTGTTTTTAAAGCATTAGAAAATTTAAAATTTTGTTTTAATAAAATTATAGTTTCTAAAATAATACTGGTTATCAAACCATTAATGATTGCAAGGGTCATTATTCCTAAAACAGGAAATGGTATTTTTGTAATTTGAAAAAATAATATAGTTCCAAAGTCACCAATTGCACAACCAAGCAAACACCAAGCTGTGTTTTTAGCACTTCTTTTCCAAGTATGCTTACACGACCAATTAAAGTTTATAGTTTCAGAGCTCATTTATTTGAGATTAATAATTGAAATAGTTAGTCTAATTGCACTTTAGCAATCATTCCTATTTCATAATGACCAGGCACATTGCATGCAATTTCAATATTCATTGCATTATCAAATTTCCAAACCAAATCACCTTTTTCTTTAGGAGCTAATAGAACACTGTTGCTGTGTGAGTGGCCCATAGCTTTATCCATTTTTGCCATCTTCTTCATTTTTTCTCTATCAATTGAGTCTGCAAGTAATATTTCATTTTCAACCATCCTTTCCATTTCTGGACGATGTTTTTTATGCATCATTGCATTTGCAATATTGAATTCATGAACAAGTTCTCCTGCATTAACCACTTCGAATTTTATTGTTTCACCTTTTTTAATGCTAAAAGATTTAGGCTCATAATAGTTATCATACATTTTAACTTTAATTACTCTGTCAACTTCGCTTAACTTTCCCTTTGATCCAATTTTCATATTTTTATCAGCAAAAGATGTTGTATTAAAAAGTATAAAAATTATTACTAATTTTAAAAATTTCATAAATCTCCTTTAATTATTTTCTTTCAATGATTGAGCATCTTTAATTTGCTCTTTATTTTTATTTTCTTCTGATTTTGGTTTAATTTTACTATTGATTATATCTGCGAAACTATGATTTACATCTCTGTGTCCTGCTTCATCGTCTCTTATAACTTTTACAACATCTTTCAGAGTTGCATTGAGTGGTAGGTTCCAATAATTTATAGCAATTTCAGGTGCGGGGATATTTTTAATTTTACCCGTCTCTAACTCATTTAAATATTCTGTGTAACTTCTAACAGCTTCTTCTTCAAAGTATCCTACTATTCTATGAGCAGTTCTTTGTGATGCAATAAAAATTATCGCATAAGTGATAATAAAAATGAATTGAGCTATCATTATAATAATTCTTTCAATCAAAGTTGGTTTTGCAATATGTATAAAAGTCATTAGATGCATTCGTTCATTTTCAGCTTCGTCTAATAAAATTTTAATCCATCCTCTATCATCTTGCATTTTTCTTAAAGATTTAAGGTGAAGTAACATTCCAGCAACCATACCTGGCACTGCTGCAACCGTTTCAAGAACTACAGCTCTATGGCCGTATCTTTTTTTGAAAAAAGTATCAGCAAGAAATCTTAAAAATTTAGTGAAACCAAGTGCAACCTTGTCACTAAAATTTTTTGGCATATAATGTTTGTCTAGACTCATACTTTATATTTAGTGACAAATTTTAAATTTCCAATGAGTTATTATGGTATGCTAAAAGCTAGATTTTTCAATAATAATAAATTATCTCTCTCACCACGAATAAAGCTATTCCACCCATAAATAGAATTATAATATTATTTATAATTTTCCAAATTCTTGGACTCTTCAAATAATTAGATGTAAATTTTGATAGGTAGCCGAGTGTAAAAAAAAATATAAATGAAGAAATTGAAGCCCCTACTCCAAAAGAATATTTATCTGCTAATTCAAAATTTTTAGATAAATTTCCTAAGAAAAAAACTGTATCCGAGTAAACATGAGGATTTAAATAAGTAAATCCTAATGTTTTTAAAAAAATATTTTTTAATTTATATGTCTCAGATTTAATCTCAAAATTAATTTTGCTGTAATTAGATCTAATTTTAGTAAAGATAAAATATATAAGAAAAATAAATAATAAAATATTAAATAAAAGTTCAATTTGTTTAGTAAAAAAATCATTAAAATATTCAAATAAAAAAATACCCAAAAAAATTAAAATTAAATCAGATATTGAACAAATTAAACAAACAATAAAAACATACTGTTTTTTTAAACCCTGCTCAATTACAAATATATTTTGGGCACCTAGAGCAAGAATAAGGCTTAAACCTGTAAAAAAACCTAAAAATAAAAATTCCATATGTATTTATTATTTCTTATTTTTTAAAAAAGATATAATTTAATTCGAATGAACAAACGGACTATCATTGATCCAAAAAAATTATCTTTTGAACCTTTTGATAATTATGGTGAACCAATTAAGGGAATGAGTTGGTATAAAATTAGTTATGATAAAGAAAAAGGCCAAGGAAGTTACATTTTAAAAATGGATCCTGGATCTAAAAGTGTTCCACATGAGCATGTAAACTATGAGGAGTTTTACATGTTAGAAGGAGAATTGATTGATGCCGATGGAAAAGTTTTTAAAAAAGGAGACTTTGTAAGCTTTGAACCTGGGACTACACACTCATCTCATACAAATAATGGTTGTTTAATTTTAGTTTTTATGAGATCAAGAAATAAAACAATTTAAATAAAACTTTCTTGTATGATTGGAATACTAGGTGGAATGGGAACTCAAGCGGGTCTAGATTTCTGCAATAAGATAGCTGTACTTAATAGAGGAAAGTCAGATCAACAATACCCAAAATTTATACTTTATAATAAATCAGACACACCAAGAAGACCTGAAAATTTAAAAAAATATAACAATGTTTTAAAAGAATTGGTTAAAGGATGTTTATTGTTACAAAAAAATAAATGTAAATTTATAGTAATGCCATGTAATACAGCTCACTACTGGCAAGAAGATATTCAAAAAAAAATAAAAATACCTTTAATTAGTATGCCAAAAGAAGTCTATCTTCACGCAAAACAATCTTGTAAAAAAAATTCTAAAATTGGTATTTTATGTACAGAGGCTACTATTAAGACAAAAGTCTATAGTAAGTATTTTGATAGAGAATTTGAATTAGTTTCTCCAGGAAAAAAATTACAAAAAAATAGTGTTAATAAAGCAATTAAATTTGTAAAAATGGGCAAGGTAAGAGAGGCTGAAAAAGTTTTAAAGCCTGCTGTTAATTATTTAATTAAAATTAAATGTAAAAAAATTATTTTGGGATGTACAGAGCTACCAATTGCAATCTTTGCTTATAAATCATTTAAAAAAATAAGAGAGTCTAAAATATTTATTGATCCAAATTTATTACTCGCACAAGTATCAATGAAAAAATATTTGAAAAAATGATAAGAAATGATGCATTGCCAAGTAAACTAACTCTCTATTTAAGAAGAATTTACTACTATATTAAAAATGAAAGATTTAGCAAAAAATTCAACTATGATTGGAATAAAACACAAACACGATTTGATATAATTAATAAATTAATTAATTCAAAAAAATTTAAAAGTTACTTGGAAATTGGTTGCCAAAGTGATATTAATTTTTCAAAAATCAAAATTGAAAATAAAGTTGGTGTTGATCCTCAATCAGGTGGCACATTGCGTATGACCAGTGATGAATTTTTTTCACAAAATAAAGATACTTTTGATTTAATTTTTATAGACGGTCTACATATCCACGAGCAAGTATTAAAAGATATAGATAATTCTTTAAATGTTTTAAACGAAAATGGAGTCATTTTACTACATGATTGTCTTCCTGCTAAAATTTGGCATCAAACGATTCCACAAACTCATTCGAGTTGGAATGGTGATGTTTGGAAATCAATCGTTCAGTCTCGAACTAGGGAGGATATTGACACATATACCATCAAAGCCGATCAAGGCCTAGGGCTTATTCTAAAAAGAACAAATAGAGATAAATTAGTTCACCCGATAAACAATTTTAAAAATCTAAAGTTTAAAGACTACTATAACCATCATGAAAAGTTTATGAGACTTATTGATGAAAATAAGGTTTTGGAGACTATAGGTTAAAAAAACCAACAACTTCAATTAAGTTGTTGGTTTAATTTATAATTTAAATATTATTTATTTGGATCTGGAACTTTTCGTAAATATGGTTTTACGGTTTCCCATCCATCTGGATAGATCTTTTTAGCTTCCTCGTTTGTAACTTTGGGAACTATAATAACATCATCTCCTGGTTGCCAATCTGCAGGTGTAGCAATTTTGTGTTTTGCAGTTCTCTGCATAGAGTCGATTGTTCTTAAAATTTCCTTAAAGTTCCTTCCTGTAGTCATTGGATAGGTTAAGAATAATCCAATTCTTTTATCTGGTCTTACAATGTAGACGGTTCTTACTGTTTCATTGTCTACAGCTGTTCTTCCCATAGATGTTGTTCCCGCATCACCTTCTAACATATTGTAAAGTTTTGCTACTTCTAATTTTTCATCAGCAACAATTGGATAATTTGGTTTTAAACCACACACATCCTTAATATCTTCTAACCATTTAACATGATCAGATACTGGATCTACACTTAGCCCCATTACCTTAACATTTCTTTTTTCAAACTCTGGTTTCATTTTAGCTAAAGCACCTAATTCTGTTGTACAGACAGGTGTAAAATCTTTTGGGTGAGAAAATAATACACCCCAGCTATCACCTAACCATTCATGAAAAGATAATTTACCCTCAGACGTTTCAGCAGTAAAATCTGGAGCCAAACTATTTATTTTTAAAGTCATTTACCCTCCTAAATGAATTTTTATTTTTAATTATATGAAAGATTGAATAATCATGCAATTTTTAATAATATTGTTAGATATGATATTTAAACAATTATTTGATGATAAATCTTCAACCTACACGTACATCCTTGCAAGTGATAAAGGACGTGAAGCATTAATAATAGATCCAGTAATTGAACATACAAATAAATATCTAAATGTTTTGAATGAGTTAGATTTAAAGTTAGTAAAAGTAATTGATACACATATTCATGCTGATCATGTTACTGGCTTAAATGAACTAAGTAAAAAAACTAATTGTACAAAGATCATGGGTGAAAAATCAAAATCAGAAGTTGTTGATTTACATGTCAAGGAGGATGATAAAATTAAAATTGATAATATTGAACTTAAAGTAATTTATACTCCTGGTCATACTGACTGCTCTTACAGTTATCTTATGAATGATAGAGTTTTTACTGGCGATACATTATTAATTAATGGAACTGGCAGAACAGATTTTCAAAATGGAAGCGCAAAAGATCAGTACGACTCTCTTTTTAACAAACTTCTAAAGTTACCTGAAAATACAATTGTATTACCTGCTCATGACTATAATGGTAAGACCTCATCTACGATTGGTAGCGAGCTAAAAAATAACCCAAGATTACAAGTTGATTCTGTTGATCAATATATAGAAATCATGAACAATTTAAATCTAGCTAATCCAAAAATGATGGATATAGCGGTTCCTGCAAATGTTAAAGGTTTAACTTCAGATCAGATTTAGCTTAGCGTCAATTTAAGTATTGAATTCTTGTATTGAATAATTATATATCCTTCATGCCTTGCGAAAATTTAAAATGCAAATGCTCAAACTGTCTGAACGATAAATGCAGATGTGATGGCACAATAGTTTGTCGATGTGAACCTGAAGAAACTTCTTGTTGTTGCAATAAGTAGTTTTTTAAATCAAAAAACAAATAAATTATGAATGATTTTTTAGAATCTATTATTAAGAGAGACCCTGCTGCGAAGTCTAAGCTGTATGTTATTTTAACGTATCCAGGAGTAAAGGCTGTATTCTTTCATAAAATTGCAAATTTTTTTTCAATTGCAAAATTTGATTTGATAGCAAGAATTATTTCTCAGTTTTCAAGATTTTTAACTGGTATAGAAATTCATCCAAGAGCAAAAATAGGAAAAAATCTTTTCATTGATCATGGTATGGGTGTTGTAATAGGTGAAACTTCTGATATTGGGGATAATGTTACAATCTATCATATGGTTACACTTGGTGGAATTTCTCCAAGCATTAATTCGGAAGATCAAAGAAATACAAAAAGACATCCTACTTTAATGAATAATGTTGTTGTTGGTTCTGGTGCACAGATATTAGGTCCAGTAGTTATTGGGAAAAATGCAAAGATTGGTGCTAATGCTGTTGTTACTAAAAATGTTCCTGAAAACGCAATCATGGTTGGAATTCCAGCTAAGAATGTTGGTGAGAGTTCAGTTGATGATGAAACATTTAAACCTTATGGTATTACTGAACAAAGTGATAAAAATTAAATGAAGAATTCTCAAAATAATTTTATTGATGGTATTGGAAATACACCATTGGTTAAACTTAAAGCTGCTTCCGAGATAACAGGGTGTAACATATATGGTAAAGCAGAATATTTAAATCCTGGAGGTTCAGTAAAAGATAGAGCTGCACTTGCATTAATAAGAGATGCAGAGGAAAAAAAATTAATTTCTAAGGGTGGAACAATTGTTGAAGGAACTGCAGGGAACACTGGTATCGGACTTTGTTTGATTGGAAACTCAATCGGTTACAAAACTGTAATAGTAATGAATGACAACCAAACACAAGAAAAAAAAGATATGCTGAAAAATATTGGTGCCGATTTAAGATTAGTTCCTCCTAAACCATATAAAGATGACGGCAATTATGTCAAAGTTGCTGGAAGATTAGCTGATGAGTTAAGAAGTTCAAATAATCATGGTGTTGTTTGGGCAAATCAATTCGATAACACTGCAAATTTAAAAGGACATTACGAAACTACAGGTCCCGAAATTTATGATCAAACAGATGGTAAAGTAGATGCATTCATTTGTGCCTCCGGAACTGGAGGAACCATTGCTGGTGTTAGTAGTTACTTAAAAGAAAAAAATAAAGATATTAAAATTTATCTTTCTGATCCAGCAGGTTCATCGCTTTGTAATTACATAAATAATGGTGAGTTAAAAAGTGAGGGCAATTCTATTACTGAGGGGATTGGTTCAAGTAGAGTGACTGCTAATTTCGCAGAAGCAAAGATCGATGGTGCATTTTCTATCAGTGATAATGAATCTTTACCAGTTTTGTTTGATCTTATTCAAAATGAAGGATTAAGTTTAGGGACTAGTTGCGGTGTAAATATTGCAGGTGCTATAAGATTAGGAAAAGAATTAGGACCAGGAAAAACAATCGTAACGATACTCTGCGACAAGAGTGATAAATATAACAGTAAATTATTCAATAAAAAATTCCTTCAAGAAAAAGGTTTACCGTATCCAAATTGGATATAATTGATATATTAAAGTGATATGAGATTAAAAGATTGTCATAACTTTGCAGATTTTAGAAAACTTGCTGAAAAGAAATTACCTTCTCCAATATTTCATTACATTGATGGTGCTGCAGATGATGAAATTACATATAAAAGAAATACAAGTGCATTTGATGATGTAGATTTAGTACCAAATGTTTTAAGAGGTGTAGAAAACATAGACCTTTCAACAACAATATTCGGTAAAAAATTAGATTTACCATTTTATTGTTCTCCTACAGCTTTACAAAGATTGTTTCATTATGATGGTGAAAGAGCAGTTGGTAAAGCAGCTCAAAAATTTAATACAATGTTTGGTGTTTCAGCTTTAGCAACAGTAAGTGTCGAGGAAATATCATCAATGATTGATACTCCAAAAATGTTTCAATTTTATTTTCATAAAGATAGAGGTCTGAATGACTCTTGTTTAGAAAGAGCAAAAGCAGCAAATTTTGATGTTATGGCCTTAACGGTTGATACGATAACAGGTGGAAATCGTGAAAGAGACTTAAGAACAGGATTTACTTCGCCGCCTAAACTAACTTTGTCGAGTTTATATAGTTTTGCGACAAGACCTATGTGGGGAATAAATTATTTAACAAAAGGAAAATTTGAATTACCTCATCTTCAAGATTTTGTGAAAGAAGGAACAAGCACAAATTCCTCGATTGGAAATTATTTTTCAACAATGTTAGATCAGTCTATGAATTGGAATGATGCTGAAAAATTATGCTCTAAGTGGGGCGGTCATTTCGCACTTAAAGGAATTATGAGTGTCGAGGATGCAAAAAAAGCAGTCGATATTGGATGTACAGGAATAATGGTTTCAAACCATGGTGGAAGACAACTTGATGGATCAAGATCACCTTTTGATCAGTTAGCAGAAATAGTAGATGCAGTTGGTGATAAGATTGATGTTATTTGTGAAGGCGGATTTCAAAGAGGAACACATATGCTTAAAGCTTTATCGATTGGTGCAAAAGCATGTGCAGGTGGAAGATTATATCTTTATGCACTAGCAGCTGCGGGTCAAGCAGGAGTTGAAAGAGCTTTGGGTCAATATAAAACTGAATTAGAGAGAGATATGAAGCTTATGGGTTGTACGAAAATTAGTGAATTAAATAGAAATAATTTAAGATTCCGAAACTTATAATAATTCTATCAATTAAAGCTTTGCAATTTTAACATATCACAGCGTCAGTTTTCACACTTTATAATAAATAATTTACATTTTAATCTTATCATTAGGAGAGATAAACATGAAAAAAGTATTTATATTTTTAACATTCTTTATTTTTACGAGTTCAGCGAATGCTGAAACTTTGAGTAAAGAAAATAAAGACAAAGCTTGGGATTGTGTTGGAATTTATATGGCAAATTATTTTTTACCCTCAGGTGAGAGTTTTGAATATGGGATGAAAGAAAAATCAATGGCATCAGTTAAGGTTTGGAAAGAATATGCGCTAGAAATTGGAATAAAAGAAAAGACGTGGGATGACGGTGTTAACAAAGCTGTAGATAAATATTATGGATCTAAATATGATGAGCAATTAACTGAAGGTTGTCATAAGTTTTTAGAAAGTACCATTCCAAATGGTGAAGATAGAGTAAAGAAAGTAGCTCAAACATTATATTAACAAAGGAGAAAAAATGGACGTAAAAGAACGAACGAGAAAAGCTTACGAGCTTTTTGGTAAAGGAGATATGGAAACTTTTTTTAATGAAATGATTGATGACAATATTGTTTGGACATTTCCAGGCAAAGAAGGTGTTCATCCATTATCGGGGGTGCATAAAGGTAAACAAGCAATGATGGCTGCAATGTCAAAAATTCCAGCGATATGGCCAAATTTTCATTTAAAAATTTTAGATATGATCAGTGAAGGAAATAAAGTATTTGTGAGAGTACATGCAACTGCTGACAACATGGATACTATGTTTGGTCATTATTTTGAATCAACTGATGAAGGAAAAACTAAAGTTATGATGACTTTTGATGATACTTTAAGCATGTTTAATGCTATGAAAAAATAAAAATGAAACGAGAGGAAAAATATGAAAGATTACTTAACAACGCATAAGTTTAAATCAGTAGAGATGAAAAAAAAAATGCAAGAAACTATGGCATCAATGAAGCCTGAAGATATTGTTAAATCTACAACTGGTCCAAAAGCGGTTTGTCAATCATCATTTGTTTCTCCTGGGGACGATTTAATTATGTTTTGTCACTGGAAAGCTGAGAGTGAAGAAGCAATTAATGAGCAACTAGGACCAATGAATGATTTTTATGAGCCACATAAACATCAGGTGATTGATCAAATCATGGATTTCAATAAAATGAGATCATAAATCATAATAGAAGGTAAAGGTTAAAATAGAAAGCAATGCCTGCATATGTTATTGCCCAGATTAATGTGAAACATAAAGAAGGTTTCAGAGCATATGCTGAGAAGGTCCCACAAACAATAAAGAACTTTGGTGGTAAATATTTAGTGAGAGCTGGAGATTTTCAAATTAAAGAGGGTAAATGGGATTTTTCAAGAAACGTAATAATAGAATTTCCAAGCTATGAAATAGCTTTGAAATGGTACACCTCGGATGAATATAAACCTATCAAACAAATGCGTTTAGATAATGCTGAGGGAAATTTAATAATAGTAAAAGGAATATAAAGGAAAAAATATGTCTATAATAGAAAAAATGTCAAAAATAATAAATGATGGAGATACTTCTGCAGCTGATCAATTAATACATGATGATTATCAATTTTTAATGCATGCATCTGGTAAAAAACTGGGAAAATCAGATGTTATTAAATGGCTTGGTATGAAAGATATTCAAAAAGAAAAAGTGAGAGTTCTTTTTGAAAATGATGAAGTTGGATTTGAACACGCATATGTAACTTTCAAAGATGGTAATAAAGAAGCGGTTATGTCTTATTATAAATTTAAGGATGGTAAAGTTGTATACCAAGAAACTGGGGCAACTAAGTTACCAAAGTAAATATAAAATGATAAGAAAGTTATTTGTCGTTTTTCTGTTTTGTACTTTTTTAAGTCCTGCCAATGCTAATGAGGACCACGTATTAGAACTAAATAAATTGTTTACCCAATTAAAAAGTATTGAGGATCCTGCTGATGCAAGAGAGGTTGAAGATAAGATTTGGAAATTGTGGACCACACATCCATCTGAGAAAACTTTGACTGATCTTTTAGCAAAAGGTTCTGATTATATGATGCAAAATCAACTTACCAGTGCTCATAATGTTTTTTCAA
Organism: uncultured Pelagibacteraceae bacterium; assembly: GCA_902598425.1. Lineage (GTDB taxonomy): Bacteria > Pseudomonadota > Alphaproteobacteria > Pelagibacterales > Pelagibacteraceae > Pelagibacter. The sequence continues at coordinate 25,272 of CACKBK010000007.1, read as the reverse complement.
AAGTAATCGAATTAGATCCTAATTGGGCAGAGGGTTGGAATAAAAGGGCAACAGTTCTTTACATGATGGGAAATTTTGAATTATCACAAAATGATATTGATATGGTCCTAAGTCTTGAGAAAAGACACTTTGGTGCCCTTTCAGGCCAAGGCCTTGTACAAACCGCATTACAAAATTATCAAAAAGCAATTGATAGTTACATTGAAGCTCATAAAATTTATCCATCATCACAATCTACATTGCGGATGATTGAGCAATTAAATATATTAATACAAAAAGAGAGTATTTGAGTTAACTTATAATATTCCAGTCACTTCCAAACTGGCATCATTGGAAAAACAATTATGGAGTAAATGGATCATTTGTTTTTTTCTGCGATTATCATAACTGCATTTGATATTTTTCTTATTATTTATGCTTTTACTCTTCCGCTATATCCAAGTGCATGGCGAAAAAAAGTAAACAAAAAATATAATAATGATACAGCTACTGGAATTGTTATAATTTTTACGACTTTATTGTGTTGTATTCTTTGGGTTATCTATTTCTATTTTAAATTATTTCAACTATAGTTTTAATATGAGTAATTTAACTGCGTATTTAATTCTTTTAATTGCCGTTGCACTTGGTACTGCTGCTAATGGTTTTGCAAAAAGTGCTCAAGGATTTACATTGTTAATTCCAACATTATTAACTGCAGTAACAATTGTTGCATGTATGTATACTTTGTCTTTAGTAATGAAATCTATTCCAGTTGGCGTGACTTATGCTTCTTTTGCTGGTCTTTGTATAATAGCAACTATTATCGTTGGAGTGGTTAAATTTAACCAGATGCCTGATCTTTATACAATTCTTGGAATGGTTTTAATTATATCGGGTGTTTTGATTGTAAACTTAATTGGAAAAACTTCTTAAACTTTTAAAAGCCCATTCTTGACCAATTAACTTTATCTTGATTTTTACTTTTAAACTTTTTTAGTTCACTTTTAGAAGGTTTTTTAAAAATAAAAAACAAAGCTAACATAACTCCAAGTAAAGCTAATGTACTATAACAAATATTCATAACTACTTTAATAATATTAAGAAAATTTATTTCAATAATGAATATTGTACATTTTTGTCGTACTTAAAATTTAAGAATTCGTCCTACCTAGATAATTAACTAAAATAACACCAATAATTATTAATATTATTCCAATTGTTCCATAAATATTTGGTAATTGATTATATTTAACAACCCCAAATAAAGTGACAGCTGTAATGGTTAATCCTCCATAAGTAGCATACGTAAAACCAACCGGAATCGTTGTCATAGCTTTAGATAATAAAAACAAGCAAATTACTATTGAAGAGACACAAAATATTGTTGGATATAAGTTTGAAAATCCATCAGTAGTTTTTAAAAAACCGTTTGCTGCAATACCAAATATAATTGCGAAAGCTAAATATATATATCCACTCATAAAACTATTTTATTTATAAATTTTATCTACTTCAACTTGATAAGACTCAACTAGTTTGTTGTTTTGATTAGCAATACCAACAACATCGATCATTTCTTTAATCATTTGATCTGATGCTCCTTTTTTTTTAGCTGCCGCAGTATGAGATCTTATACAATATTCACAACTGTTTGTTATTGAAACTGCAACATATATTAGCTCTTTTGTTACAGGATCAAGAGCCCCTTTTTTCATTATTTGTTTTAAATTATTCCAAGTTCTCTCTAAAGTATCAGGATTATTAGCTATTGCTCTCCAAAAATTTGGAATTTTTTTTATATTTCTTGTTCGTTTTATATCATCAAAAACTTTTTTGATTTTTCCCTTAGCGTTTCTCTCATTAATTAATTTGAATACTGACATAATCCCTCCTATTAAATTTTAAGAATATCACTCTTAAATTTTGAATACAAAATATTAATATAGTCTGTTTTTAAAGATCAATTATTTTTGATTTAGTCCAGTTTTTATTAAAAACTAGTTGAAACTTCTATGTCTGTTCCATACTCAGGAATTGGACTATCAAAGTTATATGATGAATTTAATTTGATATCAAAACCATGTAAATCTTTAACATAACTTAATTTCACTAAATTATTTATTAATGGATCAAAGTTAAAAGCAAACTCAGAGTCTTCTTCCTTCCTATGACCTAATTTTATTAAAAGACTATCGATATGAGAAAATCTATGACTATCAAGATGTTGAAATCGTTCATAGTTTAAAGAGAAAGTAAATCCATTTAAATATACAGTTTCAAATCCTAGATTTGATCTAATATTTTTTTCAGAATAATTATCAATTTCTAAAGTAGTTACATTAGAACTTCCTTGGCTCGAGTGCTCTAATTTAACATCCGGTGTAAGATCATATACTGCTTCTAAACCACCATTGATATTAACTTTACCTCTATCAAAATTATATTCTTTCAAATCAAATAAAAAACCTGCAGCAATTTCTGCATTTTCAAAAACATCCTCCTCATATAAAACATCGGTTGAACGTCTAACAGTAGATATATAATTAGTAAAATCACTTAAATGCGTTAGACCATAAGTTAATCTACCGGATGGAGTAATATTAAAGTCTCCAAAAGTATCTCTGCTTCTAAAGTTTATTGCCGTAAATAATTGTTTTCCATTTCTTTCGCCTGTTATTTGACCTGAGTGTTTATGATCAAATCTTAAAAGACTTAACCCAACTACTGCATTTATATATCGTTGCTCATCGCCTGGTGCAATTCCATATAAATTTAATGTTAAAGACTCCATATCTATTTCATCAATTGAATTTGTACTCGAGTGATTTTCTGCATACCTAATAGCTAAACCAAAAAATTTATCTTCTGCAAATTTTTTATCTGCTCCAAAGGTTATACCTGATGTTGTTATTTTTTTTGGTTTTTCGATTGGAGTGTCTTCATACCTTCCAATCGAAATATCCCCATGGCTCCAATAAGACCAAGTAGATTTTTTATTACTTTTCTTCTTATTTGTAATTGAAACCTGACGGATATATTTAGATTCTTTTAATTTGCTTTTTAGAGATGTTAAGACAGGATTAAAAGTTTTTACATTGATGTTAAAACTATTTAAATTTTCACTATCTCGGTTTCGTTTAACCCACTCAAATCTTTTAAAAATTGTTGATACATTTAAATTTATATTTTGTTTTGAAAGCTGTACTGTTGAACCAACTAAAGAAGCTGGGTCCGTTACACATTCAATTATTCCATATGGACATTCTAAATCGAATTGGTGTATTCGCATTTCACCGGGGGTTTGGTCAGCAATATCTGTTACGAATAATCTCATTCCATCAGCAGAAAAACTTATTCCTCTTGGAGATCCTTCTATACCCCACTCGCTTTCACCGTCAGTTCTAACTTCATCAAAATCTATGCTAAATCGTCCAACTTTTTCTGCAGTAGATACATCAAAATTTGTATCTAATCTAAACTGATAAATATAGTTTTGGTTACCTTGAATACCATGTCTTGCTGCACTTTGTTTTGAATGATTGTTGTTAATCACAATAAACATTGCGTTCCCCTCTGGAGTAAATTCAACATCTACTCCCATGTCTGCAGACCCAGAAGTTAAAATTATTCCCTTATCAACTAAATCCACTTGATGAGTTATGGTTGTTGAAGAAATATCAAATGGTGCTGGTAAGGTATGGGTATAGATAATTGGAACATTTCCACTGTTCTGCAATAAAAAAAGTTTTGTTCCATCTTTACTTAAATGCATACTATCAATATTAGTAATTCCACTACTAAATGATTTTTCATATGTCATTGTGCCAATATCATATGGAGTGCTTAAATTAAATTTACCAATTACTCCTACAGTGCTCACAAAGAAAAATGTTCTACCATCATTTGCTATGTGCATATTGTCAAGCTGATCACTTCCAAAATCTCCACCTGAAATATCATTAGGATTAGCTCCATCAAGATCACCGCAGCCCGAGGTTAAATCCGTCTTAACTCTATCTGTTGTTATATCAAAGGGTGTATTAAGTCTGTTCATTCTTAATGGACTATCACTCACACCAGTAGCTGAGTGAGTACCTGTGGCTCTATTTGCTATAAATAATTGTTTACCATCAGAACTAAACAATACCTTATTAGGCTCATGAGTACTATCTTGGTCTAACTCGACACCACTAATTGTTGCTGTACAACTGGGGTCTACTCCACTTTTAAAATCACCATTACCACCTGGATTTATGGAACCAGCGTGTGTTACGGTTAATGCCTCAGCAAATACCGAGTTAGAGCTAAAAATAAAAAAAATAAATAACAAAAAAATTTTTTTCATAAGGTTACTTTAAAATTGAATATATAATCCAATCTTAAAAGCTAGAAAACTATTTTTTTATGAAAAAAGGCCGCAAAAAATAAATTAAAACTTACTTGAAACTTCTAAATTTGTATCGTGCTCTAACGAATTATCAAAAATTTGATTATGATTAATTGAATAATTAAAACCATTTATATTTTTCTGGTAACTTAAAGTTGATTGATGATTATTTAAAGGGTTGTAATTAAATGCAAATTCATCATCTTCCTCTTTGGATCTACTTATTTTAAAAATAAATGTATCTCGATCACTTTTCGATTTACCATTTTTTTTAATACTCATAATTTTTTCAAAATTTGATGAAAAAGTGAAGCCATTTAAATATATCATTTCAAAACCAATATTATATTTCAAATTTTTATTTGTATGTTTTCTAATTACTTCTTCACTTACATGTGTTTGACCTTCATAGATATATTTGTAACTATTATCAGGCGATAAATCGTAAAGCAGTTCTAATCCACCCATTGTTTGTAAAGAGCCCGCCTCAGTTATATATTTATCCATTTCAAATAAAAAACCAGCTGCAAGCTCTCCACTTTGAAAAGTATCTTTTTTATAAGTAATATTTTTTATTAAAGGATCATTTGTGTTCCTAATTAAATCTGTCATTTCTGACAATTGAGTCACTCCAAGATCAAACTTTAAAGAAGGTGTTGTATTAAATTTACCAAATCTATTTTTTGTTCTAAAATTTATTGACGTAAAAGCTTGTTTTCCATTTCTTTCACCGGACAATTTAGATTGATAAATATGGTCAATATTTAAAAAACTGATTCCAAACACTATATTTGCATATGTATCTTCGTCAGTGGGTGCAATTCCATATAAATTTAAAGTAAGTGATTCCATGCTCACATCTTGTTTTATTTTTTTGATATCACTACTACTATCCCCGTATCTTAAAGCTAAACCAAAAAATTTATTATCACCATATTTTCGATCTGCCCCGACTGTTAGTCCTCTTGCGCTTATGTGCTTTGGTCTTGCATTTTCATCTTGACCAAATTTACCGACGTATATGTCTCCAATACTCCAAGAGGACCATTTAGATTGTTTCTCTTCATTATTGATATTACTTATAAGTGAAGCAATATTTTTTCTTGTAGTAGGCTCAAATTTATTTGCTAAAGCATCTACCAGTGGGTTTTGATAGTCAATGTTTATATTATGTGCACTTAAATTTTCTTCATCTCTGTTTCTTTTAATCCATTCAAACCGTCTGAAAATAGTTGATATGTTTACACTAATATTTTGTTTTGCCATCTCTACTGTTGTACTTACAACAGAGGTTGTTGCAGATGTACACTCTACTACTCCATAAGGACATTCTAAATCAAAACGATTTATTTGATCTACCCCCTGACCAGTCTGAATTTGTACGATAAATAGATGCATGCCGTCAGAAGAAAAACTAAAACCTTGAGGCATACCTATACCTCTAACATTCGAAGGATGTAAATTACCAAAACCTTTTACATTCCATCTTCCAACTTTTTTTGCGGTGGAAACATCAAAACTTTCTTCTAATCGAAACTGATAAATATAACTATGAGCTCTTGATCCATTATTAAAAATTAATACAAACATTGAAAAACCATCATCACTAAATTCTATGTCTTCTGCAGTATTACCAGTTGGGCTGTCTACATCTATACCTAAAGTGCTTAGATCCACTTGGTGAATTTGAGTTGCTGAACTTATATCATGAGCCGCGGGTAATTCAAAAGTAGTTAAAGTTGGAGTGTCAGTGGTTGAACTCAGTGTAAAAACTTTTGTTGCTTCCTTATTAAATGCTATACTGTCTATATCATTATCAAAATCAAGTAGGGCTTCAAATGTCAGTCCATCAAGATTAAAAGCTGTTGTAGCATTAAATTTTCCTAATCCGCCAATAAAATCTAAAATATAAAATACTTTTCCATCATCTTTTATTACTATGTTTTCTGTAATATCAGCTAACACCTCGCCTGACCCTTCGTTAACATCCATTGCATCAATAGCATCACACGTTACATCTGCACCTTGACTAACCATTAGATCTGATGTTACTTTAAAGGGTACAGCTACTTTATTCATCTGAACAGAATGGTCTTCTAAGAAACCACGAGATGAATTAGTTGTAAAAACTGTTAAGCCATCATCACTCCATACAACATCAGTCGGGTCTTCAGTTCTATCGAATTCAAGGGCTCTCTCGGTTTGGCTTGATAAACAAGTTAAAGTGTTATGTGCCTTGTTACCACCAGGAATTATACCATCAAACCATCTAACATTTAGTTCTCGAGCTGCTACGAAGTTTGAAATAAAAATCGAGATTAAATAACAAACTATTATTACGGCAGCTTTTTTCATAATTAAATAAATTCTATTTTAAAGCAGGTTTTAGAAGGCTCAACATTTTAATATGTATGTTTTTATTGGCTGAAATTAAAACATTGCCAGCTTTTGTTGCATTTTCGTTGCGCCATGTTGAGGCAATTCCACCTGATGCTTTTATTATTGGAATAAGTGGATGAATATCCCAAATTTTATTCATGCATTGAATCACAACATCAATTCTGCCTTCGCAAAAATGAGCGTAACTTAAAGCATCAGCACACGGAAACTGCATCAGTTTTAAAACTTTTGGTATTTTTTTTTGTCGATTAATTGACAACCATCCATGAAAGGCGCCCGATACTTTCATATCTTTTACTTTTGCATTTTTATTTACTTTTAATCTTGTTTTTTTTTTATTATCAACAACGTAAGCTACTTTATCCGATATATTGTAGTAATACTTTTTTAATTTTGGAAAGTTTGCAAGTCCTAAAATTGGACTTCCTTTATAGTTTAGTGAAATTAAATTACTCCAAGTTGGGTTTCCAATGACATATGATCTTGTACCATCAATTGGATCTATAATCCATGTAAAATCACTCTTTGTTTTTTTATAACCATATTCCTCGCCAATAATTTCATGACTTGGAAATTTTTTTTTAATTTTTGATCGAATAAATTTTTCAAATGCTTTATCTGAACTTGTGACTGGATCATAACCCTTGCCTTTTAGTTTGTTAATAACCTTGAAAGGTTTATCTAATTTTTTGTAATAAAAATTAGTAAGATCTCTAGCAAGACTGTTAAGAAAATTAGCGAAATATCTTAATTTTTTTGCATTCAGTTTTTCCATGCAGACGACATACTATTTATCTTGATTAATGTAAATTTATAAATAATTCTTAAGAAACCTTATGAAAATTGAATTAAGTAATAATAAAGTTTTTTATAAAAACGGAACTTCAAGTGAGGAAATTCATCCATTTTGGCTTCGAGAAAGAGCAAATGGGGAAAAGCATTTAGATAAGGGAACTCAACAAAGGCTTTTTGATCCAACTTCTTTAGATGTAGAGGTTCAAATTAAAGAAGCACAAATTAAAGATCAAATTTTAGAAATTAACTTTAATGATGGAGTAAATTCAAAACTTGATATTAATTTAATTGCTCAAGAATTTTCAAAAAAAGATATTGATGTTCATTCTATTGAAAAGATAAAATGGGACTCTAGTCTCAAATCAATTAAAAATTTTGAATTCAAAGATGACTTATTTGAGTCTCAAGAAATGTATAATATTTTAGTTTCTTTTTATAAATATGGATTTGTAATAATTAAAAAAGTCCCAACCGAAGATAACTATTTAGTTAAATTTGCAAATTCAATTGGAAGTGTAAGAAGAACTAATTTTGGTGAACACTTTAATGTAAAATCAAAACCAAATCCTAATGATCTCGCATATACATCTTTGCCATTAGCGCCTCATACTGATAACCCTTATAGAAATCCTGTTCCATGTATTCAAATCTTACATTGCATTACAAATGAAGTTAAAGGTGGTTTTTCAACTTTAGTTGATGGTTTTACTGTTACCGAGACTCTTAAAAAAGATAATCCTGAATTTTATGATATTTTAACTAAAGTAAAAGTTCGTTTTAAATTTATTGATAAAGATGTTGTTTTAGAAGATTGGTCTGAACTTATAAAATTAGATGAGGACAATCAATTTAAGCAAGTTAGATTTAGTCCAAGACTTGATTATGTACCAATTTTAGAAAAAAAAGATCTAGATCTTTATTATAAAGCTAGGAAAAAAATTTCAGATTTATATAACTCTAAAAAGTATAGAATTGAATTTAAGTTACAGCCTGGTGATTTATTAATGATGGATAACCACAGATTACTGCACGGAAGAACAGAATTTGATGTAAATGAGGGTAATAGATTTTTACAAGGTTGTTATATTGAATTTGATAGCACTGAAGGAAAACTTCGTCATCTTAAAAGAAAATATAATTTATAAATTTTCAATTTCCTTTTCTGCTTTTGCAATAGATTTTTCATAATCTATTGACATTTGATCAGCAGAGATAATTTTAATATCCGTAATTCCAAAAAAATTTAACATTAAAGTTAACCAAGGTGTTAAAAAATCTTCCTTACTTCCAATTTTGGTTCCTCCTGAAGTAATTACTAAATAAGCTTTTTTATTTTTTAGTAATCCAATTCTTTTTCCATCTGGCGTATACTTAAATGTAGTATCAACACGTGCTGCAAGATCAGACCATGCTTTTAAAGTTGCTGGTGGACCAAAATTATAAATTGGTGCTGAGATTATAATTATGTCGCTTTCTTTGAGTTCTAAAACCAATTTATCAGATAATTCAAACATTTTTTTATGATCTTCAGTTTGTTTTTCTAAAGGTATCTTCATACCTGACTCGGTTAATTTAGAAATAAAAAGCATTTCATCATCTAAGTCTCTATAAATTATTTCATCACCAGGTTTTTTAATTTTATTAAGAAGTTTTTTTGATAGTTGTCTTGATGTAGAGCCTTCTTTTCTAGCGCTAGAGTCGATTTGATAAATTTTCATAAACTATCCTAAATTTTGTAAAAAAGGCATATATCTTAATAAGTAAAAACCTAAAGCTTGTAACTGATTTGTTAAAATAAGTAACCCTGTTAATAATAATAAGATACCACCTGTTTTTACTATTATATTCATTTTTGTTTTAATATTTTTTGAAACCACCAAAAACTTTTGTAATAAGTAGCCCGATAATATGAAGGGTATTGCAAGACCCATTGAATAAGAAAATAATAATATTATCCCTCTATTAATATTTTCCTCTGTTGATGCTAAAGCAAGTATTGAGCCCAAAATAGGGCCTATGCATGGTGTCCATCCAAAACCAAAAGCAAAGCCAACCAACACTGGACCAAAAATTCCAATATTTTTTTCTGAATGTATTCTTTTTTCGTAATTTAAAAAACTTATGTTTATTACACCTAATATTTGAAGTGAAAAAATTATTATTATTACTCCTGCAAAAATTCTTAGTTCGTTAGAATTACTAAGTAACAACTTTCCAAGATAAGTTGCTGCAGCACCAAAAATAATGAAAACAACAGAAAAACCGATGGTGAATAAAATTATTGGAATTAGGTTAATATTTTTTTTTTCGACTAACTCATTCAATGAGCTACCAGAGATGTAGGATATATATCCAGGTATCAATGGTAATACACAAGGTGATAAAAAACTTAAAAGGCCAGCACCAAATGCAATGAATAATTCAATCATTTATCCAGTATTTTTCATTGCTGCTGATATACCTGCAATTGAAGTCATCATTGCATCATTTAGATATTTTTTATGATTTTTGTTAATTTTTCTTTTTGAAAGTTTTTTCATAACTGTTGCTTGTAAAATATTAAGTACTTCTGAATAAATATCTCTAACAATTATATTTCCCCTAAATTTTTTCCTTTGTCCAATAATTACTTTAGGTGTGATGTTTTTGTTCAATCTTTTTATTGTATTAAATTCATTTCTAAGTTTATCGCCAACTTTTCTTAAACTGTGATCTGCCATATTATTTTCATATACTTCTGAAATATCTGGGTCTACTTTTGAGATAACCATATCTAAAATATCCATTGTTGAATTGAAAAAAGGCCAATTTTTTTCCATATCGATTAGCGTTTTTAAATTTTTTTTAATTGAGGAAAATTTTAAAGCTTCGCCTGTTCCAAGCCAGGCAGGTAAAAATAATCTTATCTGAGTCCATGCAAACACCCAGGGTATCGCTCTTAAACTTTGTATGTTATCGACATTTTTTCTTTTTGAAGGTCTTGATCCTATTGATAATTTTCCAAGAGCAACATGGGGTGTAACAGTTCTAAAATATCTTATAAAGTCTGAGCTATAATTTATATTTTTTCTATATGATTTGGTTGAAATTTTTGTCATAGCCTCTATTAAACTCCTCCATTTCTCTTTTGGTGCCGGGGGTGGTTTTAATGTAGCTTGCATCACAGTCCCAATATAACTACATAGATTATATTTTGCTAATGGTTCATAACCATATTTTTGTTGTATCATTTCACCTTGATCTGTAATTCTAATTTTTCCATTTACAGATCCAGGAGGTTGAGATCTTAATGTTGATCTTATTGGTCCCCCTCCTCTACCAGCAGATCCACCTCGTCCATGAAAGAAAGTAACGTCAATTTTATATTTTTTGGTAAGTTTTAAAATTTCTTCTTGAAGCTTATATTGATGCCAACTTGCTGATAGCTTGCCAGCATCTTTACTAGAATCTGAATAGCCTATCATAATCTCTTGTTTGTAATTAATTAACTTTCTATACCATCCTAATGAAAACAATTTTTCCATTATTGGTTTAGCATTAATTAAATCATCTAAAGTCTCAAATAATGGAACAACTCTTAATTTATTTTTTATTTTTGCTTCTTTTTGAAGAAATGACACTGTTAAAATATCTGATGCAGATGAAGTCATTGAAATTACATAAGCACCTAAACATTCTGAAGGTTCTGAAGCTATGGCTTTAAAAGTTGACCATACCTCTTTATTTTCTCTGTTTTTAAATATGAAATTATTAATATTGTTTTTTTTACTTTTAATGTTTTTAGATAAAAAATTGATTTTCTTATTTTCATCCCAATGACTGTAATTTTGATTGAATTTTTTTTTAACATACTCTGCTATTAATTGTGAATGTCTTGAAGACTCTTGTCTAATATCTAATTTTGCTAAATTTATACCAAAGCATTTTGCTCTCCTCATTAAATCTAAAAGTTCTCCACTTGCAATGTTTTCACTTTGGTTTTGCTCTAGTGACTCCCTTACTACTCTTAAAGGTTTAAGTATTTCCTCTTTAGAGGATAGTAAATTTTTATTATTTAATGGTTTTTTATTAACTAAATATTGCTCTATGGATCTATGTGTAACTCTCATCTTATCTCTTAAGGGTCTTAAAAATACTCTGTAAGGTTCAAATGTTTTTCCTGTCTGTTTTTTAATTTTATTTGAACATTTATCCATTGATAGTCCTCGAATAAGTTTAGTTAGCTCCTTTTCATATAATTTAGCTGCTTCCCATCTTGATAATAGAATTACCTCTTTGGTAACAATAGATGTAACATTTGGATTTCCATCCCTATCACCTCCCATCCATGAGCCAAATTCAATTGGATTAAAATTTTTTGGAAGATTTTTTCCCATATGTTTCAAGAAAATTGCATTTAATCTTCTATAAACTTTTGGAATTGTTTCCCAAAGACTATCTTCAATTACTGCTAATCCCCATCTAGCTTCCTCAGATGGTGTTGGTTTAAATCTTTTTAAATCGTCAGTATTCCAAATTATTGTAAATTCATCATAGAGTTTTTTTTCTAAAATTTTAGTTTTTGAAGGAAATTTTTTAATTAATTCTCTTTGTTCCATTATTTCAATAATTTTATGGTATTTTTGAATTAAAGTTCGTCTTTTAACTTCTGTTGGATGTGCGGTTAGTACTATTCCTATATTAAGATTTTTTGCAATATTGTAGATTTTGTTTGGTGGTATTTTTTTATTTCTAAATAGGCCCTCAAAAATTTCCTCTATAAAAATATTGTCATATTTTTTCTTGGATTCTGAATTTTCAAATTCATCAAGTTTTCTTGATGCATCAATTGTTTCACTCAAATTTATAAAGTTCATGAAATGATTAAATGCTCTTGAGAGTTTAAATATATTTTTTGGACTTAATTTTTGGATTTCGTAAATTATTTTTTTAAATCTAAGCTTATCGTTTTTATTCTTTTTATTTGCTTTAGAAAGTAATCTAATTTTTTCAACCAAATTAAAAAAGTTTTCTCCCTCTTGTTTTTTAATTACTCTTCCAAGTATATTTCCAAGATATCGAACATCGTCTCTAAGTGATTTTGTAGGGATTCTTTCGTAGTAGAGATCTCTTTTTAACATTTATTACTAACCTTTTAATCCAAGGTGAGTATATTTAACATTTAAATAATCTTTTATTGCCATTGAACCACCTTCTCTTCCATATCCAGCTTGCTTAATACCTCCAAAGGGTGCTTCAGCAATTGCAACTAAAGGAGTGTTAACAGCAACAGTTCCTGTCTCCATTAATTCAGAGGCTCTGTGCGCTTTTTCCATGGAGTTTGTGCAAATATAACTTGATAATCCAAGGTCATGATTATTTGCCCTCTCAATTACTTCATCAAAAGATTTGAAAGATAACATTGGAACTAATGGTCCAAAAGGTTCTACCTTCATTATTGTAAAATCATCTTTAACATTATCAAACACTGTTGGTTCGTAAAAATAACCTTTGTTAAAACCTTGAGGTCTCTTTCCCCCTAAAAGTACTTTTGCACCCTCTTTCTTTGTGGTCTCAACCAATTCCTCAATTTCATTTAATCTTTTTTTAGTAGTTAGTGGACCTAGTTGAACATCAGGATCCATTCCATCTCCAATTTTTAATTTTTTTGTTTTTTCAATAAAAAGATTTACAAATTCATCTTTCTTACTTTCTTGTATATAAAATCTGTTCGGTGAAATACAAACTTGTCCATTGTTTCTAAATTTCGCAGCAATTGCCATATCGGTCGCTTTTTTAATATCGGCATCGTCAAAGACTATAAAAGGTGAATGACCGCTTAGTTCCATTGTTACTCTTTGAACTTTATCGGCTGCTTGTTTGAGAATTAATTTTCCTACTCTTGAAGATCCAGTTATTGATATTTTTTTAACTATATCGGATGCAATTAGCTGTTGGGCAATACTTGGGGGATCCCCGGATAATAAATTAACAACTCCAGGAGGGACACCACATTCTCTACAAATTTCAACTTGTTCCATTACAACACCTGGCGTTATTACATCTGGTTTAACGATTACTGAACATCCTGCAGCTAACGCTGTAGAAATTTTTCTTGCAGATAGAACTAAGGGAAAGTTCCATGGAACCAACGCTGCAACTACTCCGACTGGCTGATAATAAACGTGAACTCTAGTATCTTCAAATCTACTCTCAACTGTTTGGCCGTAAATTCTTTTTGTCTCTTCAGCATTCCATTCATATATATCCGCAGCCCCGTTAACTTCACCTTTTGCCTCTGCAAAAGGTTTTCCAACTTCAAGCGTCATCCATTTAGCAAGTATATCTTGCTTTTCTCTCATCTTATCTGCAATTCTTCTTAAAACATATGCACGTTGCCAAGGAGGTGTTTTTTTCCAAACCTCTAAACCTTTTTGTGCTGACAATAATGCTTTATTTACATCTTCCGGAGAAGCTTTAGATGCTTGACCAAGCACTTCTTCATTTGCCGGATTAATTACTTCGTACGTTTCGCCAATTGAGGACTTATGCCATTTACCATCTGTAAATTGTCCATATTTTTCGTACATATTTTAATCTAGCATGACCTTTTAAAGTGTCTAGTGTGCAAATAAATCATATCTACAAGGCATTCGGGGATATTATACTATCAAAAAAAAGGAGTGTTATATGAAAGCATATATAATGGGAAACTACACTGAAAAAGCTTTTCAAGGTTTTTTAAAAGATCCTACTAGTGATAGAAAAGCAGTTGTGGAACAGCTTGTAAAAGCGATGAGTGGAACTTGTCATATGATGGACATAGTAAGAGGTTCATACGATTTTATAGTTGTTGTTGAAGTACCAAGTTTTGATGATTTCGCAGCAATTAAATTAGTTGTTGAAGCATCAGGAGCTGTAAAAAACTTGTCAATATTAGAGGCAATAGATTTTACAAAAGCTACAACTAAAGCAAGTAAGATTGGCTACAAAGCACCAGGACAATAAAGAAAATTTATTTTTTTTCGTCGTTATCAACGACTAAGCAGATTTCTGATTTGGTCAGAAATCTGCGACCTGTCCCATTATCCAATGAGAACATTCCACCAATTCCTTTAACAGCATCGATTGTTAGGTCGGTATGTTTCCATTTTTCATATTGATCACCATTCATATAAAAAGGAACCCCTCCTATTTCACCTAACTTAATATCATTATCCCCAAGAGGAAATTCTCCTTCTTGAAAACACATAGGGGCACTTCCATCACAACAACCGCCTGATTGATGAAACATAAGTTTATCTCCATATTTTTGTTGGAGTTCAGATAGCAGATTGAGTGCTGAATTTGTTGCTGATACTTTCATTTTTAAAGTACGGCCCATGATATAGAATCATGGGCCAGTATATATTATTGATTAAAAGAAGCCTAATTTTTTTTCAGCATAAGAAACATGTAGGTTCTTATTCTGTCTATAATGATTAAGCATCATTTTGTGAGTTTCTCTTCCAACTCCTGATTGTTTGTAACCACCGAATGGTGAGTGAGCTGGATAAGCATGATAACAATTAGTCCACACTATTCCTGCTTGTATTGCTCTACCCATTCTGTGAGCTATATTTCCATTCCTTGTCCATACAGCTGCTCCTAAACCATAAAGAGTATCATTAGCAATTTTTAATGCTTCTGCTTCATCTTTAAATTTAATCACAGATACAACTGGTCCGAAGATCTCTTCTTGAGATATTCTCATGTTGTTTTTAGCCTCAAAAACAGTTGGTTGGATATAATTCCCTTTTTCCAAACCACTATTTAGCTTAGCAACACTTCCACCTGTTAGAACTTTAGCGCCTTCTTTTTTACCTAGCTCTAGATAAGATTTAATTTTCTCCATTTGCTCTACTGACGCTTGGGCTCCAATCATTGTTTCCATTTTTAAAGGATTATCTTGCACAACTGCTTTTGTTCTGGCAATAGCTCTTTCCATGAATTTATCATAGATCGACTCTTGAATTAAAGCTCTACTTGGGCAAGTACAAACTTCACCTTGGTTTAGATTGAACATTACAAACCCTTCAATACATTTATCGAAGAAATCATCATCTTTATCCATGACGTCTTCAAAGAAGATATTAGGAGATTTTCCACCTAATTCTAATGTGATTGGAATGATGTTTTGTGCAGCATACTGCATAATCAATCTTCCAGTAGTTGTTTCACCAGTAAATGCAACCTTTGCAACTCTTTTAGAGGATGCTAAAGGTTTACCAGCTTCTAATCCAAAACCACTAACAATGTTAACAACTCCTGGAGGTAATAAATCTCCAATAAGTTCCATCATTACCATAATTGATGCTGGTGTTTGTTCAGCTGGTTTTAAAACTGAGCAGTTACCTGCAGCAAGAGCTGGAGCTAATTTCCATGTTGCCATTAGTAATGGGAAATTCCATGGAACTATCTGACCAACTACTCCAAGTGGTTCATGAAAATTGTATGAGTATTGGTTATTAGCTATTTCAGCAATAGAGCCTTCTTCAGCTCTAATTACTCCTGCAAAATATCTCCAGTGATCAATCACCAAAGGTAAATCAGCAGCCATACATTCTCTGATTGGTTTACCATTATCTAAACATTCAGCTACAGCTAATAAGTTTAGATTTTTTTCTAAAACATCAGCAATCTTATACAAGATGTTTGATCTTGTTGTGATGTCCGTCTTTCCCCATTCAGGGAAAGCTGCGTGAGCTGCATCTAGTGCTGCATCTACGTCTTTTTCATTTGATCGTGCTACAGAACAGATTTTCTCATTTGAAATAGGAGAAGTATTATCAAAATACTTACCAGATTTAGGCTCTACAAATTTACCATTTATGTAGTTTCCATATTTTGCTTTAAATGGAAATTTAACCTTTAAATGAGAGGTATCTAGAACTGAAGACACTTTCATTGCTTCTGCACTCATTTTTCCTCCGTTGTTTATGTTTCGCACATTTTTTGATTTGGTCTTAAGACTTTTTTTCTTTAAAGATTTAGAAATTTTTTTTGTCGCTTTTTTTTTTAATTTATATTTAACCGACTTTTTAGATTTCTTTCTCTTTTTAGCCTTCTTAACCATTTCTATAATTCAAATTAAAACGCTTTTTGAATATATTGTAAATGAGTTAAAATAATTACAATCTTGAGTTGAAAAATTATAATATCAAAAAGTCTAAGTTTTATGCTAAAATAATTCTTTTAAATATGGCAATCCATTTAACTTCGCAAAAAATTTTAAAAGATTGGACAGATTATAACAATCACATGAATGTGGCTTACTATGTCTTAATTTTTGATATTTATGGCGCAGAAAAATTAATGACATCATTTAACATGGGTGAAGCATCAGCAAAGAGTACAAAAAAAAGCACAATGGTTGTTGAGTCTCATATCACTTATAACCAGGAAGTGAAAGAAGGTGACAAAGTTGATGTAAATCTACTTTATTTTGATCACGATAAAAAAAGATTACAATACAAGCTAGAGATGGTTCACAGTGAACAAAAATATTTGGCATCCACTATTGAGATTTTATCTTTATATGTAGATTTAGGCCAAAGAAAAGTATCTGAATTTGAGGAAGATAAAATTAAACTAATGAAAGATTTTATTAGCAAAAATAAAAATAATTTTAATGCTGAAAATTTGATTTTCTCATCTAAACTTAAAAAATAAATTTAAATTTGTTCTTTTCTTGTTGCTATGTAAACTCCTATAGTTGCAACAAAAAAACCAAATATATCTATTAAATCAAGCGTTTCATTAAGAAATATCCATGCAATAATCGCTGAAGTTGGTGGTATTAGGAAAAAAACTGAAACAGTTTTGCTAGCTGAATTATTTTTTATTAAATACATTAGGATAGTGAAAGCACCAAAAGACACTAATAAAATTTGATGCGACATTGCTAATATAAAAGTTGGGGTAAAAGAGATTTCAGGTTTTGCAAAAAACATAATAACTAAAATATGAAATAAACACCCTCCTATTGCTTGATACATATTACTTGAAGAAAGTGGTAAATTATTACTTAATTTTTTTTGCCAAAGTGTTGAAAATGTAATTGCAAAAAGACTTATAAAAGCCGCCAAAACACCATTTAAAGGTAAGTTTTTACCAATATCAAAACCAAGGACAAGACTTGCCCCGGTAAATCCTAATATCATACCGATCCATTGAGGTTTTGTTATTTTTTCATTAAGCAATGGTCCTGCTAGAATATTTGTTAAAACTGGTTGTAAAGTTACAATTAGTGCTGTGATACCTGTGGGCATTCCAATTGAAATTGAATAAAAAACCCCTCCCAAATAAAATCCATGAAAAAGAACTCCGCTTAAAATTGATTGAATAATGTTTTTATTTGAGGATTTTAAAGTGTTGTTTGCAAAAATAGAAAATATGAAAAAGCCTATTGAGACAAAAAAAAATCTGAATGCTAAAGCAGCAAAAGGATCACTGTAATCTATAATAGGTTTTGTAGTTATAAATGCAGAAGACCAAAGTAATATAAATATTATTGGAAACAGCTTTATCATTAATTATAACTATATTAATTTCACGTGAAACCACAGAAAAACCTGCGATTGAAAATATTAATATTATTTTTTAAATCTACTATATGATGTATGTGATTTAATATTTATTCTACCTATAATTGAAGTTTCAATGTATGCTGTTGGTGTAATGAAAACTGACTTTTTTAAAACTATAAAAATTCTTGATGGAGGTATGGGGCAAGAGTTGCTTGCAAGGGGTCTTATTTCAAAAGGAACGCTTTGGTCTGCAAGTGCTCTAATAAATGAGGAAAACCACGGTTTAATTGTAGATACGCATCGATCATTTATTGATGCTGGAGCTGATGTAATTGTAACTAATAACTTTAGCGCAAGAAAGATTAGGCTTGAACAAAACAAAGTGGAAAATACTTTTGAATATATTAACAAAAAAGCTGGTGAGTTAGCGGTAAAAGCTAGAGATATTTCAAAAAAAAATGTTTTGATTGCAGGTGGCCTACCTCCGCAAAATGGTACTTATGTTCCAGATGATAGAGATAAAACTATAATTGAAAAAAATTTTAAAGAGCAATCTGAGTTAATAAATCCATACATAGATTTTTTCTATTTAGATGTTTTTTCTAGTAGCTGGGAGGTGGAAATTGCTCTGGATATAATTGAAAAATTCAATAAGCCAGTTTTAGTAGGATTACATTTTAAAAAAAATGGAAAGCTTCCGACAGGTGAAAATATATCTGAGGTTATAAAAAAATTTAGAAAACATAATTGGCTTGGGATAATTGCTGCATGTGTCTCATTAGAAATTATTGAAGAACATATCGATAAACTTAAATCTTTTGATTTACCGTTTGGTTTAAAAGCCAACCTATGGAAAGAACAAGAGCCTTTGCCAGTGCATAAATTTAATCATTCTAAACCCGGTGAAATTGGAAAAAATCCAAATGAAATCATGGGTTCTAGGAAGGAAGTGACTGGCGAAATTTTTTACGATTTTTCAAAGAGACTTAAAGACAAGGGAGCAACAATTTTTGGTGGTTGTTGCGAAACAAATTCCTCACATATAGCTGCATTATCAAAGCTTAAATAAGCTTTTTTTGATCGCCTTTTTTTACAAAATAAATTCCAATAATTATCGCTAATAAAGAAATAAGTACTTTTGTGGTAATAACCTCTTTCAAAAAAATATAACTTAAAATAACACCAAAAATTGGTATTAAATAAGCTACTTGTGACTGAAATATTAACCCATTTTGTTTTAATATTCTAAATCGTAATAACCAAGCAACACCTGTTGATATTATGCCTAGATAAATAACTGATATTGTTGAGTCTAATCTAGGACTCAAATTCCAAGGCTGTTCTAAAAAACTTACTATAGGTAAAAGAATAATTGTTGCCCAAATAAGAATTGACCCTGTAACGTTTTCGTTCCTTTTTTTACTGATTTTTAATGTTAGAACTCCACCAATTACATAACAAGTTGAACCAAATAATATTAGTAATGCTGAAATAAAATTATTTTCATTAATAACAATATTGTCTGAAAATAAATAAACTATTCCAAAAAAACCAATAAGAACTCCAATTGTTTTTATTAAATTAAATTTCTCATTTTTAGTATAAAAATGACCTAGTATTGTTGAGCTTAATGGAGTTGTTGACATCAAAATTGCAGCCAGATTACTTTGAACAGATTTAACTCCATAAGCAATTAGAAAAAAAGGCACAACCAGATTAATAAAACCTATTGAAGCAAACCATGGCCAATCTTTTGAAAAGGCTTCAATTTTAATTTTTTTATAATAGCAAAGTAAAAGTACAGGTATTGATCCAAGCAAGACTCTTAAAAATGCAATTGTAACAGGGCCGAAAGAATATGTTGATATTTTAATGTTAAAAAAAGCTGAGGCCCAAATTAATGCTAAAATAACTAATAAAGTATAATCTGTTAATGTTGGAGTTTTCATTCAGAAATTTCCATAATTTTTCCACTAGTTATTCTCACTAAATTTTCTAAATCAATTTTGAAAATTGCGTTAGGATGTCCGGCTGCTGCATAAATTTCCTTAAATCTACTTAGTTGATTATCAATCATAATTTCAATTTTATTATTAAGACCAATTGGAGAAACTCCTCCAATAGTGAAACCAGTGAGAGTTTTTACAGACTCAGCATTTGCCATGCAAACATCTTTTTTACCGGTAATTTTTTTTATTTTGTTCAAAGAGCACCGTTTATCCCCAGAAATAAGGCATAATACGAATGTATCGTCTGTTTTGATTAAGAGACTTTTAACTATAGCCCCTACTTTGCATGACAAGGCCCTTGATGCATCTAAGGCGGTTCTAGCTGATTGATCCAAAATTTGGACTTTGTAAGATTTATTAAATTTTTCCAATTCTTGCTTTACTCTTTTTACAGTTTCTTTATCTAATAAGTTTTCCATACAACTAAAAATTGATTGCTTTATTTATATAACTAATATTCAATATATGCACTAATTGCATAGGTGATATTAATTATATAAGCGTTATTATTACATAATTTTTTGGTATTACCACGGCTAACAAGAGAGGTTTATGAGCGCAAACGATGTATTAAAAATAATTAAAGATAAAGATATAGAATACGTAGACTTAAGATTTACAGACCCGAGAGGAAAACTTCAACATGTTACTATGGATGGTAAAATGGTTGATGGGGGAATGCTCAATGAAGGAATTTTTTTTGATGGTTCGTCAATTGCTGGATGGAAAGCAATCAACGAGTCAGATATGATTTTAAAACCAGATTTATCTAGAACAGTTGTCGATCCTTTTACATCTCATAATACTTTAAATATATTTTGTGATGTTTTGGATGCGATTAAAAAAGATCCATACGAAAGAGACCCAAGAGGCACAGCCAAAAAAGCAGAAGCATATTTAAAAAGTTCTGGAATTGGAGATAAAGCGTATTTTGGACCTGAGGCTGAATTTTTTGTATTTGATGATGTAAGATTTAAAAATGATATGAATGAGACCGGATTTAAAATCGACAGTACTGAGGGTCCTTATAATACTGGAAAAAAATATGAAAATGGTAACATGGGACATAGACCTGGAATTAAGGGAGGTTATTTTCCAGTTCCACCAGTAGATAGCGCTCAAGATATGAGAAGTGAATATTTAAAGGCAATGAAGGACATGGGTATAAAAGTAGAAAAGCATCACCACGAAGTTGCTCCTAGTCAACATGAACTTGGAATGTACTTTGGAACTCTTGTTGATCAGGCAGATAATTTACAACTTTATAAATATGCTGTTCATATGGTGTCACATTCATTTGGTAAGACTGCAACCTTTATGCCAAAGCCTGTAAAAGGTGACAATGGATCAGGTATGCACGTACACCAATCGATTTGGAAAGGTGACACTGCATTATTTTCTGGGGATAAATATGCAGGTTTATCTGAAACAGCTTTGCATTATATTGGTGGCATCTTAAAACACGCAAAGGCAATTAATGCATTTTCTAATGCAACAACAAACAGTTATAAAAGACTAATTCCAGGATTTGAAGCGCCTGTTCTTCTTGCATACTCAGCAAGAAATAGATCTGCGTCTTGCAGAATTCCAATTACGCTAAGTAAAAAAGCGGCGAGATGTGAGATAAGATTTGGTGATGCCGCAGGTAATCCATATTTAACTTTTGCAGCTATGTTAATGGCTGGGCTTGATGGAATTAAAAATAAAATTGATCCGGGTAAATCTTTTGATAAAGATTTATACGCTCTATCAGAAGATGAAGTTAAAAAAATTCCAACTGTTTGTGGATCTTTACGTGAGGCAATGGAAAGTTTGGATAAAGATAGAGATTTCTTAAAACAAGGAAACGTATTCACTGATGATCAAATTGATGCTTATATTGCTCTAAAATTTGAAGAGATACATAACTTCGAACACACACCACACCCAATTGAGTTCGATATGTATTACAGTTGTTAAATATTATTGTCTAGTAGAGGCAATTTTGTTTTTGCCTGGACCTTTTTTAACAACGTAATCTTGGGTTCCATTTGCACCAGTATCAACAGATCTGATAAGAGATCTTAAAAAATTTTTTCTCTTTTCTTTTCTATCCTCTGATTTTTGCAAATTTCTAAATTCAAAAACGTTCATGCATATGAATTATCTTATATATGCATTTTTTGCAACTCTGATATGCTCAAAATAGATATTAGATTTTAAAGGACTCTCCACACCCACAACGCTCCGTTTCATTAGGGTTTTTAAAAACAAAAGACGAGGAAAATTCCTCTTCTTTATAATCCATCTCTGTTCCTAAAAGATACATAACTGCTCCAGGATCGACAAAAACTTTTACGCCTTTTTGTTCAATTAACTCATCCTCGGGTTTCGATTCTTTGGCATATTCCATTACATATTCCATCCCAGCGCATCCACCACTTTTTACTCCAATTCTAACACCCAAAGATTTTTCATCTTTCGATAAAACTTCTTTAATTCTTGTTGCTGCTTTATCGCTTAATGTAATTATTTGTTTCATAAATTTAATTCTAATTTTGCAGCCTCAGACATCATTGTCTTATCCCACGGAGGATCCCAAACTAGCTGTAGATCTACATCCTTTACTTCTGACAACTCCATAATACTATCTTTAACCTCTTTTGGCAAACTTTCAGCTACTGGGCAGTTTGGTGTTGTTAAAGTCATTTTTACTTTGACTAGATTTTCACTTTCTACTTTTATATCATAAATTAAACCCAGCTCATAAATATTAACCGGTATTTCTGGATCATATATTTTTTTTATTTCAGTAATTATTTTTTCTTTTAAATTCATATTATTCAAATTTATCTGTATTTGTCTCTTCGTTAGCGTTTTTCATTGCTGCAGTTAGTGTATGCCAAGCCATTGTTGCACATTTAACTCTCATTGGATATTTTTTTACACCTGACAAAGACATTAACTTAGTTTTTTCATTTTCACCTAAAATCTTAGATTTAAGTTCTGGGTTCTGCTTTATCATTTCTAAAAAATCATCTACTAATTCTTTGACCTCTACCTCTTTCCTTTCTTTCATTAAATCTGTCATTATTGAAGCTGATGCCATTGATATTGCACAACCACTACCCTCAAAAGCAATATCAGATATTTTGTTATTTTCATCAACCTTCAAATATATATGAACCTTGTCGCCACATAAAGGATTGTGCCCCTTAGCATCTTTATTAAAGTTATCCGACTTTTTTAAATTTCTTGGATTTTTTCCGTGATCTAAAATAATCTCTTGATATAAATCTTTTAAATCCATTATCCCTCAAATATTTTTTTACATTTATTTAAAGACTCATTTAATTTATCTAAATCATCTTTAGTGTTATAAACACCTAATGAAGCTCTTGCCGTTGCAGATAAACCTAATTTGTCGTGTAAAATTTGACAGCAATGATGACCTGCTCTTATTGCTACTCCGTCCTCATCAAGTATTGTTGCAATATCATGCGCATGTACCCCGTCTAATGTAAAAGATAAAACTGATCCTTTATCTTTTGGGCTACCTATTAATTTTACAGAATTATTTTTTCTTAAAATTTCCTCTCCATATTTTGTTAGTTCATTCTCGTGCTTTTCTATGTTTTCAATACCAATTTTATTTAAAAATTTAATCGACTCTCCAAAAGCTATTACTTGAGCGGTAGCCATAGTACCTGCCTCATATTTATTTGGAAGCTCTCCAAAAGTAATGCCTTCTTTTTTTACTTCTCTAATCATTCCACCGCCACCTTGATAAGGAGGTAATACTTCAAGCCATTTTTTTTTTGCATAAAGAATTCCAAGTCCAGTTGGTCCATACATCTTATGACAAGAGATAGCGTAAAAATCACATCCAATCTCTTGCATGTCTAATTTTAAATGTGGTGCACCCTGGCAACCATCTACAAGCACTGGAATATTTTTTGAGTGTGCCAACCTTGTAATTTCTTTAATAGGTAATATTGCACCTGTAACATTTGACAAATGCGTAATTGCTATAATTTTTGTTTTTGGAGTTATATTTTTCTCTATGCTCTCAAGAGTAACTTCTCCATCAGAATTGAATTCTGCAAACTTTATTTTTACTCCTTTAGACTTTCTCAAATAATGCCAGGGAACATAATTTGAATGATGCTCAAGCTCAGTTAATAAAATTTCGTCGCCTTCCCCAAGAAACTTCTGCCCAAAAGTGTTAGCAACTAAATTAATAGCCTCTGTGGCTCCCTTGGTAAAAACAATTTCATTAGGATCTTTTGCATTAATATATTTTTGAACTAAAACTCTTGTATTTTCATATAAATTAGTTGCTGCTACTGCTAAATAATGGACGCTTCGACCAACATTTGAAAATTCTTTTGTATAAAAATCATAAATTCTATCAACTACCACTTGTGGTTTTTGAGATGAATTTGCACTATCTAAGTAAACAAGATCATTGTTTTGAACCTTATTATTAAAAATTGGAAATTGTTTTTTGATGTTATTTATATTCATTCTTTAAATCCCATGATTTCTTTTATAAATTCCTTAATTTCGTTATCAGTTATTTTTTCAATTACATCTAGCAGGAATCCTTTAATCAAAAGTTTTTTGGCCTCATCATATGTAAGGCCTCTTGATCTTAAGTAAAAAATTGAGTTTTCATTTAAGTTTCCAGAGGCAGAACCATGAGAACATTTAACATCATCAGCATAAATTTCTAATTCTGGTTTAGCGTTAAATTCTGTTTCATCATTAAGTAAAATCGCTTTACTTAATTGGTAGCCGTCTGTTTTTTGAGCAATTTTGTCTACATAAATTTTTCCTTGATATACTGATTTTGACTTATCACTCATTACACTTTTTATTAATTGATAACTTTTTGTGTTTTCACTAAGATGATTAATCTGAGATCTTATTTCATGATGATTTTCTCCACTTAAAGAAAATACACCATTAACAAATGCTGATGAAAATTTTTCTTTTAAATTACAATTAATTTCATTTTTAATAAATTTTGATCCTCTAGATAAAATAAATGTCTCAGAAATACTGTTAGCATCTTGTTCAATATTATTGTAAGAATATTGAACATTGTTATTTTCACCACTATCTACTTTGAAATTTTTTAAAATAGCGTCTTTTTTTAGATCAAAATTAT
>CACKBK010000006.1 GCA_902598425.1 uncultured Pelagibacteraceae bacterium | reverse complement strand
AAAACTCCATGATCTAGATATTAGTGAGCTTAATGGAGTCGCTATAATGACAGATACAGATAATTCAAAACTTAAAGCAGTAGCTTATTACCAAAATATTTTTTTCTCATCAAAGTAATTATAGTTTCGTATATTTTTTTAAGGCAAGAGTTAATAAAGATAGTAATATCGCAACTATTACATCTTCCAAAGGACTAGCCTTAGGAACCCCGAAATTCCAAATTACTACACCGATAAGCCATATTATATAAATATTCATATAATTAAGTCTTCATTTGTACAAAATATTTTAGTAATTTTATATTAATAATTATGATTACAGGAGAATTCAAAATTAAAATCTATTACGAGGATACCGACTCTGGTGGAGTGGTATATTATGCAAATTACTTAAAGTTTTTAGAGAGGGCAAGAACAGAAATGATATCATCATTAACTCTTTCAAATAGAAAATTATTGGATGAATATAAAGTATTAATAATAGTTAAGTCCTGTAAAATTGAATATAAAAAACCATTAATGTTAGAGGATTTAATAGTTGTTAAATCAAAAATTAAAACAATGAGTAAATCATCTTTTGTAATGGAACAATTAATAGAGAAAGATGGAATTTTAGCTTCTGAGGCGGAAGTTGTTTTGGTAACAGTTAATTCATCTGGAAAACCAGTTAAAATTCCAGATATATTAGCTAAGCAATTAACCTAAACTAGCCTTAGAACTTTTTTAAATAATTTTGTCATTTTTTTTTCATCTATACGCCCAGTATTTACATTTCTAGGACTAGGATGATAACAGCCAACTAAAAGTATTTTATTTGTTAATTGATAGATTTGATTATGTTGAAATTTAATTTTATCACTGAAATTGTAATTAGTTTTATAAAAAGATACACAAGCATCAAAAGCTATTTTGCCTAAAGCTACAATTACTTTTAAATTCTTAAGGTTGTTAATTTCTTTATCAAAGAAATTAAAACAATTATGTAATTCATCACTAGTAGGTTTATCTTCTGGAGGAACACATTTTAGCGCTGTTGTGATATAAGCATTATTCAATTTAAGACCATCATTTACATGTTTGGATGTAGGTTGATTTGAGATTTTAGCTTTGAAGAGACATTTATATAAAAAATCTGAGGATTTATCACCAGTAAAAACTCTTCCAGTTCTAGTTCCCCCATGAGCAGCAGGCGCAAGCCCTACAAATAAAATTTTCCCTTTGTTATCTCCAAAACCAGTAATTGGTTTTCCCCAATATGTTTCATTAAAATATTGTTTCCTTTTATTTTTTACAATCTTTTTTCTAAATTGAACAAGTCTAGGACACTTATTACATTTAATGATCGAATTATTTAGCTGAGAAAGCATTTAGTCATGTTTATCTTTTTCTGCAAAAAACAAAGCAATTAAAAAAATTGCTGTCCAACCCAGACCTAAAAGCGCTTTTTGTGGACTAGTTTCTGCTCCCCAAAGATTTAAAAATAAGGCTCCAAAAACAAGACCTACAACGTATATAATTACAGCTAAACTACTTTTGCTCATCTAATTTTTTTTTCTTTATTAAAGAAATACCATTTTTTAATTTAAATTCATAAGATTCTTTAAAGTTTTTAAGGGTTGATGTGTTCATCCTTTTTTGAATATCAATTAAATTGCTAGTTTTCCAATCATCAGCTGTATTTTTGTCCTTCCAAATTATTTTTTCCTCACTAGATCTTGCACATCCAGTACAAAAACCAGTAATAGGATCCATTTTGCAAATACTAATACAAGGAGAAACAATCATTTTTTTCATAATTTACTCTATTATTCAGATTGGACAAATCATTTCAATATTATATAAAGCAGCAGGAATTAAGGGCGAGTGGCGGAATTGGTATACGCGCTAGTCTTAGGAACTAGTGCCGCAAGGCTTAAGAGTTCGAGTCTCTTCTCGCCCACCAAAAATTATGAAAGTAACAGTACAAAATAAAAAAGGTTTAAGTAAAGATCTAAAAGTTTTAGTAGATAAAAAAACTCTAGAAAAATATTTAAATGAGAAATATGAAGAAGTTTCTAAAACTGTTCAATTAAAAGGTTTTAGACCTGGTAAAGTGCCAAAAGAAATCCTAAAAAGACAATTTGGAAAAGCAGTATATGGAGAAGTTTTAGATAAAGTTCTAAAAGAAACCTCATTACAAGCATTATCTGACAATAAAATCAAACCAGCAGGACAACCAAAAATAGACTTGAAATCTTTCGGAGAAGATAAAGATTTAGAATATATAATCTCAGTCACAGAACTTCCTAAAATAGATTTAAAACAATTAGAAAATATTAAAGCAGATGAATATGATGTTACAATTGATAGCAAAGAAATAGATAAAAGAATTAATGATATTGCCAAAAATCAAAAAAATTTTGTAGATGTTGATCCAGCAAAAGTTGCTAATGAAGGAGATCTTGTTGTCTTTGACTATAAGGCTACAGTTGATGGAAATGATTTTAAAGGTAGCGAAGGTAAAAACACACAATTAGAATTAGGCAAAGACTTATTTATTAAAGGTTTTGATAAACAATTATTAAAGGTAAAAAAAAATGAAACAGTTGAAGTTGAAGTTACTTTACCTGAAAACTTCCCAGAAAAAAATTTAGTTGGGAAGAAAGCTAAATTTGTTTGTAAAATTTTATCAGTAAAGAAATCCAAAGAAGTTGTAATTAATGACGAGTTCGCAAAAAATCTAGGAGCTAAAGATTTAAATGATCTAAAATCATTATTGGATAAACAAATAAATGAGGAATATAAAAATTCTTTAGGAATGATTACAAAAAAGCAAATTTTGAATCAAATTGAAAAATTTAAAATTGAAGAAATTCCAGAGAACTTAGTTGAACAGGAAATGAAAATATTGTCTCAAGGATTGAAGGAAGATGATATAAAATCAAAAAAAAAAGAATTTGAATCGAGAGCAAAACAAAGAATAAAAGTCGGTCTTATTCTTAATGAATACGGTGAACAAAATAAAATAAAAGTTGAAGAAAATGAAATGCAAGCTGAAGTTCAAAAGCAACTCAGAATGATGCCAGGTCAAGAAAAATTTTTAATGGAGTACTATCAAAAAAATCCTTCAGCAGTTGCTAGCTTAAGAGGAAATATATATGAGGAAAAAATAATTAATTCAATAATCTCCAAATCTAAAGCATCGAAGAAAAAAATTAGCAAAGTTGAGGCAGAAAGATTAATAAAGGAGCAAAATGAGAAAGATTTAAAAGAGGTTAAACAAGCTAATAAATCAACTAACGAAATTAAAACAAAAAAAGCAGATATTTCAAAGAAACCAACTCAAGTAAAAAAGAAAACGTCAAAAAAAGTTAGCAAAAAGTAAGTACAAGTTGTATAAAGGTGTCGAATCAGTTTATGACATCTAAAATTTCAGAACATATGAATACTTTAATTCCGATGGTTGTTGAGCAATCGAGTAGAGGAGAGAGGGCATATGACATTTATTCAAGATTATTAAAAGAAAGAATTGTTTTTTTAACAGGTCCGATAAACGATCAAGTAGCATCATTAGCAACTGCTCAACTTTTATTTTTAGAATCTGAAAATCCAAAAAAAGAAATTTACTTTTATATAAATAGTCCTGGGGGACTAGTTACTGCTGGATTAGGTATTTATGATACAATGCAATATATTAAACCTGAAGTATCAACTCTGTGCATTGGTCAAGCAGCCTCGATGGGATCATTTTTGCTTGCAGCTGGAACTAAAGGAAAAAGATTTTCTTTACCAAATTCTAGAATAATGGTTCATCAACCATCTGCGGGATTTCAAGGTCAAGCAACAGATATTGAGATACATGCAAATGAAGTTTTGTCTTTAAAAAAAAGATTAAATGAAATTTATTCTAAGCACACAGGAAAATCTGTGGACGAAATTAAACAAGCTTTGGAGAGAGATAATTTTATGACAGCTGAAAATGCCAAAGACTTTGGTTTAATAGATAAAGTTGTAGATAAAAGAAGTTAAACAACTAGATATAGTTTATCCACAACCTATACTTGATTACCCATCATAATCTGTAATAAAGTATTAAAATTGATTCGTTTAAAAATTTTATGAGCAACAACAAAAACATTTTATATTGTTCCTTTTGCGGTAAGAGCCAACACGAAGTTAGAAAATTAATTGCTGGTCCCACAGTATTTATTTGCGATGAATGTGTGGAGCTTTGCATGGACATTATTAAAGAGGAAAGCAAAGATACATTAGTCAAACACCAAGATGGTTTACCTTCTCCAAAAGAGATTTGCTCAGTTTTAGATGATTATGTAATTGGACAACATCATGCAAAAGAAGTGCTTTCTGTAGCTGTTCATAATCATTACAAAAGATTAAATTATGAAAATAAAACCTCTAAAACTGTTGAGTTGTCAAAGTCTAATATTTTATTAGTAGGTCCAACCGGCTGCGGAAAGACTTTATTAGCTCAAACGTTAGCAAGAATTTTAGATGTACCCTTTACTATGGCTGACGCAACAACTCTGACAGAAGCGGGTTATGTTGGTGAGGATGTTGAAAATATTATTTTAAAACTATTACAAGCTGCTGATTATAATGTTGAAAAAGCTCAAAGAGGAATAGTCTATATTGATGAAGTCGACAAGATAAGTAGAAAGTCAGAGAACCCCTCTATAACCAGAGATGTTTCAGGGGAAGGTGTTCAACAAGCATTATTAAAAATTATGGAAGGTACCATCGCAAGTGTGCCCCCACAAGGTGGAAGAAAACATCCGCAACAAGAATTTTTACAAGTAGACACAACAAATATTTTATTCATATGTGGAGGAGCTTTTGCAGGCTTAGACAAAATTATTTCTCAAAGAAACAAAGGGACCGCAATTGGTTTTGGTGCTGAAGTAAAAAGTTCAGAAGATAAAAAAACAGGTGAGTGGATGAAAACTTTAGAACCAGAGGATTTATTAAAATATGGATTGATACCAGAGTTTATTGGAAGACTTCCTATTATAGCAACACTTGAGGACCTAGACGAAAAATCTTTAATAAAAATTTTAACAGAACCAAAAAACTCTTTAATTAAACAGTACCAAGAATTATTTAAACTCGAGGGAGCTAAGCTTAACTTTAAAGACAGTGCAGTGCGTGAAATCGCACTTAAAGCAATCTCCAAAAAAACTGGTGCAAGAGGATTGCGTTCAATTCTTGAAAATATTTTATTAAAAACAATGTTTGATCTTCCAAGCCTAGAAAATGTAGAGGAAGTTATAGTAGATTCTGGTGCGGCCAAAGGTTCATCTCAGCCAATTATAGTACATTCAAAAAATTCACAATCTAAAAGCAAAACTAGCAAAACATCAGCGGCATAAATACATCGCGGCATAAATAGACGTTAATAATTGATAATTTTCTATTGCAATATCTTTTTTTATCTCCATATTTGACTTATGGAAATCAAAGTAAATCTGCCATTATTACCGTTAAGAGATATTGTAGTTTTTCCTAGTATGGTAATCCCGCTATTTGTCGGAAGAGATAAATCTATAACCGCATTAAACGAGGTTATGAAAAATGAAAAAAAAATAGTCTTAGTTACTCAAAAAAATTCTGAAGTAGATGATCCTAAAAAAACCGATGTTTTTGCTTATGGATGTGAAAGTAATATTTTACAATTATTAAAACTACCGGACGGAACAGTAAAGGTTTTAGTTGAAGGAACAAAAAGAGTAAAAATTATCGATTTTAAAGATGATAATAAATTCATAACGTGTACTTTTGAGTATTTGAACGATCAATTTGATAAGAATGAAGATCTTATGCCTTTAGCTACTACAGCAGTTAGAAGATTGGATAAGTTGAACACCATAAATAAAAAAATTTCTAGCGAAACAATAAACAGTATCAAAGAATTAAAGGATCCATCAGCAATAGCTGATAATATTGCCTCTCATTTAAGTACTACAATTTCAGAAAAACAACAAATTTTTGAAACAAGTGATGTGAAAAAAAGGCTAAATGCAGTTATTAAAATTATGGAAAATGAAACTAGCATCATAGGTGTTGAGAAACGAATTAGAGGACGAGTTAAAACTCAAATGGAAAAAACACAAAGAGAATATTATTTAAATGAGCAATTAAAAGCTATTCAGAAAGAATTAGGAGAAATTGAAGATGGGAAAGACGAAACATCGAATCTAAATAAAGCTATCCTAAAAGCAAAAATGCCAAAAGAAGTACAAAAAAAATGTATGGCTGAATTGAAAAAATTGAGAAACATGAG
Source organism: uncultured Pelagibacteraceae bacterium (assembly GCA_902598425.1). Taxonomy (GTDB): domain Bacteria; phylum Pseudomonadota; class Alphaproteobacteria; order Pelagibacterales; family Pelagibacteraceae; genus Pelagibacter. Next base: position 45,392 of record CACKBK010000006.1, on the reverse strand, counting down.
TCCTATGTCTGCAGAGGCAACAGTAGTTAGAAATTACTTAGATTGGATGATAGACATACCTTGGTTTAAAAAAGACAAAGTAGATATTGATTTAAACAAAGCTCTTAAAATTTTAGATGAGGACCATTTCGGCTTAGAAAAAGTAAAAGAGAGAATAATTGAATTTTTAGCTGTGCAAAAAAGAATGGAAAAAATTAAAGGCCCTATATTGTGTTTGGTGGGTCCACCTGGTGTTGGAAAAACATCTTTGGGTAAATCAATTGCCAAAGCCACAAATAGGCAATTTGTAAGAATGTCCTTAGGAGGTGTTAGGGACGAAGCCGAAGTACGTGGTCATAGAAGAACATACATTGGTTCATTACCTGGCAAGATTATTCAAATGATGAAAAAAGCTGGAACAAAAAATCCTCTTTTTTTATTAGATGAGATAGATAAAATTGGAAATGATTACAGAGGAGATCCATCATCAGCGTTATTAGAGGCTCTTGATCCCGAGCAAAATACTACATTTAATGACCACTATCTTGAAGTTGATTATGATTTATCTGACGTTATGTTTGTTACTACAGCTAACACATTAAATATTTTACCACCACTTCTCGACAGAATGGAAGTTATAAGAATTCCTGGATACACAGAGGATGAGAAAATAAATATAGCAAATAAATTTTTATTACCCAAAGCGTTAAAAGAAAATGGGGTAAAAGAAGGTGAAATGGATTTACAAGAGGGAACATTTAAGGAAATTATTAGAAACTATACTAGAGAGTCCGGTGTTAGAAACTTAGAAAGAGAAATATCTAAAATCACCAGAAAGGTAGTTAAAAAGGTTGTAAATTCAGAGGAAATAAAAGTAAAAGTTGAGCCTAAAAATATTAATGATTTTCTTGGTGTAAAAAAATTCAAGTTTGGGGAATTAGAAAATGAAGATAAAGTTGGTATCGTAACAGGACTTGCATGGACGGAGTTTGGTGGTGAAATTCTTAAGATTGAAACAGTAAATATGCCAGGAAAAGGTCGTATGCAAATAACAGGAAAACTTGGTGATGTTATGCAAGAATCTGTTAAAGCTGCAAAATCTTATGTAAGGTCAAAAAGTTTAGATTTTGGAATTATCCCTCCAATTTTTGAAAAAAAGGATTTTCATATTCATGTACCCGAAGGGGCAACACCCAAAGATGGACCTTCCGCAGGTGTTGGTATGGTTACATCAATTGTTTCATCAATAACAAAAATACCTGTAAGAAGAGATATAGCAATGACCGGAGAAGTAACAATAACTGGACAAGTTCTTCCTATAGGTGGTTTGAAAGAAAAATTATTAGCAGCCCATAGAGCAGGTATAAAGGAAGTTTTAATTCCAAAAGATAATGAGAAAGATCTTACAGATATTCCTGAAAAAGTAAAAAAAGATATCAAATTAACTACTGTTGAAATGGTAGATGATGTTTTAAAAATAGCTCTTACAAAACAATTGAAAAAAATCGATTGGGTTGAAGTAGAAAAAATTTCTGACGGAAAAAAAGACGACAAATCTCAAGCCAGTATTCAATAATTTATAATTTACTTTGTACGAACGTTGATGTATTAGTACCAAATATTTTGGGCGGTTAGCTCAGTTGGTAGAGCATCTCGTTTACACCGAGGGGGTCAAAGGTTCGAGTCCTTTACTGCCCACCAAAATGGGGGTGTAGCTCAGTTTGGTTAGAGCGATCGCCTGTCACGCGATAGGTCGCGGGTTCGAGTCCCGTCACTCCCGCCATTAAATTGATAACGATTCTCATTTCATCAATCATTCAATAAATAAGCGCTAAAAAACGTGACTAAATTTCACTATTATTATTGTCAAAAACACCTATAAAAAATCCAACTTAACTAAATAAATATATTAAATAATAAAACTTTAATTAATTACAAAAACAAATATAGTATGAATCTTACCAGATTTTTCTTATTCTTTAATTTTTAGTTATAAAATTATGCTTGTAGAATTTTTAAAAGATTATTTGCCAATCATTTTGTTTTTAATAATTGCACTTATTTTAAGCGCAGGTTTTATTTTGATAAATTTTTTACTATCACCCAATAACCCCGATCCAGAGAAATTATCCGCTTATGAGTGTGGGTTTGAACCATTTAATGACTCAAGAATGGAATTTGACGTAAGATTTTATCTTGTAGCAATACTTTTCATTATATTTGACCTAGAAATTGCATTTCTATTTCCTTGGGCAATTTCTCTTGGAACAATTGGAATATTCGGTTTTGTTTCTATGATGATATTTTTATTTATACTTACCATAGGTTTTATTTATGAGTGGAAAAAAGGAGCATTAGACTGGGAGTAATATGAATATTATTGATAGAGAAAAAAAAATTCCTGATGAATTTAAATCATTAGCTAAAGATTTTGCAGATAAAGGTTTTATAACAACATCTATGGACAATTTAGTAAACTGGGCAAGAACGGGATCATTACATTGGATGACTTTTGGTCTAGCATGCTGCGCAGTTGAAATGATGCAGACATCCATGCCTAGATATGATTTGGAAAGATTTGGAGCTGCACCTAGAGCTTCACCTAGACAATCAGATGTAATGATTGTAGCAGGCACGCTTACAAATAAAATGGCACCTGCTTTAAGAAAAGTATACGACCAAATGCCAGAACCAAGATATGTTATATCAATGGGAAGCTGTGCAAATGGTGGTGGATATTATCATTACTCATACTCTGTTGTAAGAGGATGTGATAGGATAGTACCAGTTGACGTCTATGTCCCAGGATGTCCGCCTTCTGCAGAGGCTCTTTTGTATGGGATAATGCAGTTACAAAAAAAAATTCGTAATCATGGATCAATTGAAAGATAATTATGGAAAACTTAATCAATTTAGAAAAGAAAATAAATTCTGAGCTAACTACTAAAATAAATTCATCAAAAATTAAACATGATCAAATTTATCTTTTAATTGATAGTGATGATATTATCGATGTAATTCTTTTTTTAAAAACTAATACAAACACAAAATTTAGACAGCTTATAGATATAACTGCTGTTGATTTTCCAGAGAAAGAACAAAGATTTAAAATTGTTTATTTATTATTAAGTCATGAATTTAATACAAGAGTACTAATAGAATTTAACATTTCCGAAGGAGAAAAAATTCCATCTCTAACTAAAATATTCCCTTCTGCCAACTGGATGGAAAGAGAGGTTTTTGATATGTATGGAATTGATTTTAAAGATCACCCAGACATGAGAAGAATCTTAACCGATTATGGTTTTGAGGGTCATCCATTAAGAAAAGATTTTCCAATAACTGGACATAACGAAGTTAGATATAGTGAGGAGACAAAGAAAGTAATTTATGAGCCTGTTAAATTGGAACAAAATTATAGAAATTTTGATTATGAGAGCCCATGGGAAGGAACTAAATATATAAAAAATCAAACAAAAGAATAAATGGCAAAACAAACTAAAACTTTAAATTTAAATTTTGGTCCACAACATCCTGCAGCACATGGAGTTTTGAGATTGATTTTAGAATTAGATGGTGAGGTAGTTGAGAAAGCTGATCCACATATAGGGTTACTTCATAGAGGAACAGAGAAATTAATAGAGAATAAAACCTATGCACAAGCAGTGCCATACTTCGATAGATTAGATTATGTTGCACCTATGAATCAAGAACATGCGTTTGCTCTTGCTATTGAAAAGATTTTAAAAATTGAAGTCCCAATTCGAGCTCAATTTATAAGAGTAATGTTTTGTGAAATTGGTAGAATTTTAAGTCATATTTTAAACATCACAACCCAGGCATTAGATGTTGGAGCGCTTACTCCATCTTTATGGGGATTTGAGGAAAGAGAAACGTTAATGACGTTTTATGAAAGAGTTTCTGGATCAAGATTACATGCAAATTATTTTAGAGCTGGCGGGGTTCACCAGGACATGCCTAGAGGACTAGACGCAGATATTTTTGATTTCACAAAAAAATTTCCTAAAATTATTGATGATTTAGAAAGTCTTCTTACAGAAAATAGAATTTTTAAACAAAGAAATGTTGATATTGGTGTTGTATCAAAACAAGATGCATTAAATTATTCTTTTTCTGGCGTTATGTTACGTGGATCAAATGTGCCATGGGATTTGAGAAAGTCACAACCTTATGATTGTTATGATCAAATGGATTTTAAAATTCCTGTTGGTAAAAATGGTGATTGTTATGATCGTTATCTTTGTAGAGTTGAGGAAATGAGAGAAAGCGTAAAGATTATCAATCAATGCTTACAAAAAATGCCCAAGGGCCCTATTAAATCAACAGATGGAAAAATTTCTCCTCCTGCAAAAAAAGAGTTAAAAGAGTCGATGGAAGCATTAATACATCATTTTAAACTTTTTACCGAGGGTTATAGAGTTGAAAAAGATGAGATTTATACAGCTGTTGAGGCACCAAAAGGTGAATTTGGTGTCTATTTAATTTCAGATGGTTCTAGCAAACCTTATAAATGCAAAATAAGAGCTCCAGGATTTTCACATCTTCAAGCAATGGATTACTTAATAAAGGGACACATGCTTGCTGATGTACCAGCAGTTTTAGGATCATTAGATATAGTTTTTGGGGAGATCGATAGATGAGCCTAAAGAAAATTTCAAAAGACCAGCCAGAAAAGTTTGAGTTTAATGATAGAAATATCGAGTTAGCAAAAAAAATGATTAATAATTATCCAGAAGGTAAACAGCAGAGTGCTGTTATGTCATTACTTTATCTAGCTCAAAGACAAAATAATAACTGGATCCCATTAGCTGCAATGAAGTACATAGCAAAGTTTTTGAATATGCCATATATAAAAGTTTATGAAGTCGCTACATTTTATTCAATGTATAACTTATCACCAGTAGGTAAATTTTTTTATCAAGTTTGTACAACAACACCATGTATGCTCAGAGGTGCATATAAATTGGTGGACGTATGTAAGAAAAAAATTTCAAATAAAGAAAACGAAATATCGAGCGATGGAAATTCTTCATGGATGGAAGTGGAATGTTTAGGTGCTTGTATAAATGCTCCAATGATTCAAATTAATGATGAGTATTATGAAGATTTAGATGAAAAAAAACTAGAAAACATTATTGAAGAAACGATGAAAGGAAAAACACCAAAACCAGGATCTTATAAAGGAAGAGTTAATTCAGAACCTGAAAATAATAGAACAACTTTGGTAGGTATTAAAAATGCTTGAGGACAAGGATCGAATATTTCAAAATTTATATAATGACTTAGGAGAAGACGTAGAGTCATCTAGGAAAAGAGGTGATTGGAAAGATACTAAAGAAATTATTTTAAAAGGAAGAGATTGGATAATTAACGAAATAAAATCATCTGAATTAAGAGGCAGAGGTGGAGCAGGTTTTCCAACAGGACTAAAATGGTCTTTTGCTCCAAAAGAAGTTGGTTCAAGACCGCATTATTTAGTAATCAATGCTGATGAGTCTGAACCAGGGACTTGCAAAGATAGGGACATATTAAGATTTGAACCTCATAAACTGATAGAGGGATGTTTAATTGCTGCTTATACAGTAAATGCACATGTTTGTTATATTTATATCAGAGGAGAATATTATAACGAGGGACAAAAACTACAGAAAGCAATCGACGAGGCATATTCACAAAAATTGATTGGTAAGAATGCTTCGAATACAGGTTGGGATTTAGATATTTATATACATTATGGAGCAGGAGCATACATATGTGGTGAGGAAACAGCTCTGCTTGAAAGTTTAGAAGGTAAAAAAGGTCAACCAAGACTTAAACCTCCTTTTCCTGCACTCATTGGACTTTACGGATGCCCAACAATTATAAATAATGTAGAGACGATTGCTGTAGTCCCAACAATATTAAAAAGAGGCGCAAAATGGTTTTCAAATTTAGGTAAACCAAAAAATACTGGTACTAAAATTTTCTGTATTTCTGGTAACGTGAACAGACCTTGCAACGTAGAAGAGGAAATGGGTATTCCATTGAAAGAATTAATAGAAAAACATGCTGGTGGTGTTATTGGTGGTTGGGAAAATCTTAAAGCTGTAATACCTGGTGGTTCCTCAATGCCAATGCTTCCAAAAGAAATTTGCGAAACTATTAAAATGGATTTTGATTCTTTAGTTGAACAAAAAAGTGGACTAGGGACAGCTGGGATTGTTGTTATTAATAAAGACCAAGACATAATTCAATGTATGGCTAGGATTGCAAGATTTTATAAACATGAGAGTTGTGGACAGTGTACTCCATGTAGAGAGGGGTCCGGCTGGATGTGGAGAATGCTTGAGAGAATGGCAAAAGGTGAAGCATCAAGAGAGGAAGTTGACATGCTTATGGACGTAACAAAACAAATTGAAGGGCATACAATTTGTGCTTTTGGGGAGGGCTCAGCATGGCCTGTTCAAGGGCTTTTAAGACATTTTAAAAAAGAAATTGTAAAAAGAAATAATTTTAATCCACTTGTAAATAAAGATAACGAAATTCCTTATCTTGTGGATCAACACTTGTTAGAGAAGGAAAATGCTGAAATTAAAAGTTAACGACAAAGATATCGAGATAGAGGAAGGTTTAACTGTCTTACAGGCATGTGAACAAGCTGGGGTAGAAATACCAAGATTCTGTTATCATGAAAAACTATCAATAGCAGGTAATTGTCGGATGTGTTTAGTGGAGATGGAAAAATCACCTAAACCGATTGCTTCTTGTGCGATGCCTGCTGTAGATGGAATGAATATTAAAACAAACACACCTATGGTAGAAAAAGCAAGAAAAGGTGTAATGGAGTTTTTATTAGCCAATCATCCATTAGACTGTCCGGTGTGTGATCAGGGTGGTGAGTGTGATTTACAAGACCAATCAATGTATTATGGAATTGATAAATCAAGATTTAAAGAAAATAAAAGATTTGTTCCAGAGAAATATATGGGCCCTCTTATTAAGACACAAATGACGAGATGTATTCATTGTACAAGATGTGTAAGGTTCGCTACAGAGGTAGCCGGCATTCCTGAACTTGGAGCAATAGGAAGAGGTGAAGATATGCAAATTACTACTTATCTCGAAAAAGCAATGGAGTCTGAACTCTCTGGAAACGTAATCGATCTTTGCCCTGTTGGAGCACTAACATCTAAACCTTATGTATTTGAAGCAAGACCTTGGGAATTAAAAAAAACTGAAACCATAGATGTTATGGATGCAGTAGGATCAAACATCAGGGTAGATACCTACGGATGGGAAGTGAAAAGGGTATTACCGCGAATAAATGAGGAAATAAACGAAGAATGGATTTCTGATAAAACACGTTATGCATGCGATGGTTTAAAAAGTCAAAGATTAGATCACCCTTTAAAAAAAATTAATAATGAATTTAAAAAAATTTCTTGGAAAGAAGCTTATGAAATCATCGCGGAAAAAATTAAAATTACTTCATCTGATAAAATCGCAGGATTTGTTGGAGATCTAACCAATATGGAAACAATGTTTGTGACAAAAGAGTTTTTTGAAAAAACAATCAAATCAAAAAACTTAGAAGCAAGAGATGATAATACTTATATTAATACTGAAGAGAGGACTAATTATTTATTTAATAGTCAAATTAACGGTATAGAAGAAACAGATTTTATTCTATTGGTTGGAGCAAATCCAAGACTTGAAGCGACAATGTTAAATGCAAGAATTAGAAAAAATTATGTAGCAAACAAAACAGAAATCTATTCAATTGGTGATGTAGGAGATCAAACATATCCATATAAAAAACTTCCAGCAGAAACAAAAATTATTAGAGAAATATATGAAAATAAATCTGAAATAAGTAAGAAAATTTTAGATTCAAAAAAACCTTTGGTGATTATTGGAAAATCAGCTTTAAATTCAAAATCTGGAAAATTTATATTTGAAAATATTAAAAAATTTTTGATTGAAAATAAAAAAATCACAGATGAATGGAATCCATTTAATATACTATCGGTTAATGCATCATCTGTAGGTAGTTATGATCTAAATTTGGTTAACAATGATGAAAATCTAACATTAAAAAAATTACAAGAAAATGATTTTGAAATAGTATTTTTGATTGGTCAAGATAACCTTAAATTTAAAAAAAAAGATGAATTTGTTGTTTACATTGGAAGTCATGGAGACAATGGTGCTGAAATTGCAGATGTAATTCTTCCAGGTGCTACTTATACAGAGCAAGATGGATTTTTTACAAATTTAGAGGGAAAATTACAAAAAGCTTATAGAGCATCATTTCCACCAGGTGAAGCAAAAGAGGATTATAAAATTTTAAATGAATTATCTGAACTTTTGAAAAGAAAAAAACTATTTCAAAATAAAGATGAAATTACTAATAATCTTCTTAACTATTTAGATTTAAATAAAAAAAAAACACAATCAATAAAATTTTCCTCTGTAGATTATATTGATGAAAAAATAATAATTAATCCAATAGATTATTATTACTCAAACGTTATAGCTAGAGCGTCAAAAACAATGTCTGAGTGTCGAAATATTAAAACTGATATAAAAAAAACAGGCACAGAAGGATAGATGCAAGATTATCTTTTAGTTTTAGCCTCTGAAATTTACAAAATTTTATTTTTGCTAATTCCGGTTTTAGTTTCTGTAGCAATGATTGTTTGGTTAGATAGAAGAGTATGGGCATTTGTTCAAAAAAGAAGAGGTCCTAATGTAGTTGGACCGTTTGGACTACTACAATCACTAGCAGACGCGCTTAAATATATATTTAAAGAAATAATAATACCTGCAAGCTCAAATAAAGTAATCTTCATATTAGCACCAATTGTAACAATGACGTTGGCACTTATAGCTTGGGCAGTAATACCTTTTAGTGACGAATTTGTTTTAGCTGATATTAATGTAGGAATATTATATATCTTTGCTGTTTCCTCACTTGGTGTTTATGGAATAATTATGGGAGGTTGGGCTTCAAATTCAAAGTATCCTTTTTTAGGTTCAATAAGATCAGCAGCCCAGATGGTATCTTATGAGGTATCGATTGGTGTTATAATAATTAATGTATTGTTATGTGTTGGGTCTCTTAATTTAAGCGATATTGTTTTAGCACAAGAAAAAATTTGGTTTGTAATACCTTTATTTCCAATGTTTGTGATATTTTTTATATCAGCACTTGCAGAGACAAATAGACCACCATTTGATTTACCTGAGGCTGAGGCGGAACTTGTAGCAGGTTATCAAACAGAATACTCCGGAATGATGTATGCAATGTTTTGGTTAGGGGAATATGCAAATATACTTTTAATGTGTGCATTAGGTTCTATATTATTTTTGGGTGGATGGTTATCTCCAATAAATATGTACCCATTTGATATAGTACCCAGTCCTTTATGGTTAATTCTTAAAATTCTCTTTTTATTTATATTATTTGCGCTAGTTAAAGCTATCGTACCAAGATATAGATATGATCAATTAATGAAGCTAGGTTGGAAAATATTCCTTCCATTTTCTTTAATTTGGGTGGTTTTAACTGCAGGATATTTAATGTATTTTGATTTATTACCGACGGTTTAATTATGAAATTACGAAGAATATTTAAAACAGTATTAATGGTAGACTTCATTTCTGGTCTGTCAATGGCTGTTAAAGAATTATTTAAAGAAAAAAAAACAATTAATTACCCTTTTGAAAAAGGAAAAATCAGCCCAAGATTTCGGGGGGAGCATGCTTTAAGAAGGTATCCTAATGGTGAGGAAAGATGTATTGCTTGCAAATTATGCGAAGCAGTTTGTCCAGCTCAAGCTATAACTATAGAGTCGACTGAAAGAGCTGATGGCAGTAGAAAAACAACCAGATATGATATTGATATGCTCAAATGTATTTACTGCGGATTATGTGAAGAGTCGTGCCCCGTAGATGCAATTGTTCAAGGACCTAATTTTGAATTTGCAACCGAAACAAGAGAAGAATTATATTATAATAAGGAAAAATTGTTAGAAAATGGAGATCGTTGGGAGAGTGTATTAGCAGCAAATATCAAAGCTGACAATCCTTATAGATAATGATAGCTCACGCAATTTTTTTTTATATATTTTCTTTTATAGCCGTTATTTCAGCAATTATGGTTACTGTTTCAAAAAATACAGTTCACTCAGTTTTTTTTTTAATTTTAGATTTCATAAGCATTTCATGTTTATTCATTATGATTGGTGCAGAGTTTTTGGGAATGATTATGCTTATTGTATATGTTGGTGCTGTTGCAGTATTATTTTTGTTTGTTGTGATGATGTTAAACGTAGCACATCAAAAAAATACATTTTTTAAATCAACTCATGGATCAAGACACATACCTATTGGACTATTAATAAGTTTAATTATTTTTTTTGAATTAGTAATAGTAGTTGGTGGCTGGAAATATAAGCCTGATTTAATAAATAGTATATCTTTAGAAATAAGCGAGGTCTCAAACACTCATTCAATAGGATATGTTCTTTATACTGATTACATACATTTATTTCAGCTCTCTGGCATGATTCTGTTAGTTGCCATGATTGGAGCAATTATTTTAACTTATAGAAAAAGAGAAGGGTTAAAAAGGCAAAGTTATTTTAGTCAAATTTCAAGAGAAAAAACTGATGGCGTAGATCTAGTAGATGTTGAGAAAAACAAAGGAGTAAAAATTGATGTTTGAAATTGGTCTTGGTCATTATTTAACACTTGGAGCAGTTATATTTACTATTGGAGTAGTTGGAATTTTTTTAAATAGAAAAAATATTATTGTAATTTTAATGAGTATTGAACTTATTTTGCTATCAGTAAATATAAATCTTGTTTCATTCTCAATTTTTATTAATGATCTGAGTGGTCAGATATTTACATTATTTATCCTAACTGTTGCTGCAGCTGAAGCAGCAATAGGACTTGCAATTATAGTTGTATACTACAGAAACGCTGGAACTATACGTGTTGAGGAGATAGATAAATTAAAAGGTTAAAATGGAATACCTAATATTATTTTTACCATTGATAGGTGCAATCATATCTGGTTTTTTTGGAAATAAGATTGGAGATAGATCTTCAGAAATTTTAACTAGCTTATTTACAACAACGGCAGCAATTTTATCTATTATCATCTTTTATAATGTTATCTTTGAGGGGTATGAAAATAATATAGTATTATTTAAATGGATTTACTCTGGTACTCTAGATGTAAATTGGTCCATAAAAATTGATGCTTTATCATCAGTAATGCTGGTGGTTGTTACGTTTGTATCATCATTAGTTCATATTTACTCCATTGGCTACATGTCTCATGACCCAAATAAACCACGGTTTATGTGTTATTTATCCTTATTTACATTTTCAATGCTAGCGCTTGTTACTGCAGACAATTTTTTACAATTATTTTTTGGTTGGGAAGGAGTAGGTTTATGTTCTTATTTACTGATTGGATTTTGGTTCAAAAAAGAAACAGCGAATAATGCAGCAATAAAAGCTTTTTTAGTAAATAGAGTAGGTGATTTTGGTCTAGCTTTAGGTGTTTTCTTAATCTTTTATTATTTTGGAACTGTAAATTTTGATGTTGTATTTGAACAAATTCCGCAAATTGACAAAACAAGTATTAATTTTTTAGGGGTAAATTTTAATGCAGTAGATTTAATATGTTTGTTACTTTTCATTGGTGCAATGGGTAAATCCGCCCAAATTTTCTTACATACTTGGTTACCCGATGCCATGGAAGGGCCGACACCCGTATCTGCACTTATACATGCAGCCACAATGGTAACAGCTGGTGTTTTTTTAGTTGTTAGATGTTCACCAATATACGAATATTCTGAATTAATTTTGGCATTTATTACTATAATTGGTATGACAACCGCAATTTTTGCAGCAAGTATAGCTTTAGTTCAAGATGATATTAAAAAAATAATTGCATATTCAACCTGTAGTCAATTAGGTTATATGTTCTTTGCTGCTGGTGTTGGTGCATATAATGTTGCAATGTTTCACCTATTTACACACGCTTTCTTTAAAGCTTTATTATTTTTGGGATCAGGTTCAGTTATTCATTCTTTTAAAGATGAACAAAATATAAACTTTATGGGAGGAGTATGGAATAAGTTACCTGTAACATACTCCTTAATGATTGTTGGGACATTAGCATTAACAGGATTTCCTTTTTTGTCAGGATTTTATTCAAAAGATGCAATTATTGAGTTTGCTTATCTAAGTGGGAGCAATGTTGGATATTATGCGGCAACAATTGGAATACTTACAGCTTTATTGACATCTATTTACTCTTGGAGATTGATATTTAAAACATTTCACGGAACTTATGAAAATAAAGATATAAAAATAGATGAGATGCATGAGTCGCCTTTAGTGATGATTGTGCCTTTATTTATTTTAGGTTTAGGTGCAATTGGCTCAGGTTACTTATTTAAAGAGCTTTTTATAGGCTATAATAGTTCAGCTAATTTTTGGGGAAACTCTATATTTTTTTTAGAGCCCTTAAGTCAAAATCATCCACCTAAATGGTTTATTTTGCTTACACCAATATTAGTTGTCTTAACAATTCCGTTTTCATATATTTTATTTGTTAAAAATAAAGATTTCCTAATAAATTTCATTTCTACGAATCAACCGCTATACCAATTTCTAAAAAATAAATGGTATTTTGATGAGTTATATGATTTTTTATTTGTAAGATTTTTTAAATTTATCGGGAAATTCTTTTGGAAAAAAATTGATGTAGCTGTAATAGATAAATTTGGACCTGACGGTATTTCAAATGTAATAAAATTTTTATCAAATAAAGCGGTCAAATTTCAAACCGGTTATGTATATCAATATGCTTTTGTGATGCTAATAGGCTTTTCAATTTTATTAACAATTTTAATTGTAAAATAATGAATATACCGATTTTATCGTCTTTAATACTTCTACCTACAATTGGAGCAATATTTATCTTCTTTTCTAGATCTAAAAATGAAAAATATAATAGTAGCAAATATGTTGCATTATTTATAACTATAGCAAATTTTTTTCTCTCTATATATTTGTGGTTAATTTTTGATCAATCAACATCAGATTTTCAATTTGTAGAAACCAGAGAATGGATCCCTGGTTTTATAAATTACAAAGTAGGTGTTGATGGTATTTCTATTTTATTTATTATTTTAACCACATTTATAACACCTATATGCGTTATATCAGTCAATAAAACTATTAAGTCACGTCTAAAAGATTTTTTAATATCGATTTTACTTCTTGAAACTCTAATGATCGGAGTTTTCTGCTCTCTTGACTTAGTAATTTTTTATTTATTCTTTGAAGGTGGCTTAATACCAATGTTTCTAATAATAGGTATTTGGGGTGGTGAGAGACGAGTGTATTCTGCTTTTAAGTTTTTTTTGTTTACACTTTTAGGATCTGTTTTGATGTTAATAGCAATAATATCTATTTATTGGCTAACAGGCACAACTGATGTAGAGAAACTTTATGAAATTGGTATTGATGCAAAATACCAAAATTTATTATGGCTTGCTTTTTTTAGTTCATTTGCTGTTAAAACTCCAATGTGGCCTGTACATACATGGTTACCCGATGCTCATGTTGAAGCACCGACAGCTGGATCTGTTATATTGGCTGCAATTCTTCTTAAAATGGCAGGTTATGGATTTATAAGATTTTCAATTGGATTATTTCCAATTGGGTCAGAATATTTTGTACCATTAGTATATATCTTAAGTTTGATAGCTATAATTTATACATCATTGGTAGCTCTAATGCAGGAAGATATGAAAAAATTAATTGCTTATTCTTCAGTAGCACACATGGGTTTTGTTACATTAGGCATATTCACGCTTACTCAACAAGGTTTAGAAGGAGGCATTTTTCAAATGGTAAGTCATGGATTAGTATCAGCAGCTTTATTTCTTTGTGTAGGTGTCGTGTATGAAAGAATGCACACAAGATTGATAAAAGATTATGGTGGCTTGGTATCAATAATGCCAAAATATGCAATTGTTTTTATGATATTTGCTCTAGGTTCTTTAAGCCTACCTGGTACAAGTGGTTTTATCGGCGAGTTTTTAATTTTAATGGGAGCCTTCAAAAAAAACTTTTTGGTAGCAACGGTTGCAAGTATTGGTGTAATTTTAGGCGCTGCATATATACTGTGGTTATATAAAAGAGTTATATTTGGAAAAGTAAAAAATCAGGAAGTTACAAAAATGCTAGATTTAAATAAACATGAGATATTAATTCTTTGGAGTTTAGCAGTACCAATTATATTTTTTGGTTTTTATCCCGAACCTTTAATTAATACCATGGAGGTGTCAATTAATAATTTAATCGACATGTATAATACAAATTTATCAAATAATATTGTAATGAGTAAATGAATATTGATTTTAATCTCATATTACCGGAAATATTCTTATCACTATCAATAATGTCTTTATTAATGATTGGAGTTTTTAAAAAAAATAGTTCTAATCTTGTATTTAATTTATCAATATTAACTTTATTTATTCTTGCAGCTTTAATTTTAAATTTATCCTCATTAAATAAAATTTTAATTTTCAACAGTAGCTATGTGATAGATGATGTTGCCAATTTTATGAAAATATTGACAGCTATATCAGCAATTTTTGTTTTATCTATTTCGACAGATTTTTTGAAGAGTTTAAAAATTTACCAAATCGAATATCCAATTTTAATTCTCTGCTCGATCCTAGGCATGATGGTTATGATAAGCTCAAATGATTTGATTGTTTTTTATATTGGCCTGGAACTTCAATCTCTTGCTCTATATGTTCTTGCTGCCTTTAATAGAGATAATGTTTTGTCTTCCGAGTCGGGTTTAAAATATTTTGTATTAAGCGCACTATCCTCTGGTTTATTACTTTATGGCTGTTCATTAATATATGGTTTTACAGGTTCAACAAATTTTAATGAAATAGCGAACAACACAAACCAAGTTCCTTATGGATTAACGTTTGGAATTGTTTTTATATTAGTTGGTTTAGCGTTTAAAATTTCAGCCGTGCCATTTCATATGTGGGCACCTGATGTCTATCAAGGTTCACCAACATCTGTCACATTGTTTTTTGCTTTGGTTCCAAAAATAGCAGCCACATGTGTATTTATAAGATTTTTATACGTACCCTTTGTAAATATGATTGAACAATGGCAAATGATAATAATATTTATTTCAATAGCCTCAATGATTTTTGGAGCTGTAGCTGCAATTGGTCAAAAAAATTTGAAAAGACTTATAGCATATAGCTCTATAGGGCATATGGGCTATTCACTTGCAGGGATTGCCACAGGAAGTAGTGAAGGTGCACAAAGTTCAATAATTTATATAACAATTTATGTAATTATGAATCTAGCACTGTTTTGCTGTTTATTTATGTTGAAAAGAAATAATGCATATTTTGAGAATATTGAGGATCTGTCTGGTCTTTCTAAAAATCACCCGATTTTATCACTATCTTTATTAGTCATATTATTTTCATTAGCTGGAATTCCACCATTAGCAGGATTCTTTGCAAAATTTTATATTTTTATGGCAGTTATAGAACAATCAATGTTTTTTTTAGCAATAATCGGCTTACTATCAACAGTTGTTGCAGCTTTTTATTATTTAAGAATTATTAAAATTATATATTTTGATCCAAGCAAAGAAAAGTATGACTCTAATCATAGTTTAAGATTAAGAATATCCTTGATTGTGTCTACTATTTTTTTAGTTTTTTACTTCACATATCCAAACAGTCTTTTAGGAATAATCTCAAAAATCAATATCATTTAATGGTAATTAAGAAATATTATTTTAAAAAAATTAAAAGTACTAATGATCAAGCAATTAAAATGATTAAAAGAGGATTAAATAAAGGCATTATTATTACTGAAGAACAGACTCATGGCAGAGGACAGTATGGGAATAAATGGATTTCATTAAAGGGAAATTTATTCATGACAATTTTTTTTGAAATCAACAAAAAAAGAAAAATTTCTGAATTTACCAAATTTAATTTAAAAATAATAAAAAGAGTAATACAAAAATATATTAAAAAAAAATTAACAATAAAACACCCAAACGACATACTTATTAATGAAAAAAAAATCTGTGGAATACTTCAAGAGGTAATTTTTTTTAAACTTAAAAAACTGATGATTGTTGGGATTGGAATAAATATAGAAAAATCTCCGAGAATCAATAAATATAAAACAACATTTTTAAATAAGCATAGTATTAAAAAAATAGATAAAATATCTGTTATTAAAAGTCTACAAAAAATATTTGAAAAAAATATAGGATTTTATAAATGTATTTAATAGGTGATATTGGAAATACGGAAACCAAAATTTTTTTGTTTGATCAAAATTTTAAAATTAAAAAAAAATGGAACCTTCCATCAATTAAGATAAGTAGAAGATATCTCTATTCGAATATGCGATTTTTGATAAGTCAAAGATCAAAAGTTAAAAAAATTATATTTAGCAGTGTTGTTCCAAAATCATTTTTTTTAATAAAGGAATTTTTAAATAAAGAGATTAAAAAAATAAGAGTTATTGAATTAAAACAGATTAATTTAAAAAATCTAATAAAATTAAGGGTAAATAGAAAACAAGTTGGATCTGATAGACTAGCAAATGCTATTGGCATTATGGAAAAAAATAAAAATTATATAGTAATAGATTTTGGAACCGCGACCACTTTTGATGTCATAACTAATAATATTTATTTAGGAGGAATTATAGCTCCAGGTGTTAATCTTTCCTTAGAAAATTTAATAAACAAAGCTTCTTTGATCCCTAGAATAAAGTTAAATAAAACCTCTAATATTATTGGAAAAAATACGTCTGATGCTGTTAAATCAGGTTTTTTTTGGGGATACTCAGGTCTAATTGACAATATAATTAAATTGATTAAAAAAAATACACAAAAACAATTTAGAGTAATTCTTACAGGTGGTTTATCTCATCTTTTTAAAAATTCTTTAAAAGGTAAACCATTAATAAAAAAAGATTTAACTATAAATGGTTTAAAAAAAGTGATTTTAAAATTAAAAATATGAAAGAAGAGCTATTATTTTGTCCATTAGGAGGATCTGGTGAAATTGGTATGAACATGAACCTTTTTGCTTACGGAAAACCAGATAATCGAAAATGGATAATTGTTGATATTGGAGTTACATTTGCAGATGATAGTGTTCCGGGTATAGATTTAATTTATCCTGATCCGGGTTTTATTGTTGACAAAAAAGATGATTTGTTAGGAATTGTCTTAACACATGCACATGAAGATCATATAGGAGCAATCGCACATATTTGGCCAAAGCTAAAATGCAATATATATGCAACCCCATTTACAAGTGTTTTAATTTCAGAAAAATTTAAAGAAAAAAAAATAGATATAAGTCCATTTTTAAAAATAAAAGAGCTTAATAGTATATTAGAATTAAATCCATTCAAAATAGAGTTTATAACACTAACGCACTCAATTTTAGAACCAAATGGTTTAAGAATTGAAACCCCCGCAGGTAACATCTTACACACAGGAGATTGGAAGGTAGATCCTAATCCGTTGATTGGTGGTGATATAAATTCAAAAAGGTTAAAAGAAATCGGTGATGATGGTGTTTTAGCAATGATTTGCGACTCAACAAATGTTTTTAGTGTTGGAAAGTCAGGATCAGAAATGGATGTTAGAAAAAGCATTCTTAAAATTATGCAAAGATTAAAAAAAAGAATAATTGTAACATCATTTGCTTCAAATGTTGCTCGTATGGAGACAATATTCTTTTGTGCTGAAAAAACTGGTAGGCAAATTTCATTAGTTGGAAGATCCATGCATAGAATTTATAAAGCTGCAAGAAAGTGTGGATATTTAGAAAATACGATTGAACCCATCGACTCCAGAGATGTAAAAAATATATCTAGAGACAAAATTGTTTATTTGTGTACAGGAAGTCAAGGAGAGCCAATGGGAGCCATGACAAGAATATCAAATTATACTCATCCAGATGTATTTATTGAAAAAGGAGATACAGTAATATTTTCATCAAAAATTATACCCGGAAATGAAAAAAAACTTTATAAATTACATAATCAGCTAGTGAGAGAAGGCATTGAGGTAATCTCAGAAGATAATGAATTTGTTCACGTATCAGGTCATCCTAATAGAGAAGATTTAAAAGAAATGTATAGTTGGGTAAAACCAAAATGTGTAATCCCGGTCCATGGAGAACATCGTCATATGATAGAACATATTAATTTTGCTAAAGAAATGCAGGTTGCTTATCCAGTACAAGTAGAGAATGGAGATATAGTCAAACTTTCTCCAGGTACAGCTCCAGAAGTTTACGATAAGGCGCCAAGTGGAAAACTTTTTTTAGATGGAAAAATGAGTGTAGAGGAAGATTCTCAATCAATTAAAGAGAGAAAAAATTTATCTATCAACGGTTTTTTGGAGGTAACAATTCTAATTACACCAAAGGGAAATATTCATCAAAAGCCAATTCTTTCATATAAAGGTCTACCACTTAATGAAGATAGTGGATTTACATATGGTTTAGAGGATGAAATTGAAAAAGTAACTAAAACTTTTTCCTTAAATAATACAAAACAAGAAGCAAATTTAATAGATACACTCAAAAGTATTTGCAAGAAATACTCAAGAGATAAAACAGGAAAAAAACCTTTAACAAATATTAATTTAGTGAGAATATAATTGAGTTTAACAGGTTCCCTAATAATATATGTATTAATATGGTGGATAGTATTTTTTGCTTTACTACCAATAGATGTAAATAGAGAAAAAAAACAAAATATCATAGGAATTGACGCTGGAGCTCCAGAAAACCCCAAAATAATAAAAAAGTTTGTTTATTCTACTTTAATTACCTCTATAATTTTTATAATTATATTTTTGTTAGTAAAATATGAATATTTAAATATAAGAAACCTAATAAGCTAATGTATTTTTCAAAATCACTGATACCAATTTTAAAAAATAATCCAACAGAGGCAAAAATTAAATCGCATCAACTAATGTTACGTATTGGTATGATTAAGCAATCAGCTTCAGGAATATATTCTTGGCTACCATTAGGATTTAAAGTGATGAAAAAAATTGAGCAAATTGTGAGAGAAGAACAGGATAATATTGGTGTACAAGAAATGTTAATGCCAACAATACAATCAAGTGAAATTTGGAAAGAAAGTGGAAGGTATGAGGATTACGGTGAAGAAATGTTAAGAATTACAGATAGACAAAATAGAGAAATGTTATATGGACCTACAAACGAAGAACTCATTACAGATATTTTTAGAAACTCAATAAAGTCGTATAAATCTTTACCCCAACTTTTGTACCATATACAATGGAAATTTAGAGATGAATTAAGGCCACGATTTGGAATTATGAGATGTAGAGAATTTTATATGAAAGATGCATACTCATTTGATATAAGTGATGAGGAAGCATTATTTTCGTACAATAAATTTTTTCTATCTTATTTAAGAACCTTCAAAAGATTAGAGTTATCAGCTATACCAATGGCTGCCGATACTGGACCAATAGGTGGAAATCTTTCCCACGAATTTATTATCCTTGCCGAAACAGGTGAAAGTAAAATTTATACAGATAAAAGAATCTTTGATGTTCAAAGCGATAATACAAAACTCAATAAAAAATCACTATCTGAATTGAGAGAAAAATTTGAAAAGTTTTATGCTGTTACAGATGAAAAATATAATAAAAAAGAATTTGATAACAAGGTTCCAGAAGAATATAGGTTAAATACCAAAGGAATCGAAGTTGGTCATATATTTTATTTTGGTGACAAGTATTCAAAACCTATGAATGCATCTGTTGACTTACAAGGCAAGAAAGAATTTGTTAAAATGGGGTCATATGGTGTAGGTGTATCAAGATTGGTTGGTGCAATTATAGAAGCTAAATTTGACGACAAAAATGAAGTTATGAAATGGCCAATTTCTATTGCACCATATGAGTGTGCAATCTTACCTTTAATTAATAAAAATGATAAAAGTAATTTGGAAAAGGCAATTAATCTTTCAAATGAATTAAGTAAAAATAATATTGAATTTATTATAGATGATACAGATGATAATTTTTCATCTAAAATAAAAAAATTCAATTTAATTGGAATTCCATTTCAAATTATGATTGGAAATAAAAATGATGGCACAAACTTTGAATTTAGAGAAGTTGGTCAGGAGCCTAAAAGCTTACCAATTGATAAAATAATAGAACAAATTAAAATTAATAAGAAGTAAATTGATATCACAACTCGAAAGACAGATTGTTTTTAGATATTTAAAAACCAAAAAAAAAGACGGTTTTTTAAACATAATATCTATTTTTTCATTTATCGGTATATCTTTGGGTGTAGCAGTATTAATTATTGTAATGTCTGTTATGAATGGGTTCCGAGCAGAACTTGTTGATAAAATAGTGGGATTTAACTCACATATAATTATTCAAAGTAATGATATAAAAAATGATTTAAAACTTACAAATTCAAAAAATATTAAAAATCTTTCATCAAGTACTTTGGAATCATCTATGGGTGAGGTTGTTTTAATTAATAAAAATTTTACAAAAGGTCTCTCCCTAAGAGGCTATAAAGTCAACGATTTTAAAAAGTTAGAGATTTTTAAAAATATTGATTTTGATAAAAATAATAAAATTTTTGATAAAAATAATATATCAATTGGTAAAGAGCTCAGTTTTGATTTGGGGGTTAATGTTGGAGACAATGTTCTTTTGATGTCACCAATCGGTGAGGATACAATTATTGGTAATTTGCCAAAGCAAGAAGTTTATAAAATTTCATATATATTTGAGAGTGGCTTACTTGAATTTGATCAAAATGTTGCTTTTGTAAATATTAACTCTTTAGCAAATTTACTTAATCAGGATGTAACAAATCGTAATATAGAAGTTTATCTTAAATCACCTCTAGAAATTGAAAATGCAAAAATAGAATTTCAAAAAGTATTTACTAAAAATTTTATTTATACTTGGGCAGATCTAAATAGGTCACTTTTTTCAGCTCTCAAAGTTGAAAGAAATGTCATGTTTATTATACTTTCTTTAATAATAATTGTTGCGGCATTTAATATAATATCTGGTCTAACAATTTTAGTAAAAAATAAAACTAAGGATATCGCTATATTAAAATCTATCGGTGTTTTAAATAAATCAATATATAAAATTTTTTTTTTAATTGGTTTTTATATTGGTTTAACCGCTACAATATTCGGAGTTATAATCGGAGTATTATTTTCAATATACATAGAGAATATAAGAACTTTTCTAAGCCAAATATTTGATATTTCTCTATTTCCAGAAGAAATTTATTTTTTAAGTAAAATGCCCTCCGAAATAAATATTCAATCCATAATATTAATTTCCTTTTGCTCGATTTTAGCAACTACTATTGTATCAATATTTCCTGCAAAGAAAGCGTCAAAACTAGATCCAATCAAGGCATTAAAGTATGAGTAGTTTTATAAGATTAAAAAAAATAAACAAAATTTTTGATTTAAAAAATAAAGTGAGAGCACTTAAAAATATAAATCTTGAATTTAATCTTGGAAAAATTTATTCAATCGTTGGTCCATCAGGATCAGGTAAATCAACTTTATTAAATATGCTATCTTTAATCGATAGCCCAACCTCAGGACATATAAAAATAAATAATCAAAATATAATTATAGGAAATAACAATGAAAATGATAACTTAAGAGCGAGCCTAATTGGAATAATTTACCAAAATTATAATCTTCTAAACGATTTTACTGCCATTGAAAATGTTACACTAGCAGGACTCGCTTTAAACAAAAATAGAAGACAGGTACTTTTAGACGCAAAAAAAATTATGAGCAATTTGGGACTATCAAAAAGATTTGATCATTTTCCATCAGAACTTTCTGGTGGAGAGAATCAAAGAGTTGCTATTGCAAGAGCATTAATAAATAAACCAAAAATAATATTAGCAGATGAACCTACTGGAAATTTAGATATTGCATCGGCTAAAAATGTTTTCAAAGTATTAATTAATTTAAAAAAATCAAATAGAATAATTATATTTGCAACCCATAATAGAGAATTTGCAAACATGTCTGATTGTAAAATAGAAATGATTGATGGTAATATAAAATCAATCAATGGACAATTATAAAAATTTCAATCATATAAAAATTCATACTCAATATTCAATTTGCGAAGGAGCATTAAAAATAAATGAATTAGCTGAATTTTGTAAAAAAAATAAAATTAAGGGCGCAGGTCTTTCAGACACATCAAATTTGTGTGGAGCGCTAGAATTTTCAGAAAACTTATCCAAATCAGGTACCCAACCAATAATTGGAACTCAAATAAATTTTAAATTTAAAGATATTATTGGGTTATTACCTCTTATAGCAACGTCAGAGAAAGGTTATCAAAATATTATAGAGTTTTCATCCAATTCATATTTAAAAAATAAAGATAAAGACGAACCTCATTGTAATTTCAATGATGTTCTATCTACTGTTAATGATATTATAATCTTATCTGGTACTATAAATGGTTTAATTGGAAAATTGTTCGTTAAGGGTAGAATTGAAGAAATTGAGGAAATTTACTCAAACTTAAAAAAAAAATTCAAAAATAATTTTTATATAGAAATTCAAAGACATGGTGATGAAAATGAGAAAACTTTCGAGCAATTTAATTTAAATCTTTCAAAAAAATTAGATATACCGATTATTGCTACAAATGAGGTTTTTTACATAAGCAAGGATATGCATGATGCTCATGATGCTTTAATTTGTATAGGAAATAAAACATATCTGAACGAAAAAAATAGAATTAAATATTCCAACAATCATTATTTAAAATCAGATAATGAAATGGAAAAAATTTTTTCTGATCTTCCCGAAGCTCTAGAAAATAATTATAACTTAATATACAAATGTAATTTTAAGCCAAGTTTCTCAAAGCCGGTATTACCAAATATAAGTTCTGATAAAGGTGGAAATGCAGATGAAAATCTTATTGAGGACTCAAATTTGGGATTAAAAGAAAAATTTTTAAAAATATTTAAAATTGATGAAAATAATCTTTTTCAAAATCAAGAATTTAAAAAATATAAACAAAGACTTGATCATGAAATTAAAATTATCATAGAAATGAAATACTCAAGTTATTTTCTTATCGTTGCGGATTATATTAAATGGGCTAAAAATAATGAAATTCCAGTGGGTCCGGGCAGAGGGTCTGGTGCTGGTTCTTTAGTTGCATGGTGTCTTTCTATAACTGATGTTGATCCAATAAAATTTAATTTGATATTTGAGAGATTTTTAAACCCTGATAGAATATCCATGCCTGATTTTGATATAGACTTTTGTGAAGAAAAAAGAGATTTAGTTTTTAAGTACTTAAACTCAAAATATAAAGATAGCGTCGCACATATCGTTACTTTTGGAAAATTAAAAGCAAGAATGGTAATAAGAGATGTTGGGAGAGTTTTAGGTCTTTCTTACGGTTTTGTAGATAGTATATCTAAAATGATACCATTTGATCCCTCACGACCCCAAACCTTAACGGAGTGCATTAACAATGAACCAAGACTAATTAAACTCATTAAAGAAGACACAAGAGTTAAAAAGTTGATCGATCTATCTTTGAAACTAGAGGGTTTGAATAGAAACTTTGCTACTCATGCAGCAGGTGTTGTAATAGCAGATAAAAAACTTACTAACACTGTTCCCTTATACAAAGATATGTCTACCAATTTACTTTTACCATCTACACAATTTGATATGTATTCAGCAGAAAATTCTGGTCTTATTAAATTTGATTTTTTAGGTCTTAAAACACTAACAGTAATCAATAGAACTCAAAAATTAATAAATAAAAAATTAAAAGATTTTACAATTGAGAATATTGACTTTGAGGATCAAAAAGTTTTTGAAATGTTATCAACAGGCAATACCGTTGGATTATTTCAGCTTGAAAGTGCAGGGATGAGGGAGGCTTTAATAAAAATGAAACCCAACCATTTAGAGGATATCATCGCTCTTGTTGCACTATATAGACCTGGACCAATGAGTAATATTCCAACCTACAATGATTGTAAAAATGGCAAACAACAGCCCGATTATCTGCATCCACTATTGGAAGAAATATTAAAACCCACTTACGGTGTAATAATATACCAAGAGCAAGTTATGCAAATAGCACAAAAGCTTTCAGGTTTTACTGCTGGTGAGGCAGATATATTAAGAAGAGCCATGGGAAAAAAAAAGAGAGCTGAATTAGAAAAACAAAAAATGAGATTTATTGACGGAGCTGTTAAAAATGGTATTAAAAAAGATGTTGCCGCGGGTATTTTTCTAAAAATAGAACCTTTCGCTGAATATGGTTTTAATAAAAGTCATGCCGCAGCTTATGCAATAATTGCTTATCAGACAGCTTTTTTAAAATGTTATTATCCAAATGAATTTTTCTCTGCATCAATGACAATGGACATTTCAAGTCAATCAAAATTAGGAGAGTTTTATGAAGAGTTGAATAGGTTGGATATAAATGTTGTAAGACCAAATATTAATAAATGTTACGCAGATTTTAGATCTGATAATGAGAATTTTTATTATGCATTAGGTGCTATAAAAAATGTAGGTTTTGAGGCAATCTCTAGTATAGTCGAGGAAAGAAAAAAAAATGGTAAATTTAAATCAATAAACAATTTTATTGAAAGAATTAATCCTAAAAATCTTAATAAACTTCAATTGGAAGGGTTAGTAAAAGCAGGAGCTTTTGATAATCTTGTAGATAACAGACAGTCTTTATATGACTCGATACCGAGTTTAATCCTAAAGTCAAAAAATATTTTTGAAAATAAATCGGTAAATCAATCTAATTTATTTGAAGAAGAAGGAATTATTGAGGAAGATTTATTAAAAAAAATTGAAGACTGGAAATTCGAGGATAGATTATCTAAAGAATTTGAAGCTGTAGGATTTTTTATATCTGATCACCCATTAAATCAATTTAGAGATAGTTTTGAGGACTACAATATAATTAGTTACATAGATTTTAATAATAATGAAATTAAAGAGGCTAATATTGCATCTACTATATTGAAGATCCAAGAAAAAAAAACTCAAAAGGGGAATTCCTATGCAATAGTTAAATTAACAGATCTTGGATCAGTTTTTGAGCTTTTCCTTTTTTCTGATGTTTTAGAATCTAATAGAGATATACTAATTGAGGGTAATTCAATCATTTTAACTCTTACGAAAAACAACTTAGAAGATGATAATCGTTTTAAGCGTATTAATGTAAGAAAAGTTGCATCTTTAAAAAATCTCTATGAAAAACCAATAAACAACATAGAAATTATTATTAAAGACCAGAAATACTTAAATGATGTTCAAAAAATATTAGAAAAAAATGGCCAAACCCAAGTCATCATTAAAATACTAGATCAGGATAATAAGTTAGTATTTAATTTAAAAAATAGGAGGTTAGTTGATAGAAAAAACCTAAACCTGCTTAAAAACCAAGGTATTTCCACCAATATTTTTTAAAAAAATACTTGTTTAATTTTAAATAAGATTGTAAACAAAGCCAAATTAACACACACACAGTTAGTGGTTGTAAAACCTCCGGTCCTTAAATGGAAATAACTGTGGAGGCATAACCGGGAAAAACTATGAAATTACCTGAACTAAGTATACAACAATTATTAGATGCTGGTGTTCATCTTGGTCATAAAACCTTGAGATGGAACCCAAAAATGAAGAGATATATCTTTGGAAAAAGAGACTCAATTCATATTATTGATTTAACACAAACTTTAGAACTTACTAAAGTTGCTTTGGAAAAAATATTTGAAGTAATTAAAAATAATGGAAAAATACTTTTTATCTCAACAAAAAAACAGGCATCCGAGGCAATTGCAGATTTGGCAAAAGAAACGAACCAATATTATGTTAATTACAGATGGCTTGGTGGAATGCTTACAAATTGGGGCACAATATCGAATTCAATTAAAAAATTACAAAAATTAAATACCGATTTAGTTGCAGAAAATAGAGGATTTACAAAAAAAGAGCTCTTAAAGATGAGTATACAGCGTGATAAGTTACAAAGATCACTTGGTGGAATATCTGACATGAAAAAAGTTCCAGATTTAGTATTTATTATTGATACAAATTATGAGTCATTGGCAATTAAAGAGTCTATTAAATTAAATATACCTATAATTGCTATATTAGATACAAATTCAGATCCAGACGGTATAAATTTTCCAATTCCTGGTAATGATGATGCAAGAAGATCAATTGATCTATATTGTAAACTAATAAAAGAAACAATTGAAAGTGCTAAACTTGAAGCCCCATCACCAGCTGAAGAAAAAAAATTAAAAGATCTAGAAACCCTTAAACAACCAGAAAATAAAGCGTCACTAAAACCAAAATCTAATTAAAATGAGTGACATTGAGAAGATAAAGCAATTGAGACAATCTACGGGTGCAGGTTTTAAAGATTGTAATTCCGCAATACAAGAGTCGGGTGGAGATATCGATAAAGCAATAGAAATATTAAGAGTTAAAGGCGTTTCAAAAGCATCAAAAAAAATGTCTAGAGAGGCTAAAGAAGGAGTAGTTGCTTTGAGTGGTAATGAAAAAAAGTTCTCAATAATAGAGGTAAATTGTGAAACAGACTTTGTAGCAAAAAATGAAGATTTCATTAATTTTGTAAAAGAATTAAGTGAAATAAATTTATTGAACAACTCAGATGTAGAAAAAATCAAAAAAGTTAAAATGAAAAATACAGATACGGTAGAAAATAATCTTGTATCAATTATTGCTAAAATCGGTGAAAAAATAACTATAGGTCGGGCTAAAACAATATCGAATGATAATTCACTAAATTTTAGTTACTTGCATACAGTGGTCAAAGATAATTTATCAAAACTTGCAGTTGTAGTCTCTATAAATACTAAAGAAAAAAATGAAAAAATTAATATTTTTGGAAAGCAGCTTGCGATGCATATTGCGGCCTCTAGCCCAATAGCACTTGAGTCAAAAGATATTCCTCAGTCAATTATTGATAAAGAACAAGAGCTAGTAACTGAGGAACTTAAAAATTCTGGAAAACCTGATGAGATTGTAAAAAAAATTAGTTTAGGTAAAATAAATAAATTTAAAGAGGATAATAGTTTATTAAGTCAACCATGGGTTATGGAACCAAAAAAAAAAGTAAAAGATGTTTTAAAAGAATTGAATATATCAGACTTAAAAATAAATGATTTCTTCAGACTAAAAATTGGAGAATAGATGTTTAAGAAAGAAATTTATAATCAAAAAATGCAAAAGACTTTAGATGTCTTTAATAAAGAACTTGGTGCTTTAAGAACTGGACGAGCAAATGCAAATATGTTGGATCTTATCAAAGTTGATGTCTATGGACAAAAGATGCCTATTAATCAACTAGCAACAATAACAACACCAGAACCCAGGACAATAAATATTCAGGTTTGGGATCTGAATAATGTAAATTTAATTGACTCAGCAATAAAAAAATCTGAGCTAGGATTAAATCCTCAAATTGATGGACAGCTAATTAGACTACCTGTTCCAGATCTAAGTGAGGAGAGACGTAGTGAAATGAAAAAGATAATCAAATCAATGGGTGAAAAATGCAAGATATCAATTAGAAATATAAGAAGAGAAGCAAATGATGATTTAAAAAATTTACTTAAAAAAAAAGATATTTCTGAAGATGAGGAGAAAAAATATGAAAAAGATATACAAGTATTAACAGATAATCATATAAAAATTATTGATGATAAAGTTATAGCTAAAGAAAAAGAAATAATGACAATATGAACCCAATAAATCATGTAGCCATTATTATGGATGGTAATGGTAGATGGGGATTAAAGTATAAAAAATCTAGAAATGCCGGTCATAAAGCAGGACTAAATACAGTCGAAAAAATAATAAAAGAGACCATAAAAAATAAAATTAAATATTTGACACTTTATGCTTTTTCCACAGAAAATTGGAAAAGACCAAAAAAAGAGATAAATTACTTATTTTCCTTACTTGAAAACTTTTTAATATATAAAATCGATGATTTAAATAAACAAAATATAAAACTCAAAATATTAGGAGTAAAAAAATTTACAAAAAAATTGAATAAACTCTTATCCTTTTCTGAAAAAAAAACGTCAAAAAACACAAGATTACAGATTAATTTAGCTTTAAATTATGGTTCGAAATTTGAATTAATAAACGCCTTTAAGTCTCTTCAAAAAAAAAAGATTAGTATAAACGAAAAAAATTTTTGCAGATATTTGCTGACTAAGAACATCCCAGATCCAGATTTACTTATTAGAACAGGAAACACCAAAAGGTTAAGTAACTTTCTTTTGTGGCAATTAGCCTATTCTGAGATTTTTTTTGAAAAGAAATTATGGCCAGATTTTAATGAGAAAGATTATAATAGCATAATCAAAAAATTTAAAAATATTAAAAGAAATTTTGGTAAGATTTAATGATAAATGAATTTAAAAAAAGATTAATAACTTCCTTAATACTGATACCTATATCTATATTTTTTATTATTAAAGGTTCAATTTTTTTTATATTTTTTTTAGGTACTTTGTTTTTAGCTACAACCTATGAGTGGATTAAGATGACTAAAAAAAATAATTTATTAAAGTTTTTAGGAATAATTTTTCTATTATTTTCATTTTATACAGCGTTCGAATTTAGAGTTAACGAAAATTATCAAGATTTTTTGTTCGCTGTATTAATCTGTATTTTAACAGATATAGGTGGCTATATATTTGGTAAAATTTTTAAAGGACCTAAATTAACCAAGATTAGTCCAAAAAAAACTTATGCCGGAGTTTTTGGTGGTTTTTTACTTCCTTTTATAGCAGGTTTAGTTGTTTACCAGTATGAATATACAAATGAAATTCCTGACAGTGGATTATATTTTTTAATAATAATTTTATTCATCTCCTTAATAAGCCAAATAGGGGATTTAATAATTTCTTATTTCAAAAGAAAGGCGAAAATAAAAGATACAGGAAAAATTTTACCAGGTCATGGAGGTTTACTTGATAGGATTGATGGTATGATTTTTGTTTTTCCAACATTTTTTATAATTTTCAATTTTATATGAAAAAAAAGATTGCTATTCTTGGATCAACAGGCTCAATTGGAAAATCTACTCTTTCAATTATTTCAAAAAATATTAAAGATTTTGAAATTTTACTTTTATCTACAAACAAAAATATTAAAGAAATTAATAAACAATGTAAAAAATTTAAGCCAAAATTTATTATAATAAATGATAGCGACAGCTACAAAAAATTTGCTAGAAAAAATAAGAATAATTGTAAAGTTTTTAATACTTACAAAGATATTTCTAAATTAAAAAAAAAAATTGATTATACAATTAGTGCAATAAGCGGTTTCGATGGTCTTGAGCCTACGCTAGAAATAATACCCTTTTCAAAAACAATAGCAATAGCGAATAAGGAATCTCTAATATGTGGATGGAATTTGATAAAAAAAAAAATAGTTAAATATCAAACAAATTTTATACCAATAGATTCAGAGCATTTTTCTATTTGGTCTTTATTAAAAGGCACAAATTCAAAAATTGAGAAAATTTATATAACTGCTTCTGGCGGACCTTTTTTTAAAAAAAATATTAAACAAATGAAAAATATAAAACCAAATCAAGCTATTAAACACCCAAAATGGAATATGGGAAAAAAAATTTCAATAGACTCAGCTACAATGATCAATAAAGTATTTGAATTAATTGAAGCAAAAAATATTTTTGATATTGATTTAAGAAATCTTAAAATTTTAATACACCCGGACTCTTATGTGCATGCTATTGTAAAATTTCAAAATGGTATAACAAAACTTTTAATTCATGATACGGATATGAAAGTACCTATATTCAATTCAATTTACCAAAATGAAAAAAAAATACTTAAATCTAATTCATTAGATATTTCAAAGTTAAATAATTTAAAATTTGAAACAGTTAAAATGAATCAGTTTCAATCTATTAAAATATTAAAGCTATTTAAAAATGTTAATAATTCACTTTATGAAACTGTTCTAGTTAGTGCAAATGATGAGTTAGTAAGTCTTTTTTTACAAAATAAAATAAGATTTTTAGATATTACTAAAAAACTCATTATGATTATGAATTTAAAAGAATTTAAAAAAATGAGGCAAAGAAAGCCTAAAAACTTTGATGAAATATCTAAACTTAATAAATATGTGAGATTGAAAACACACTCTTTATGTGTAAGATCCAACCGAAATGTTTAAATTAATATCATCAATATTATTATATTTTTTTATTGTATTTGCAGTACAAGCTGAGGAAATAAGAGAAATAAGAGTAATTAATAATGATAGGATTTCAAAAGATACAATACAAATTTTTTCAAACATTCAAATCGGTGAAAGTTATGATCAAAATGATTTAAATAGAATACTAAAAGATATTTATGATACAAATTTTTTTTCTGATGTATCTATAGAAATTGATGACGGAATTCTAATTATAGATGTTAAAGAAAACAAAATAATTCAAAACATTTCTGTTGAAGGTATTAAAAGACAAGAATTAGTTGAGGATCTTAAATCAAGGATATCCTCAAAAGACAAAAATCCATTTGTTGAAAATAATATTAAAAATGATGTATTGCTAATAAAAAAACTTTTGAAATCTTCTGGGTATTATTTTTCAGATGTCAAAACAAAAATTATAGAAAATAATAATAACACTGTTGATCTTATATTTAGACTTAATCTTGGTGAAAAAGCTTTTATTGAAAAGATAGAGTTTATTGGTGATAAGTATTATAAAGAAAGGGTTCTTAGAAATATAATTGCAAGTGAAGAAAAAAGATTCTGGAAATTTTTAACAAAGAAAAAATTCATTAATTCTGATCTTATTAAGCTTGATGAAAGATTGCTTAAAAAATATTATCTAGATAGAGGTCACTATCAAGTAGAGATTAAAGGAAGCTTTGTTGAATTTACTGAAGATAATGGTTTCAAATTGACCTATAATATTAATGCTGGTCCAAAATTTATTATTAACTCTACAAAACTTAAATTACCTCTTGATTATAATGAAAAAGATTTTTCAAAAATAAAAAAATTACTCTCAAAACTTGAAGGAAAGTTATATTCGTTGAATAGATTAAGTAAAATCGCAAAAGAAGTTGAATATTTGACTTTAAGAAATGACTACGAATTTATAGATGCATCTTTTAAAGAAAATATTGTTGACCCAAATAAAATCAACCTAGAGTTTGTAATAAAAGAGTTTGAAAAAGAATACTTAGCTAAGGTTAACGTTTTTGGAAATAATATAACTGAAGAAAAAGTAATTAGGGATAATTTGGAGGTAGATGAGGGCGATCCTTTCAATAAAATATTGTTAATGAAGTCTATAAATAATCTTAAGGCTTTAAACATTTTTGGAAAAGTTGATTATAATGTGACTCCAACAAGTGATAATGATAAAAAGAAAATTTTAAATATTACAATTGAGGAAAAGCCAACTGGTGAAATTAGTGCCTCTGCAGGAACAGGAACATCCGGAGGTACATTTGGCTTTGGGATTAAAGAAAATAATTTTTTAGGGAAAAATATATCATTAGATAGTAATTTAAGAATAGATGAGGAAACAATAAGAGGAAAATTTTCAGTTGTAAATCCTAATTGGAATTATTCAGATAGAGCTTTGATTGCTTCAATTGAAAGCAGTGTCACTGATAGAATGGGCGACTATGGATATAAAACATCTCAAACCGGATTTTCTTTTGGATCTAATTGGGAGCAATATGACGATCTTTATTTTAGTCCAAAAATAGCAATGTTTCACGAAAAATTAGATACTAATCAAAGTGCCTCAGATAAATTAAAAAAACAAGAAGGCGACTATTTGGATGCAGATTTTTCCTATGGACTAGTTTTGGATAAAAGGGATAGAAGATATCAAACTACAGATGGTTACTTAAGTAGGTTTAATCAAAGAGTTCCATTTATTTCAGAGGATTATTCATTTTATAATAGTTATGAGTATACAACTTTTAATAAAATTAAAGAGGTTGTTACAAAATTGTCTATTCAAGCAAGAGCTATTAATTCATTGACAGATGAGGATGTCAGGATTTCAAAAAGATTATATATTGCTGGAAAACGTTTGAGAGGTTTTGAACCAGGAAAAATTGGTCCAAAAGATGCGGGTGATTTTATTGGAGGAAATTATACTACTGCAATTAACGCAGCAACAACTTTACCAGAATTCGGTGCAAATCTTGAGAATTTGGATTTTCAGGTTTTTTTAGATGCAGCTAATGTATTTGGTGTAGACTACGACAGTTCACTTGATAGTTCAAAATTAAGATCCTCTGTTGGTTTTGGTGTTGATTGGTATACGGTTATAGGACCATTAAATTTTTCTGTGGCACAGCCTTTAACAAAAGCTGATACTGATAAAACAGAGTCTTTTAGGTTCAACATTGGAACTACTTTTTAATTGATGAAAAAGTTAAAAGTTTTATTATCTTTTGTATTAATTTTATATTTTTGTGTAAACTCAAATTCAGTCTTTGCGAATAAAATTGTTTACATTAATATGGATAAAATAATGCAGATCTCAAAAGCAGGAAAAGAAGCTATTTCCAAGATTAATGATCAAAAAAAAAAAGATGTGAGCAAATTTCAGAAAATTGAGAAAGATCTTAAATCTAAAGAGGAGGAATTAATTTCAAAAAAAAACGTTATCAGCGCGGAGGAGTTTGATAAAAAACTAGACTCTCTCTCAAAAGAAATTAATAATTATAGAACCTTACGTCAAGAAGCAATTGATTTGTCTACTAAGTCACGTCTTAACGCAAGTGCTGACTTTTCAGAAAAAATTAAACCTATATTAGCCGAATATGCAAAAGAAAATAATATTGATATGATAATACAAAAAAAGAATATAATAATGGGAAAAACAGATCTTGATATCACAGATGACATTTTAAAAATTGTCGATAAAAAAATAAATAAACTTAAAATTAATTAAGTGTCAAATATACTTACAAAAGAAGATATAATTAAATTACTGCCACATAGAGAACCTATGCTTCTCATTGATGAATTGAATAATATAGTAAAACTTCATTCTGCAACAGCTGTTGTAAATGTTAAAAAAAATAGTTTTTTTGTTCAAGGTCATTTTCCTGGTCAACCTGTAATGCCAGGTGTACTTATTGTCGAGGCATTTGGACAAGCTGCTGCTGCTTTAACAGCACACGGCATAGACAAATCTACATATGAAAATAAATTAGTTTTTTTGATGAGTGTTGAAAAAGCCAGGTTTAGAAATCCAGTAATACCTGATTGCAAGCTAGAGTTAAACATTGAGGCAATTAGATCCCACGGTCGAGTTTGGAAATATAAGGGAGAAGCTTTTGTAGATACAAAAAAAATGGCAGATGCGCAATGGTCAGCCACTATTGTAGATAGAAAATAATCAGTAATATTTGTTGATTAAAAGAATATCTAATGTTTGATAGATATTCTATTATGTTAAATCCATTTTTTAAAAATGTCGGACCGCATAGTATAGAAAAATTATTAAGTAAAATTGATATTAAAAATAAAGAAAGTTTAAAAAGGGATAAAATCTACAATGTTACTGATCTTCCATCAGCCAGCAAAAAAGATTTGACTTTTTTTCATTCTAAAAATTATGCTTCTCTTGCATCTAAAACAAAAGCTTCCTATTGTGTTACAACCGAAAGTCTTTCTCAATTTCTTCCTAATGCATGCAAAAAAATTATTGTAAAAAATGTTCTATTAACGATGGCAAAAATTACAGCGGAATTCTATCCTAAGTCAATTGTTGATGATTTTGATGAAACTGTCAAAGATATTTCAAAAACACCTTTTAAAAAAAAAGTTAAACACGGTAGAAATATTTTAATTGGTAAAAATGTAAAAATTGGAAAAAATTGTCTAATCGGTCATAATACAATTATCGAAAAAAATGTGTTTATTGGTTCCAATTGTTCTATTGGTTCAAACGTCATTATTAGGAATACAATTGTTAAGGATAATGTAAGTATTTTAGATGGATGTGTTATTGGAAAAAAAGGTTTTGGTTTTTTTCCCAACCAAAAGCGCAATATAAGATATCCACATATTGGTATAGTTATAATAAATGATAACTGTGAAATAGGTTGTGGTTCTACAATTGACAGAGGTTCTTTATCAAATACTGTAATTGGTAAAAATACATACTTGGACAATCAAGTGCACATTGCACACAACAATAAAATTGGCGATAATTGTATAATCGCAGGTCAAGTTGGTTTTGCTGGCAGTTCCTTTTTAGGAAATAATGTAATGATTGGTGGACAGGCTGGAATATCAGGTCATTTAAAGATAGGAAACAATGTTCATATCGGTGGAGGCAGTGGTGTTATTAATGATATATCTGATAATACAAAAGTTATGGGTTACCCTGCAAAAAATTTAAGAGAATTTATAAAAAACAACAGATGATAGATAAAACTGCAATCATAGATACAAAAGCTAAATTGGGCAAAAACATTCAGGTAGGACCTTATTGTGTAATTGGTCCAAATGTAGAAATTGGAGAGAGTACTATAATACACTCTCATGTTAGCATTTCTGGAAATACCAAAATTGGTAAAAGTAATAAAATATACCCTTTTGTATCAATCAACGATCCACAAGATTTAAAATATAATGGCGAGCCAACAAATTTAGTGATTGGAGATAATAATAAAATTAGAGAATATGTAACTATAAATCCAGGTACAGTTGGTGGTGGTGGCAAAACAGTTATTGGAAACAATTGTTTATTTATGATCTCATCTCATATTGCCCATGATTGTAAGGTAGGAAATAATGTAATAATTGCTAACAATGTGCCGTTAGGAGGACATGCGATTATTGAAGATAATGTCGTTATAGGTGGTAATTCTGCAGTTCAACAATTTACAAGAATTGGAAAAATGGCAATGATTGGAGGAATGACAGGTGTACTTCATGACGTAATTCCTTATGGACTGTCAACTGGAAATAGAAATTCATTGCAAGGATTGAACTTAATAGGTCTAAGACGGGCTAAGTTTGAAAATAAGGATATCTTAGGTTTGTCCGAAGCTTATAAGGAGATTTTTGCCACAAAGAATCTTAATGAAAATATAAGTAAATTAAATGGCTCATTCAAAGAAAATCCATTAGTTAAAAATGTTATTGATTTTATAACAAAAGATAAAAAAAGATCTATTTGCACACCATTTTCGTAAGATGATAGGACTAATTTTTGGTGACACTGATTTTCCAAACGAAATTCTTAAAACTATTAAAAAAAGAAAAATAAGATATTTGATAATAGATTTATCAAAATCAAAAAAATTTAATAAAGATAACAAATCTCACTCGGTATCCATAGGCCAATTTGGTAAAATTTTAAATATTCTTAAAGAAAATAACTGCAAAAGAGTCTTGTTTGCTGGAAAAGTAAATAAACCAAACTTTTCTAAATTAAAATTAGATTTTAAAGGAGTTTATTATATCTCAAGAATAATCAAAGCATCCAAGCTTGGAGACGCAGCTATACTTAAAGAAATTATTAAAATATTAGCGCAAAATAAAATTAAAACCGAAAATTCATTAAAATTTAATCCTGAACTATCTTTAAAAAAAGGTACATATTCCAAGATCAAACCGAATAAAAAAGACCAATTAGATATTATTAAAGCAATTCAAACACTAAATAATTTAAGAGAATATAACTTTAGCCAAGGAGTTGTGGTTAGAAATAAAAAGATAATTTCTATAGAAGGAAAAGGTGGGACAAAAAAAATGCTTGAAAAAAGTAGAAGTAAAAAGTTTAGAAATGATGGTGTTTTAGTTAAGTTTCCAAAAAAGAAACAAGACTTAAGAGTAGATCTTCCAACAATTGGGTTGAAAACGATTAAGCAAAGTAAAGCTGCTGGATTGAAAGGTATTGTAATTAAAAATAAACACCATGTCTTTTTAGATAAAAACAAATGTATCAAATTTGTTGATAAAAATAGGATGTTCATATCTGTTAAATGAAAAAGATTTTTATATTAACTGGAGAACCTTCAGGAGATAAACTTGCTTCTAAAGTTATATCCAAACTTAAAATAGA
The DNA here is from genome assembly GCA_902598425.1 of uncultured Pelagibacteraceae bacterium. Classification (GTDB taxonomy): domain Bacteria; phylum Pseudomonadota; class Alphaproteobacteria; order Pelagibacterales; family Pelagibacteraceae; genus Pelagibacter. The sequence continues at coordinate 9,079 of CACKBK010000006.1, read as the reverse complement.
TAATCCTAATATTAAATATTCGTGTGTTGGTGGAACACACTTAAATTCATTAGGAATAAAATCTATTTTTGATCTTAAAGAAATTACTTATATTGGTTTTACAAGTGTATTATTTAACATTTTAAAGATTAAAAAAAAAATTAATTATACTGTAGAAGAAATTATAAAATTTGATCCGGATATTTTATTTAGTGTAGATAGTCCTGATTTTACTTTAAGAGTTGCTGAAAAAGTAAAAAGTATTAATCCAAATATTAAAACTATACATTATGTTGCTCCTCAAGTCTGGGTGTGGAGAGAGGGAAGGGTAAAGAATTTTAAAAAGTTTTTAGATCATATTTTATTATTATTTAATTTTGAAAAAAAATATTTTGATAAAGAAAATATTAAAAATACTTTTGTAGGACATCCATTATTGGAAACTGCAGACAATGTAAAAACAGATTTATCAAATTTAATTGATAATAACAAAAAAATTATATCTTTATTTGCTGGAAGTAGATCTTCGGAAACAGGTATCCTTTTACCAATATTGATAGATTTTATTAAGTTAATGAACAAAAAATCTAAAGAATATAACTTTGTTTTTCATGCAACTGATCAAAACAAAAATTTAATAAAAGATGAGATAAAAAAAATAAATTACAACAATATCGACGTTATCTCTAATGAAAAGATAAAATCGCATATACTATCAAAATCTATTTTTGCAGTAGCTAAGTCTGGAACTGTTTCTCTTGAAATCTGTCAGGCAAAGGTACCATCAATAATTATATATAAAATGAATTTTTTAAATTATTTAATTGTTAAAATGTTAGTTAAGGTAAAGTATGCGAATATTATTAATATTATTAATAATGAAGAAGTTATTCCTGAATTAATTCAAAACGAATGCAATCCAAAAGAAATTTTTAATTCTGTAGTTTACCTTTTAAAAAATCCAGAATTAATGAAAAAACAAATGAATATTTGTCAAAAAACTATCAGTGATATTAGAAATAATGGATTGTCATCCTCAAATGCAGCAAATATTATAGCTGATTATATCAAAAATTAATATTTATGACCAAGGTAAGAAAAACTTTCTTTCTCATTTTATTTTTGCTCTTTAGTTATAATAAAATTGTTAAAGCAGAGACCCTAACATTTCCTACAAACCTGGTTGCTAATACAACAGATTTTGTTTTATTATCTTCTTCTGGAACAACTCCATCAATTTCAGGTTATTCTGGAACACTTATATTTTCAGCTGTAGCATCTTCCGGAAATGTTAAGGTTACTACAACGTCAAATTTGTTACGAGCTAAGGGCTATTGTGGTTATACGAGTGATGCATCAACTGAGCCTACAAACTGCTCGGGTAATTCCCTAACAGAAGTAGGTTTTAGAGGAACACAGGATGATATAAATATTGCTATTGCTACTTTATCTTTTAAAGGTGACGGATCAACTGGATCTCCAACGATAACTGTTTCAATAACACCCGCAGGTACGAATTATTTTTCGGGTACTGGTCATTACTATGAAATAGTGAATGCAGAAAAAACATGGCCTGAAGCAAAGGCTGCTGCTGAAGCATCAACCTTGTACGGTTTATCTGGTTATCTTGCTACAATTACTTCTCAAGCTGAAAATGATTTTTTGGATAGTAAAGTAGGCCAAGATACTTGGATTGGTGGATCAGATAGCTCTACTTATACATCAAATTCTCACCCTGTAACCGAGGGGACTTGGGAGTGGGTGTCTGGTCCTGATAATGGAAATACTTTTTTTTGTCAAACTGCTGTTGGATCAAAGGCAGATGATGCACACGCGGATTGTGCATTAGCATCAGGTTACGAGTATAATAGCTGGAGAAGACCTGAAGGACAGCCATCTAAATTTGAACCTAATGACCACCCTACTGGTGATCCTGCTGATGAAGATTGTGCACATATGAGATCTGATGGAGATTGGAATGATTACGAATGTGATAGAGCAGGTGTCATGTTTTATATTATAGAATATGGTGGTACTGATGGAGAAAGCGCCACCACAACCGGAGTTGTTAATTTAAGAATAGAGTCTATTGAGGCATCAGACAGTACATATAATGTTTTTGATGATCAGGAGTTAGTTGGTATCGTTGATGCTCAAAACGAGTCAGCCACAAGATTTGCAAGAAATAGTATGGATAGCGTATTAGATAGGCTTCATGAATTTAGGTTAAGAAAAAATAATAAAGGTTTCAAAAATAATAAAATTTCGCTTCAAGTTAACTTAGATGAAATTGGTAAAAATTATGAAGATATAATTAATCATTATGCATCAAAAGGTCTTATATCACTTGCTAACTATGTGCAAAATAAAAAAGTTGATAATACTAAAGAGAACGACTGGCAGTTTTGGATAAATGGTAAAATTTCAACAGGACGAACAGATTTAAAATTAAATAATTTAGCTAAAGAAAATGAGATGGATTCTATTACTATTGGTTTTGATAAATTAAAAAATAATACTTTGTTTGGTATAGCTCTCAACATCGCTGATGATAAAACTGACATAGGTAATCATGGTTCTAATTTGACAATGCGCGGTGAAAATTTAATTGTTTATTCAGCTTGGAACTCTAAATCCCTATATCTTGATAGTATACTTGGTTATGGGGCATTAAAAAGTTTAACTGAGAGAGTTGTAGATAGATCAAATACATCTAATTTAGTCATAGGTGATAGAAAATCTGAGCAATTTTATGGAACAACATATTTAAATTATATTAAAAATGTTGATAAATTTGATTTACAATTATTTTCAGGATTAGACTATATTTATACAGATTTTAATGGATACTCAGAATCTGGAAACAATCAAAAACTTAAATTTAAACCTCACACTTTGACAAATTACACATCTTCAATTGGATCAACATTATTCTATAGAAGAGAAAATGAAATTGATAAACATGTATCATTTTTAAAATTTGAGTATAAAAAAGATCACTCTGAAAAAGCCTCGATACAAGCAAATTTAATAAGCGATTCAACAGAAAAACTTTATACTTATAATTATGTCGTTCCTTACAGTTATTTCATGAAAATTGAAACAGGATACAATTATAATACAGATAGAGGATTAAACGTTTACACAAAGCTTGGAAGAATTCAAAAAAGTAACGATGACTTTGAAAATATAATTACAATAGAATTTTCACAATCATTCTAGATATTCTTTAGTCTTTCGACAACCTGAACCTTTCCTAAAGATGTTAAAATATCATAAATACCAGGTCCAAATCTCGATCCTGTCAAAACTATTCTTAAAGGCTGACCAACGCCTTTAAAATTTGTATCAAATTTAGATATTAAAGATTTAACTATGGGTTCTAGTTCACTTCTATCGAAATTATTTAAATTTAGGATTTTTTCGATAAATTCTTTAATAATTTTTTTAGACTTTTCGTCAATTAACTTCAAATCATCTTGATTAATTTTGACTGTATCGTTTAATAAATATTGTGAATTTTTAAAAATATCTTCTAATGTTTTGGCCTTATTTTTAAGAAATCCCAGTGACTGTTTTAATTGATTAGTCTTATCCTCAGATATTTTATATTTATATGTTTGAGCATATTTTTGAAATTTACTAAACAAATCATTTTCATCTATATTTTTAATATAATGTTCGTTAATAGAAAGAATTCTATTAAAATCCAGTTTAGAGGGTGACTTTCCGATTCCTTCAAAATTAAAATATTTTATACTTTCCTCTTTTGAAAATATTTCTTTATCTTTATACGACCAGCCTAATCTTAGGAGATAATTTCTTAATGCTTCTGGCAATATTCCAATTTTAGAGTAATCATCTAAAGTTGAAGCTTTGTCTCTTTTTGATAATTTTTTTCCTTCTGATGTATGTATTAAAGGTATATGGGCAAAATTGGGTACTTCCCAATTCATAGCTTGATAAATTTGCATTTGTTTAAAGGTGTTAATTTTATGATCATCACCCCTTATAATATGTGTTATATTCATATCATGATCATCAACTGATGCAGATAAGTTATAAGTTGGTGATTCATCATTTCTAAGGATTATAAAATCTTCAATTGTGTTATTTTGGATTTCTACCTTACCTTGAACTAAATCCTTTAAAATAGATGTTCCTTCAATTTTACTTTTGAAGCGAATAGTAGGTTTAACATCTTTGGGGGCATCTGTTTCATTTTTATCTCTCCATTTCCTATCATAAATATATGGAATTTTTTTTTGCTTAGCTCTTTTTTTTTGTTCCTCTATTTCTTCATTTGAACAATAACACTTGTAAGCAAGACCTTTATCAAGCAATTGTTTTGCAACTTTAATATGATTTTGTATTTTTGTTGATTGAATATATTCATCCCCATCATTTTCAATACCAATCCATATAAGTGATTTGATTATTTGATCTTTGTATTCATCTTTAGATCTCTCCTTATCAGTATCTTCTATCCTTAAATAAAAAGATCCATTTTGATTTTTGGAAAATAACCAATTAAACAACGCGGTTCTAACTCCACCAATATGCAAAGGTCCAGTAGGAGACGGAGCAAATCTAGTTGCTACTTTTTTCATTATAATTGTTTATTATATTTAATTAGAAACTTCTATATAAAGATACTAGAACGCCTTGAACTTTTACTCTATCTGGCCCAAAAATTTTTGTCTCATAGTTTTTATTAGCACTTTCTAATGCTACAGTTTTGCCTTTTTTTCGAATTCTTTTTAACATTGCCTCATGATCATCAATAAGAGCAACAACTATCTTTCCATTATCTGCTGTATCAGTTTTCTTTATAACGACCGTATCTCCATCGTTAATACCGGCTTCAATCATAGAATCGCCTTGTACTTTTAATCCAAAATATTCACCTTTTTTTTCAATATTTTCAGGAAGTGGAATTCTAGAAACCTCATTTTGTATTGCCTCAACAGGAGTTCCAGCAGCAATTTTTCCTAATACTGGTATTTCTGCCCCACCAACTTCCTGCTCATTGTCTAAGCCACCTTTTATTATACTCGGTGAGAAGCTGTTATAAATATCGTTAGCAGAAGCTGTTTCAGGTAATTTTATTACCTCTAGCGCTCTTGCTTTATGAGCCAATCTTTTAATAAATCCTCTTTCTTCTAAAGCACTAATTAGTCTATGTATCCCAGATTTGGATTTTAGATTAAGTGAAGCTTTCATTTCTTCATAAGAAGGAGATACACCAGAGCTTCTCAACTTCTTGTTGATAAATAAAAGTAAATTTTTTTGTTTTTTTGTAAGCATAAGAACAAATATCGTACAGAATCTGTTCTACAAAAGTTCTCTATAATTAACAATAGTAAAAAAAGTAATAAAAACTGGGATTAATTGACTAAAGAACTGAAAAAATAGAATTATTATGTAAATTTTTTAAAAGTGATTCACCGATTAAAAAAGTTTTAATAGAGGTCTTTTTTGATAAATCTAAAAGCTCATCTTTTGTTTTAATTCCACTTTCAGAAATTAATGGACCTGGGTGATCTCTCAGAACATTATGAATATCAAAAGTTGTATTTATATCAGTTTTTAAAGTTTTTAAATTTCTATTATTTATTCCTATTAAAGCATTTTTAAATTTTAGAGCCTCTTTAGCTTCTTCGACAGTATGGACCTCAACTATAACTGACATATTTAATTTAGATGCTTCTTCATACAATTCATTTGCAAGGTTTTCACTTACTCCAGCTAATATAATTAATATTGCATCTGCACCATAACTTTTTGCTAATGGCACTTGAAATTTATCCACAAAAAAATCCTTACAAAGAATTGGTAAGTTTATTTTTTCTTTGATTTTTTTTATATGATTCAAGTTTCCTAAAAAAAAATCTTCTTCAGTTAAAACTGACAAACAAGTAGCTTTATTTTCATCATATATATTAGCTATTTTTACAGGGTCATAGTCCTTTATAAGTATACCAGCAGAGGGGCTGGCTTTTTTGATTTCAGCAATTATTGAAATTTTGTTATCTTTTAAATTATTTTCAATTTTTTCTTTAAAATTAATAAATGTTTTACTTGAAGCAACTGATTCTTTTAACGACTCTAAAGTAATATTTTTTTTTAAATTTTCTATTTTTTCTTTTTTCTTTTGAATTATTTTTTCAAGAACATTATCAGGCATTTTGAATTTTTTCTAAATGTTTTATAACTTTTTTTGATAGAATATGTTCTCTTGAAGCGTTATATGCATGAGCGAAATTTTTATGTGTTTCATTTACAATCAAACCAGCAGCAGCATTTAAACACACAGCTTTAGAAAAATCATTATCCTCTCCTTTAAATATATTAATCATTTTATCTGCATTAAATTTAGCATCATTGCCCACAAGATTTTCAAACTTATCTGCATTTATACCTAGTTCTTTTGGATCAATAATAATTTCAGAAATTTTACTGTTTTTAAGTTGAATTACATTTGTTTTAGCATATGGTGAAATTTCATCTAAACCATCCTCGCTGTTAACAATCCATGCAAATTTAATATCTAAATTATTTAAAGCATTTGCAAATATCTTTAAGAGTTTTTTATCAAAAACTCCAACAACTTGCCTTTTCACTAGAGCAGGACTACTTAAAGGTCCAATCATATTAAATATAGTTCTTTTTCCAATTTTTTTTCTGATTGGACCAACAAATCTCATTGCACTATGATAATTAGGCGCAAACATAAAACCGAAATTATTTTTTTTTATTTGATCTTCAATATCATTTGGCTCTAAATTTATTTTGATATTCAAAGCCTCTAACACATCACCAGATCCACATTTTGATGACACAGCTTTATTCCCGTGTTTTGCAACCTTTATTCCCATACTTGCTAGTAACAAAGCGGAGGCAGTGGATATATTCAGCGTGTTCATACCATCTCCACCAGTTCCACATGTATCAACACAACCCCTTATAGATACCCTTTTGGACTTATTTCTAAGCACAAAAACTCCACCAGCTATTTCATCTGAAGACTCACCTTTCTCAGATAATGATGTTAAAAAATCATATATTTCCTCATCATTTGCTTTTCCTTCCATTAATATCTCAAAAGCAGCTTTACTTTCATCAAAGGTCAGACTTTGTTTTTTTTTAATTTTATCGATATAATTTTTCACTAATTTTTATATTTTATAAAGTTTTTTAAAATTTTTAATCCTAATTTTGTTTTAATACTTTCAGGGTGAAATTGCACTCCATGAACGTTATATTTTTTATGCTGAATTCCCATAATTAATCCATCCGTGGTCTGTGCAGTAATTTCAAGGTCTTTTGAAAGGGTTTTTTTATCAATTATTAAACTATGATATCTTGTTGCCTCAAAATTTTTTGGTAAATTTTTTAATATTCCTGTTTTTTTTGAAATAATTTTGCTTGTTTTACCATGCATTAATTTTTTTGCTTGAACTACTTTTGAACCGAACACTTGTCCAATTATTTGATGACCTAAACAAACGCCTAAAATAGGAACTTTTTCATGAAGTGATTTAACGATATTTAGACAATTTCCAGATTGATTGGGGTTTCCTGGTCCAGGTGATATTACAATCTTGTTGTATTTTTTATTTAAAATTTGCTTTGAGGTAATCTTATCATTTCTAACTACATCAACTTTTATTTTAAAAGATGATAAATAATGAAACAAATTAAAAGTAAAACTATCGTAATTATCTATTAATACAATTTTCATTATCTTAAAGCATTAATTAAAGCTTTAGCTTTATTTACAGTTTCCTCATATTCTTTTAAAGGAACACTGTCTGCTACTATCCCAGCGCCAGCTTGAACGTAAAATTTTTTATTTTTTACCATTGCAGTTCTTAGTGCTATACAAGTATCAAATTCTCCATTAGCAGAAAAATAACCGATACCTCCAGCATAAACTTTTCGTTTTGTTTTTTCTAGCTGATCAATAATTTCCATGGCTCTTATTTTTGGCGCACCCGAAACAGTTCCAGCAGGAAATCCAGCCAGTAATGATTTAAATTTAGAATACTTGTTATTATATACACCAGTTACATTAGAGACTATATGCATGACATGTGAATATCTCTCAATAGTAAAGCTTTCTGTGACCTTTACACTGTTAATTTTCGAAACTTTACCCGCATCATTTCTTCCTAAATCTAATAACATTAAATGTTCTGAAAGTTCCTTTTTATCATTTAGTAAATCTTTTTCATAAAATTTATCCTGAATATAATTTTTCCCCCTTGGTCTGGTTCCAGCTATAGGCCTTACAGTTATTTTATTGTCTCTTAGTCTGACTAGAATTTCAGGGCTCGCACCGATAATTTGAAAGTCAGGAAAATTAAAAAAAAACATGAAAGGCGAGGGGTTTGTGACCCTTAATTTTTTATATATATCTAAGGGATCTTTTGATAATTTAGCTTCAAATCTTTGACTTAAAACCACCTGAAAAATATCACCTATTTTTATAAAGTTTTTAGCTTTATTCACCATATTTAGAAAACTACTTTTTGAAGTATTCGATTTTATATTTATTCTTGAGCTACTTTTTTTAATATTATTTTTCTTTTTAATATTAAAATTATTATTGTATAGACTATTTAGTTCATTTTGAACTTGAGTATATTTTTTTGAAAAATTTGTTATTTTTTCGTCATTGAAAACATTAATAATATAAAATATTTTTTTTTTTAAATTGTCATAAATAATCAAAGTTCTAGGTCTTAAGAGCCTAACGTCTGGCAATTTTAAATCGTCTTTACAAGTATTAGGTATTTTTTCAATATATCTAATTGAATCATAAGAAAAATATCCTGAAATTAAAGATGATATTGGTGGTAAAATTGAGGGAGTTTTAAATTTAAAATCTTCTATTATTTTCTCTATTATTTTTTCAGGATTTCCTTTAATTTTAATTTTTTTTTTATTCTGTATCAAATAACCATAATTATTATTGAATTCCCAAATTTTATCAGGGTTCCTACCAAATATTGTATATCTGCCTTTTATTTTTCCTTTTTCAACTGACTCAAATATAAAACTATTTTTTTCTACTAAAAAATCATCAATTAATTTA
>CACKBK010000005.1 GCA_902598425.1 uncultured Pelagibacteraceae bacterium | reverse complement strand
GATATTGGAATTCGGGTATGTTTTTTTTGAGAAAAGACTCAATTATTAATAATTTTAAGAAATATCAGCCTAATATTTTTCGAAACTGTAACAAAGCTGTAACAAAAGCAAAATATAAAAATAATGTGTATTATTTAAATAAACAAGCATTTAGTAAAGCAACAGCCAAGTCTTTTGATTACGCGATACTAGAGAAAACTAAAAATATCAATGCAATCAAGCTTGATATTCCATGGTCAGATCTAGGGAGCTGGAAAGAAATCTGCAAAATGTACGGAAAGATTAAAAATAGATATTTTAAAAAGAAAAACGTATTTCATAGACCATGGGGCAGCTACACAAACTTATTTAAAGGGAAAGAATTCTTAATTAAAGAATTATATGTGAAATCTAAAGGTATTTTAAGTCTTCAAAAACATCATCACAGAGCTGAACACTGGGTCGTTACTCATGGTAAACCTAAAATTACTTTGAATAAAAGATATTTTACCATGAAACCTGATGAAACAATTTTTATTCCTTTAGGTGCAATCCATAGAATAGAAAACCCATATAAAAAACCAGTAAAAATTATTGAAGCTCAAGTAGGTTCGATTCTAAAAGAAACAGACATTGTTAGATTTCAGGATGTATACGGAAGAGTAAAGTAGTTTATGGAACTTCTAACATTTGTCTTGTTAATCATAATAACTATTTTGTTATTTTTTCTTTTAAAGAAAGAAAGAGTCTTAGGTATTAATACTGAAGTTAAAATTGAAGATAAAAATTTAGATGAAGATGAAAGTAAAAAATATAGAGAAACTATTTATAATCTTTTAAATTACATTCCAGAAGGAATTATAATTCTTAACAAATCTAAGGAAATAATATTTAGTAATAGTTCAGCCAGTAAAAGATTTCAAACAAAATTGAATGAAAATATAAGTGGATTTTTAAGAAATCCCGACTTGTTAAGTTCAATTGAGAAAGCCTTTAATGGAGAAAATTCTAATGACCTTGAAATAGAACTAAGAAACCCTTCAGTTCTTAGAATGAATGTAACAATTTACCAAGATAATCATAATTTATTTTTTGATGAACCATCTTGTTTGCTTTTTATGAGAGATTTAACAGAATTTCACAAATTTCAACAATTAAAATCGGATTTTGTTGCAAATGTTTCCCACGAACTTAGAACTCCATTGCAATCTATTAAAATAGGACTTGAGACATTTGAAAATAATGCTGATTTAAAAAAGAACTCTGAAGTCACTAATTTATTACCAGTAATGAGCTCTCAATCTGAAAGAATGGAAAATTTAATTAGAGATTTGTTATCTCTTTCGAAAATTGAGCTGCAAGAACACATAAGGCCCACACATGAAATAGATTTAATAGAAGTGCTTAGCTACGTGATTAAGACTTATGAAAACATTGTTAAAAAAAATAACATCAATTTAAATCTGCAAAAAACTGAGAATTTCAAAATTATTGGTGATCGGGATAAATTAATAGAAATTTTTACTAACCTAATTGATAATTCAATTAAATATAGTGAGAAGGGTAAAGAAATTAAAATAGCCACGAAAAAAGAGGGTGATTTAAATATTGTCTCTATATCAGATCAAGGGATAGGAATTCCCAAGGAATTTATTCATAGAATCACTGAAAGATTTTTCACTGTTGATCCCAGCAAAAGTCGAAGTGTTGGAGGAACAGGCTTAGGACTAGCTATTGTTAAACATCTTGTTTCACAACATAGAGGTGAAATGATTATTAATAGTGAAGTAAATCAAGGAACTACTATAGATTTGAAATTTAATTCAATTTAATTCAACTAAAAAGTTAGCCTTTGTAATAAAACTTTAACTTTCCTTTAATAAAATATTTAAGTTTCAGATTTAATTAATGATGCATAACGAATCTAAAAAAGGAGAAATATGAATAGATTAGTAAAAATTTTATTAGGGTTTCTTTTAGTACTTAGTTTTACAACAACTAGCTACGCAAGAGATCAAATAAAAATCGTAGGTTCTTCTACTGTTTACCCATATGCTACAGTTGTAGCTGAAAAGTTTGGTAAAGGTGGAAAATTCAAGACACCAGTAATTGAAAGTACAGGAACTGGCGGAGGAATGAAATTATTCTGCGCAGGTGTAGGAGCAAATCATCCTGATATAACAAATGCATCAAGAGCAATTAAAACAAAAGAAAAAGCTTTATGCGAGAAAAATGGAGTTGCTGAAATAATTGAAATAATAATAGGTAATGATGGTATTTCATTTGCACACTCAGTAAATGCTCCAGATGCAGATTTCACAAAAGAACAATTATGGAGAGCTTTAGCATCCAAAGTAGACATTGATGGAAAACTTGTTGAAAATCCATATAAAAATTGGAGTGATATAGATATTAGTCTTCCAAATAAAAAGATTGAAATATTGGTTGCACCTCCAACATCAGGTACTAGAGATGCATGGAATTCATTAGTCATGGTTAAAGGATGCACTAAAACAGCCAAATCTCTTTATGATGCTGAAGGTAAAAAAGCTAAAAAGGAATGTGCTAAAATTAGAGAAGATGGATACGCTGTTGAAGCTGGTGAAAATGACACTTTAATTGTACAAAAACTTTCTTCTAATCCAGACGCATTTGGTTTTTTTGGTTATAGTTACTTAGTTGCAAATAAGGATAAAATCAAAGCATCATCTGTTAATGGTGTTCAGCCATCATTAGAAGGTATCCAGGATTATTCTTATCCAATTGCAAGACCATTGTTCTTTTATGTAAAAAAGGCTCACATTGGAGTAATTCCAGGAATTAAAGAGTTTCTTAAAGAATTTACTTCAAAAAAAGCAATGAGTAACAGAGGCTATTTAGCTGAAATAGGACTTGTTCCTTTAGCTGCTGATAAATACAAAGTTACTAGAAGTGCTGCAGTAGATCTGAATACAATCAACTTAAAATAACTTTCATTTATCCCCAAAAAAAGGCCAGCAATAACTGGCCTTTTTTATTAATTCAATCTTAGATTTAATTTGTAATATTTCTGTAACATTAAGAATATATCACTCAGAGCGAATGAATATCGTTCTAATATTTTTAATTACTATATTTTCTGTCTCTTTGTTCTTCTATGGAAAATCAAAAACTAAAACCATTTCTATCAAAGATAATATCAAATTGAATGCTCTACCAAAATTTTATGGATACTATCTTGTTTTATGGTGTTCAATACCAGCATTAGTATTTTTATTGGTCTGGTCATTATTTGAACCTGTAATAATTAAATCTATAATTATTGAAACAGCTGCAAATCAAGGTGCAATTTTAAGTGATAAAAATGAAGCAAATTTAATATATGAAAAAATTAAAGCTATTCATTTAGGTACTTATTTTGGAGATATAGACAGTATCTTGAGAGAAAGTGCAATTGCGTATGCAAAATTTATAAATCTTTTTACAAATTCAAAAGTAGTTTTAATTTTTGGTATAATTATAGCCTCAGTTATTTACTCTTTAAAAAAAATAAAGAATAACAATAAAGCTAGAGATGATGTGGAAGTTATATTAAAAGGTTTATTATTTGTATCTTCTTTAATAGCAATTTTAACTACTCTTGGAATAATATTTTCACTACTTTTTGAAAGTATAAAGTTTTTTTCAGTCATTAATATTTTTGATTATTTATTTGGTACAAATTGGAGTCCTCAAAGAGCCTTTGTTAGAGATGCGTCCTCAATAACCGCAGCTGAATTTGAAGAATTAAAAGATGCATTTGGTTTTATTCCATTAATTGCAGGGACATCTTTCATAGCTTTTATTGCAATGTTGGTTGCTGTTCCTATTGGTCTATTTTCAGGAATTTACATGGCTGAATATGCTTCAGTTAAAGTAAGAAGAATTTCAAAACCAATTATTGAAATTTTAGCAGGAATACCAACTGTAGTTTATGGTTTCTTTGCTGCATTAACTGTTGGCCCTTTTTTTAGACAAGTAGTTGAAAATTTAGGATTAACTGTTTCATCTGAAAGTGCTTTAGCTGCAGGATTAATTATGGGAATTATGATTATTCCTTATGTTTCATCTTTATCTGATGATGTAATTAATTCTGTACCGCAATCATTAAGAGACGGTTCATACGCTGTAGGAGCTACTAAATCAGAAACAATTAAACAAGTCGTAATCCCTGCGGCTCTTCCAGGGATAATAGGGTCAGTTCTATTAGCAATATCAAGAGCAATAGGCGAAACAATGATAGTTGTAATGGCTGCTGGCCTTGCTGCAAATCTTACAATTAACCCTTTAGAGTCTACTACAACAATCACAACTCAAATTGTAATGATACTTGTTGGTGATCAAGAATTTGATAGTCCGAAAACTCAATCAGCTTTTGCATTAGGACTTACATTATTTATAGCAACATTAATATTGAATTATATCGCTCAAAGAGCAGTTAAAAAATATAGAGAGAAGTATGACTAAAGAAGAAAGATTAAAAAAAAGACACCGAGCAGAAAAAAGATTTAGATTTTACGGATTAACATCTATCTTTGTTGCTTTGTTGTTTGTTGTTATTCTAGTTCAAAACATTTTCTCAAAAGGAAGTTCAGCCTTTAAAAAAACAGTAATTACCACTGAAATTTTCTTTGATCAGGAATTACTAGAAATTCAAAATGGCGCATCCCAAGAAGAAATAATGGGAGCTGATTTTTACGATATAATGATTGAAAATTTAATAAAGGCTTATCCAGCAAAAGATAGAGATGAGGAAGATGAATTATTAAAACTATTTAGTGGTGATGCTGAAATTGAGATCAAAAAAGCTTTTTTAAATGATAATAGCTTAATAGGTAAAACAATTACATTAGATTTAACAGCCTCTGATGATATTGATCAATTACATAAAGGTAATTATCCAAGAGATTTACCCGAAGAAAGAAGAAGAATTTCCGATTTTCAATTAGTTATTTATGATTATTTTGTTGAAAATAAAATGATAAGTAAAAATTTTAACAATTATTTCTTTAACAATGGTGACTCTAGAGATCCAGAACTAGCAGGTATAGGTGGAGCCTTAGTTGGATCATTTTATAGTATTTTAATTTGTTTGTTATTAGCTTTTCCAGTGGCTGTTCTAGCGTCGATTTACTTGGAAGAGTTCGCTCCAAAAAATAAAATTACAGATTTTATTGAAATTAATATAAATAATTTAGCAGCAGTACCATCTATAGTTTACGGTTTACTTGCTCTGCAAATTTTACTTGCAACTATCCAATTACCGAGATCAACACCATTAGTTGCTGGAATAACACTAGCGCTAATGACTTTACCAAGGATTATTATTCCATGTAGAGCTTCATTAAAAGCTGTTCCACCTTCAATAAGAGAAGGCGCCCTAGCTGTTGGTGCATCTAAATTTCAATCTGTTTTTCATCATGTAGTGCCGTTAGCACTACCTGGCACTTTATCAGGAACTATAATTGGATTAGCTCAAGCATTAGGTGAAACAGCACCACTTATTTTAATTGGGATGGTGGCATTTGTAGTTGATATCCCATCAAGTCCAGTTGATCCATCATCTTCATTACCTGTTCAAGTATATTTATGGTCTGAGTCTGCAGAGAGAGGTTTTGTTGAAAAAACTTCAGCAACTATTATGATGCTTTTAAGCTTTTTAATTGTAATGAATTTTATTGCAGTATACTTAAGACAAAAATTCGAAAAACGATGGAATTAAATGAGTAACGTAAAGATAAAATCAAAAAATTTAAATGTTTATTATGGTGATAAACAGGCGTTGTTTGATGTGAATTTAGATTTGAATGAAAAAGAGGTAACTGCATTAATTGGTCCATCAGGATGTGGTAAATCAACTTTTATAAGATGCATTAATAGAATGAATGACGTTATTGATATTTGTAAAGTTACGGGAAATATTGAAATGGATGGTATGAATATTAATGATAAAGATTTAGACGTTGTCTCATTGAGAGAAAGAGTTGGAATGGTTTTTCAAAAGCCAAATCCTTTTCCAAAAAGTATATATGATAATATTTCGTATGGTCCTAAAATTCATGGAAAAGGTGAAACTAAAAGCGAATTAGATCAAATTGTTGAAAACAGTTTAAAAAAATCTGCTTTATGGGAAGAAGTTAAAGATAGACTTGATGAACCTGGCACAAGTTTATCTGGAGGACAGCAACAAAGACTTTGTATAGCGAGAGCTATATCTGTTAATCCTGAAGTCATTTTAATGGATGAACCATGTTCTGCGTTAGACCCAATTGCTACCGCAAAAATTGAAGAATTAATTGATGAATTAAAAAAAACTTATACGATTGTAATAGTAACACACTCAATGGCTCAAGCAGTACGTGTTTCTCAAAAAACAGGCTTTTTTCACTTAGGAAAGCTAATAGAAGTTGGAAAAACTGAGAAAATTTTTAAAAATCCTGACAATAAAATGACACAAGATTATATTACAGGTAGATTTGGATAAATTATGAGCAATGAACACACGGTAAAGTCTTACGAAGAAGAACTTCAGTTCCTTAAAGACTCGTTAATTAAAATGGGCAGCTTAACTGAATCACAATTAGGTGATGCAATGGATGCAGTAATCAAAGTTGATAAAGACTCAATTGATAAAATCATTAAAAGCGATGAAGAAATTAATAAATTTAGATCTAAAATAGATACTCAAATTATGAATTTATTAGTTAAAAGAGCACCTATGGCAATTGATTTAAGAGAAACTATAAGTTCATTAAAAATCTCTCAAGATTTAGAAAGAATAGGAGATTTATCAAAGAGTAATGCAAAAAAAGTTAAGCCTTTACCATTAGATTTACCTGATGAATTGTTAGGAAATTTAAAAAGACTTGGAGAGCTTGTTATGAAACAATTAAATGATGTTCTTGATAGTTATGTAAACAAAAATTTTGATAAAGCCAAAGAAGTTTGGAAAAAAGATGAACAAGTTGACGACTTAACGTACATCGCAATGGAAAGTGTAATAGATTTTTTATCTAAAGATAAGAAAAATTTAGATTTTTCTACTCATTTAATTTTTGCTACAAAAAATTTAGAAAGAGCTGGTGATCATATTACAAATATCGCTGAGACTGTATGTTATTTAATAAAAGGTGAATATCTAAAAGGTAGTAGACCAAAGGGTAAAGTAATCCAAGAATAATTAGATGAAAGGGAAAATTTTTATTATTGAAGATGAAGCTTCAATAGTTCAATTAGTCCAACATAATCTAGAAAAAGAGGGTTATGTTGTCTCTTCATCATTAAACGGAAATGAAGGTTTAAAAGAATTAAAAAAATTTGAACCTAATTTATTATTATTAGATTGGATGCTACCGGATTTATCGGGGATAGACATCTGTAAAAATATTAGAAGAGACAGTAATTTTAAGAGCCTTCCTATCATTATGCTTACGGCCAAAGGTGAGGAAGAAGACAAGATTAAAGGTCTAGAAAGTGGTGTAGATGATTATATTACAAAACCATTTAGTTTTAATGAATTATCTGCTCGAATAAAAGCTGTTCTAAGAAGATCCGATCCTAAAGTTGTTGCAAATGAATTAATATTTGATGATTTAAAATTAAACAAAATAGAAAAAAGAGTTTTTAGAGCAGATAAAGAAATTCAAATTGGTCCTACAGAATTCAGATTATTAGAATTTTTTTTAACAAACCCCAAAAGAGTTTATTCAAGAGATCAAATTTTAGAAATAGTTTGGCCTAATAATGTGAACGTTGAAAGTAGAACTATTGATGTTCACATACGAAGACTTAGACAATCAATAAATATTGAGGGTAAAAAAGAGTTAATAAGAACAGTTAGATCATCAGGTTATTCTCTCGTTTAAATAATAATTTTATAAACTCCTATTAAGAACAATGGTATTTGTAGTCCAAAGTTAGTTAGTATCGCTTTATCTTTGCTTATAAATCCAGCGATAGTCCATCCAACAACTCCTAATCCATGAAAATATATATTTAATGGATATATATTTAAATTAGTAAGGAGTATTCCCACTAAAACTAAAAAAGTACTGATCCACTTTAGATATTTTTTTATAAACATATTTTCTCCTTTTTATTAATTATTACATCAATGTTACAAATTTATTAAGGTGTAACAGTATTAGAGAAAATTAGTTATATATTTATGAATAAAAAAACCAACAACTATAAATCCTAAGCCTGTGCCATAAATTAGGAAGAAATTCATATTAAATGATTTCGCAAAAAAGAAGGGTAAAAAAAATAAATAACTCACAGTTACCGCTACTAGTATGCTCTTAGTAAAAAGAATTGTTTTTTCTATATCATTATGCTCATAGTAGGAAAAAGCTATAGCTATGAGTGATACAAGTGGTAAGGCGATAATAAAACCTGCAAGTTTTGGATTTTGACCCGAAAGCCAACTAGCAAAGGCAATTATAATTGCAGCAAGAACAATCTTTAAGGTAAAAAATATCATTAATGATTTAACTTTATTAAAAAAACATCATTAATGATATGATTTTATTTAAGTGTGCATTTTTTGCACAAACCAAAAAACTCAAGATTATATTTACTGTATTTCATACCATCTTTGTCTTTGAAGTTTGCTAAGTATTTGGAAAGACCTGCGCTACTTATTTCTGTTACTTTCTCACAAATCTCGCAGATTGAAAATGCAGTAGCTTTAGCCACCTGACAACTTGAGTTATGACATGCAATAAAGGCATTTCTACTTTCAATTTTATGAATTTTACCTATTTCGACTAACTTATCTAATGCTCGATAAACTTGCAGAGGAGCTTTAATACCTTTTTTTTGAACATTATAGAGTATTGAGTAGGCCTTAAGTGGCTGAGGTGATTTATCAATTAAATCAAAAATAATTTTCTGATTTTTTGTAAGATTATGTTCTTTGCGCATTTTATTCATTTTACTGATTCCTCATTAGTTTTTCAATTTAATCGTTTGTTTTATTTTTAGTAATGAGATTATAAACAGCGCTAATGCAGCAGTAATTATTGATGGACCCGATGGAGTGTTGAATTCTAAAGATGAAAATAGACCTATCACTACTGACAACAAGCCACCAATAATTGAAAAAAAAACCATCTTTTGAGGATTATCTGAAAGGTTTCTGGCCATAGCAGTTGGTATAATTAACATTCCTGTTATCAACAATACTCCAACTAATTTAATTGAAATGGCAATTATTGCTGCTAATAAGATTGTAAACACTGCTTTTGCTCTATCAGGTTTGAGACCTTCTGCTTCTGCTAATTCATAATTTACAGTTGAAGCAAATAATGGCCTCCAGATTAATCTTAAAACCAGTAAAATTAAGCTTCCTCCAACCCATATAGTCACTAAATCTTTTTTGCTAACAGCCAAAATATCTCCGAACAATAGTCCCATTATATCAAATCTAATGAATGTTAAAAACCCAATCACAACCAACCCAACTGCTAGAGATGAGTGAGCCAAAAGACCTAACAATGCATCACTTGGTAAATTAGTTTTTTTTTGTAGTTGTATTAAAATTAATGCAATTACTGACGAAATTAAAAATATTGAAACAGCAATATTAAATTCTAATGAATAAGCAATTGTTACACCCAGCAACGCAGAGTGGGCAAGTGTGTCTCCAAAATAAGATAATCTTCTCCAAACAACAAAACAACCAAGAGGACCAGCAACAAAAGCAATACCAATTCCTGCAACCAATGCTCTTATAAAAAAATCATCAAGCATGTTAATTTTTTTTTATATCTCCATCAATAGTATGAACATGATCATGATTATGTTCATATCTTGTAAGTATTTGAGCTGCTTTTTCTCCAAATAAAGCTTTATATTCATTATTTTTTGCAACATCTATAGGTGATCCTGAACAACATACATGGCCATTTAAACAAACTACGTGGTCAGTAGCGCTCATTACAGTATGAAGATCGTGTGAGACTAATAAAATACCACAATTTAATTCATCAGAGATTTTTTTAATTAATTCGTATAAAGCAATCTCTCCAGTAAAATCTACTCCTTGAACGGGTTCATCAAGAACTAATAATTCTGGTTTTTTTGAAATAGCTCTTGCTAATAAAACTCTTTGAAATTCACCTCCTGATAAATTACCTAAATTTTTATCTTTAAGATTTATCACACCAGTTGATGATAAAGCCTCATTTACTGCCTCATCCTCAATGTTTTCCGTTAGCAACATAAAATCATGAACTCTTAGAGGCAATGTCCAATCGATTGATATTTTTTGAGGAACATAGCCAATTTTATCAGTATATTTTTCAACCTCGCCATCAATTTTTTTATGTATACCTAGGGCAATTTTTGCAATGGTGCTTTTGCCTGAACCATTTGGTCCAATGAGAGTTACAATTTTGCCTTTTTCAATGATTAAAGACACATCCCGAACAAGCCATTTATTTTTATGACGGTACCCAGCATTATTTAACTTTATTAGTATATTATTATTTAAACTCATTTTATTGCTTGACTTTAAAATGTTATATTATTACATAGTGTTATATTATAACAATTAAATTATACCATATATGAAAAATATCAAAAAACTTCCATTTATCTTAACAATACTATCATTCTTAACTATTTTTGTACCAGTAAATGCTGATATTAAAGTAGTAGCAACAATAAAACCAATACATTCACTTGCAAGCTATCTAATGGATGGGGTTGGAAAACCAGATTTAATCGTTGATGGTTATGCTTCTCCACATGGATTTGCACTAAAGCCATCGCACGCTAAAATGATTCAAAATGCTGACATTATATTTTGGGTAGGCGAGGATATTGAAAGTTTTTTAGAAAAACCATTAAAAACAATTGCAAAAAAAGCTGATAAAATTGAATTAATGGAAATAAAAGGTTTAACCAAATTAAAATTTAGGGAAAGAAATATTTTTGACAGTCACGACGATCATGGACATAAAAAGGATGATCACGATGACCACGATGATCATGCTAAAAAAGAAGATGATCACGATGACCACGATGATCATGCTAAAAAAGAAGATGATCACGATGACCATGATGATCATGCTAAAAAAGAAGATGATCACGATGACCATGGTCACGACGATGATCATAAAGAAGATGGCCACGATGATCACGGTCATGAAGGACACGCGCACGGTGAATTTGATCCACATATTTGGTTAGATCCAATGAATGCGAAAATAATTTTAAGTGAGATGGCTGAGCATTTAATTGAAAATGATAAAGAAAATGAAGCAAAGTATAAAAAAAATCTCAAGAAAGCTCACAAAGACTTAGACAACCTAACAAAAAAAGTAAAATCTGAATTAAACAAAGATTTCAAATCCATAGTTTTTCATGATGCATACCAATATTTTGAAAAGAGATTTGGCGTTAATATTCTTGGAGCATTTACTGTTAATACAGATGTAATGCCTGGTGCTGAACAACTAGCTGAGATTAGAGAAGTAATTGAACACGATAAAGTAAGCTGTGTATTCTCAGAGCCTCAATTTAATCCTGATATTATTAAAGCTGTTGCAAAAGATACAAATATTGCAACAGGGGTTATTGATCCATTAGGAGCTACTCTTGATCCTGGTAAAGATTTATATTTTGACTTAATTAGCAATATGTCAAAATCTTTTAAAGGATGTTAATTTAATTAATGGAAGAAACCAACAGACAGGTTCCCGTCACTGTATTAACAGGTTTTCTTGGTGCTGGAAAAACTACACTTCTTAATAGAATTCTTACAGAACAGCACGGCAAGAAGTACGCCGTTATTGTAAATGAATTTGGTGAACAAGGTATTGATAATGACCTTGTAGTGGATGCTGACGAGGAAGTTTTTGAAATGAACAATGGCTGTATATGCTGCACAGTCAGAGGTGACCTAATTAGAATACTTAGTGGGTTAATGAAGCGAGCTGATAAACTTGATGCAATTATAGTTGAAACAACTGGTTTAGCAGATCCAGCTCCTGTGGCTCAAACCTTCTTTGTAGATCAAGATGTAGCAAATAAAACAAAGCTAGATGCAATTGTTACAGTTGCAGACGCAGTTCATTTAAGCTCACAAATTGAAGACCATCACGAAGCTGAGGAACAAATTGCTTTTGGTGATGTAATATTACTAAATAAAATAGATCTTGTGAAAGATGAGAATATAGAGGTAGTGACAAAAAGAATTCGTAAAATTAATCCTTTTGCTAAAATTATTAAAACTACAAAATGTGGAACACCACTTAAGGAAATTCTTAATCTTGATGCTTTTAGTTTAAAACGTATTTTAGAGGTAGAACCAGATTTTCTTGAGTCAGATCATGACCATGAACATGATGATGATGTTACAAGTTTATCATTTGTATCTGATACACCTCTTGATATGGAAAAATTTCAAAACTGGTTTGGAAAACTTTTACAGACAAAAGGTCAAGATATTATGAGAACAAAGGGAATACTTAATTTTAAAGATGAAAATGATCGATATGTATTTCAAGGTGTTCATATGTTGATGGATGCTTCTCCTATGGGAAAATGGCCCGAAAATAAAAAACGTAGTTCTAGACTAGTGTTTATTGGACGTAACTTAGATACAATGAATTTAAAAGAGGGATTTGAAGCCTGTAAATCAGAATGACAACTGATTTAAATCAATTTCCAGAGCTAGATAAAACTAAATTTGAACAAAGAGGAATTCAGTTAGAAATTGGAGTTCCAGTAACCTGCGCGGTTTCAATTGGTAATAATATAGCTGCTGGTTTTGGTGATGGTACTGTGAGAATTTTCAGTTCTCGAGAAAAACACAAAACTTTAAAGGCTCATAAGGGTGTTATACTTTGCATGTCAAGGGATGGTAATAATATTTTAACCGGTGGTGATGATGGTTATTTTTTAAAAATTTCACTTAATGGAGAAATAAATGAAATTACAAACTTTGGTTCACGATGGGTGGATCATGTTGCAGCATATAATGGAAACCTAGTCTGTTCTTCAGGTAAGGTAGTTTATTATTGGGATAAAAATAAAAAAGAACCAAAATCTTTAAATCATGATAGTACGATTGGAGGTTTAGCATTTGATGCTAAAGGAAGACGGTTGGCTGTATCTAGATATGGGGGTGTTACAATTTGGAAAAAGGATTACAGTAATAAATGGAAATCAACAAAATTAGATTGGAAAGGTTCTCACAACAAAGTGAGTTTTAGCCCAGATGGTAAATACTTGGTAACGTCTATGCAAGAAAATGTACTTCGTTGCTGGCGTTTAAAAGATAAGCTTGATTTTGCTATGTCAGGATATGGCTCGAAAGTTAAAAGTTTTGCATTCATTAGTGATACAAGTTACTTGGCAACATCAGGAGCGATAGATGCAATATGTTGGCCCTTTGACGGTGAAGGACCAATGGGACGTAAACCTATTTGTCTTCCTTATATAGGAAATAAACAAGTTACATTTATAGAACCATTTCCTGATGAAAAAGCAATTTTTGCTGGTTTGAGTGATGGTTCTGTTTTTTTATCTCAAATTGAAAATGAAAATAACACTATAATAATTAGAAGTTTCACAGGTTCTGAAGTTAGTGCAATCGCAATGACTGATGATAAATCAAGTATATTTATTGGTGACATGAATGGAAATACTTTATGGACTTCAATTTGGGATCAATAAAAAATGTTTAATAAAAAAAAACCAAATTTAGAAACAATTCAGAATTTAAAAAATTATTTTATAAATAAATATGAAATACCAGAAAGTACAATTTTAAGCATTGCAGAATTAAATTGTCATGAACCTGATTGTCCTCCGACCGAAACAGTAGTAACTGCTAGATCAATAGATGGATCTACTCAAAACTGGAAAATCCATAAACCTATAGATGAAATAAGTGAAAATGACGTTAATGATTTAGAATAAAAATTGATCTTTAGTTATAAATAATATCTAATAATGGGATGAGTACAATTTCCCTTACATTGGATGAAATTTTTGTTTTAGCTAAAAAGACTTTACTAGCTAATGGCTGTGATGATGAAACAGCATCTATTCTCTCTGATTTAATAAGAAATGCTGAAAGAGATGGATCTTTATCTCATGGTTTGTTTAGGTTGCCTGCATATGTGAGTGGTTTAAAAAGTGGAAAAATTAATGGCAAAGGAAAACCTGAAATAAAAAAAATTTCAGCATCAGTAATAAAAGTTCAAGGGAATAATTGTTTAGCCCCTGTAGTTTTAAATAAAGGATTACCTAAATTAGCAAAAGCTGCAAAAGAAAATGGAGTGGCAGTACTTGCAATAAATAATTCACATCATATGGCAGCTATGTGGCCTGAGACAGAAAAATTAGCAGAGGATGGTTTGGTTGCGTTTGCATGCACATCTTACAAACCCGCAGTAGCTCCTGCTGGCGCTACTAAACCATTGTTTGGAACTAATCCAATTTCATTTGCCTGGCCAAGACCTGGAAAAACACCAGTGGTTTATGATATGGCAACCGCATCAATGGCAATGGGTGAAGTACAAGTTGCAAAAAGAGAAGGGCATAAAGTTCCATCGGGAACGGGTTTAACTAAAGATGGAAAAGACACAACTGATCCAGGAGCAATAGCTGATGGTGGTGTACTACTTCCTTTTGGTGGTTATAAAGGTTCAGCGATAGCAATGATGGTAGAGCTAATGGCTGGTGCATTAGTAGGAGACAACTTTAGTTTTGAAACAGCGGCTAAAGATAATAATGATGGTGGTCCGCCCAGTGGAGGAGAATTTATACTAGCAATATCTCCAGATAAAACAGCAGGAACAGACTGGCAAAAACACTCAGAAGAATTTTTTAACAAAATGAAATCTTTTGATGGCGTTAGACTTCCTGGTGAAAGGCGACATAAAAATAGATTAGATAAAGGTCCAAGAAATATTAATCAGGAACTAGTAAATAAAATTAAATCTTTAAGCTAGTTCAATTTCAATTGGAGTATGATCAGATGGTTTTAATCTACCTCGAGGATATTTATTTATTTTTACATCCTTAACTAGATTAATAAGTGAGTTTGAAACTAAAAAATGATCAATTCTCATTCCATTATTTTTTTGCCAAGCACCGCTCGTATAGTCCCAAAATGTATAACCTTCTTTGTCTGGATGTATAAATCTATAGGCATCATGGAATCCTAGGTTTATGAGTTCCCTTAGTTTTTTTCTAATTTCTAATCTAAATAGAGCATCATTTTCATAACTTTTAGGATTATGAACATCTTCTGCAGCCGGAATAATATTAAAGTCTCCGCCAATAATTATATTTTCATTTGATTTAGACATACTTTTTAATTTTTTAATTAAGCTTTCAAGCCAATAAAGCTTATAGGTATATTTTTCTGTATCTACAGGATTTCCATTTGGTGTGTAAATATTTATTAAAGTTATATTTTTTTTTTTAAACTTAATATCAGCTGTTATAATTCTTGACTGCTTGTTTTTATCTTTAAATGGATCATTTTTAATATTTTCTAGTTTTTTCTTAGAAACTATAGCAACCCCATTGTAACTTTTTTGTCCAAAAACATAATTCTCATATTTCAGTGAGGAAAAATCGTCGTAAGGATAGGTTTCATTTTGTGTTTTTATTTCCTGCATCATTACAATATCTGGGGAAAATTTTTTTAAATATTCTTTTATATTTTCAATTCTGGCCCTTACAGAATTTACGTTCCAAGAACTTATAATCATTAAAGTGAAAAGGAAACACCACAACCACAAGAGGATTTACTTTGTGGATTTTTAATTTTAAAAGACTCACCAATAAGCTCTTTCACAAAATCAACCTCTGAACCTTTTAGAAGTTCTGCTGATTGCTTATCAATTAAAATATTATCAAATCTTACATCGTCCTCTTCTTGTGTTTTGTCAAAAGAAAAATCATACTGAAAGCCTGAACAACCTCCACCTTTGATTGCGATTCTGAAAAAGGATCCTTTATCTTTCTGTAACAACAAATGATTTATTTGTTTTATCGCTTTATCTGTAAATTTAATTTCTTTATTCATGTGTTAACACTGATAATACTAATATAATAATATTTTATTATTTTTAAAGTATGAAAAATTTCAATAAATTAGGTTTATTTAAAAGCAAAGGCAGGCTTTATTCTGAACCACAGAATAGATTTAGAACCCCATTTCAAAGAGATAGGGATAGAATTATCCATAGTGCATCCTTCAGAAGACTAAAACATAAAACGCAAGTATTTGTTAATACTGAGGGAGACCATTATAGAACAAGAATTACTCACTCTATAGAGGTTGCACAAATAGCCAGAACAATTACAAGATTTTTAAATTTAAATGAGGAGCTCGCAGAAACTTTAAGTTTGGCTCATGATTTAGGACATACACCCTTTGGTCATGCAGGGGAAGAAGCATTAAATGAAAGCATGTATGACCGGGGAGGTTTCGATCATAATTTACAAACATTAAGAATTGTTATGTTTATTGAAAATAAATATTTAAAATTTAAAGGTTTAAATCTTACTATAGAAACTCTTGACGGTTTGCTTAAACATAATGGCCCAATATTTGATAAAAAAAAAATTGACAAACTTATAGGTATTAGAAATCTTAAAAATAAGATTAATTTTAATATTTATCCGTCATTGGAAGCACAAATAGCTGCCATATCAGATGATATTGCATACAATAACCATGACATTCAAGATGGGTTAAAAGCTAAACTTTTTAATTTGAACGACTTACTCTCATTGAATTTTTTTAAGGAAATTTACAAACCATATAAAAATATAAGAAACATATCAAAAGAAGTAATTATTTATCAAATGGTAAGAGACTCAATTAATTTAATGGTTAATGATCTAATTAAAAATTCAATTATAAACATTAAACAAAATAAAATTAAAAACTTACAAAACATATATCATCACAATGACATTTTAATTAATTTTTCTTTGAAATTTCAAAATATATTGGATGAAATAAGAAAATTTTTAAGAATCAAAATGTATAATAATGATTCAGTATTAACTAAAAATAATAATGGAAAAAAAATAATTAAAAAATTATTTACTATTTTAAGCAAAAAACCCAAAAAATATTTAAGTAAAGAACAGTTAAAATTTGATAAAGATAGAGCTATTGCAGATTATATTTCAGGTATGACAGATAGATATGCAATCAATTTATACAATAAAATAAAATGAATATTTTTGAAATTTATTTAAAAAAAATTAAAATAATTATTAATGATCTTAATGACAAAGATTTATTAAAAATACCCGATAAATTAAGTTCGATAACGGTAGATACTACTCCTGCAAATTTCAAATCTGATATTTCAACAAATGTTGCCATGGTTTTATCTAAACCTAATAAAAAAACTCCAATCGAGATAGGGGAAATTATCAAAAAAAAAATTCTTGAGGACGCTGATGTTGCGGATGTTGAGATTGTAAAACCAGGTTTTTTGAATATTACATTAAAACCAACTCTCTGGAACAAGTTATTAGAAACTATCGTTAAAAAACCAAATGAATTCGGTCTTAATAAAAACTCTGAAAAGAAAAATTTTATAATAGAGTTTGTTTCAGCAAACCCAACTGGCCCTCTTCATGTAGGTCACTGCCGTGGGGCTATCTTAGGCGATGTTGTAAGCAATATATTAAAGTTCAATAAACATAAAGTTTTTAAAGAATATTATGTAAACGACTACGGAAATCAAATTATAAATTTTACTAAATCTGTATTTCATAGATGTAGAGAAATAATTTTTAAAGAAAAATTTCCAAATGATGAAGATTTATATCCCGGTGAATATATAATTCAGATATCAAAAAATATAATTAAAAATAATCCAAAAATTAAATTTGAAAATTTTGACAGTATTGCAAAACAACTTACTTTGCTTTCAGTATCAGAGTCGCTCTTACTAATTAAAGACAATTTAAAAAGTCTTGGAATAGAGCATGATAATTTTCAAAGCGAAACTAAAATTGTTGAAAATAATGAGGTTCAAAAAGTTGTAAATAAACTAAAGGAAAAAAAATATATTTTTACTGGAAAAATAAAAGCTCCCATGAACGAAAAAAAAGAGGATTGGGTTGAAAGAGAACAGCTACTTTTTAAGTCAAGTGATTTTGGCGATGATAAAGATAGAGCACTACAAAAGTCAGATGGTAGCTGGACATATTTTGCAAGTGATGTTGCCTATCATAATAACAAACTTGAGAGGAAATTCGATGTTCTTATAAATATATTAGGTGCAGATCATGCAGGTTACATTAAAAGAATTACTTCTTCTGTAGAGGCTTTATCAGGTGAAAAAAACAAATTAGTTTGCAAAGTAAGTCAACTCGTAAAACTCATTAAAGAGGGCAAACCATTTAAAATGTCAAAAAGGAAAGGTGATTATATAACTGTAGACGATTTAATTAAGGAAGTAGGAAAGGATGCTACAAGATTTATAATGCTTAGCAGAACAAGTGATGTAGAATTAGATTTTGACTTTGACAAGGTTAAAGAAAAGTCAAAAGATAATCCATTGTATTATGTTCAGTATAGTTACGCAAGAATCTCATCTGTTTTTAGACACATTAATAAAAATATTAATGATGAAATTAGTATAAAAAATTATGATTTTAACTATTCAAATGAAGAAATAAAAATTATTCAAAAATTATCTCAGTGGCCACTTGTAATAGAAATTGCTACCAATAAACTTGAACCTCATAGAATCCCAACTTATCTGTACGAACTAGCATCAGAGTTTCACTCGTATTGGAATTTAGGAAAAGATGATATTAACAAAAGATTTATTAACAATGAAAAAAAAATTAGTGAGGATAAAATTGTATTTTTAAAATCAATCTCAAATGTTATCAAGTCTGGAATGCAAATTGTAGGTGTGGAAACTCCAGAAAAAATGTAATGTTAAAAGAAATTAAAATTTTATTATACTTTTTTGTTATAGTTCTATTCTTTTTTTTAACAATTAAATTTTATTTATCCGATGAATTTAAAAAAGATGTCTACAGATCTTATAATAATCATGAAACCATCGTAAATGAGTACTCTGAAAAATTAGAATTAATTAAAAGCGATACGGATAATATTATTGAGTATAATAACAATACAAATAATTCCAAAAAGAAATACCAATTTTGGAAATTAATCGAAAATGATTAAAAGTCGTAGAAGTTTTATTATTGGGATTAAAGGAATAAAATTAAACAGAAAAGAAATTTCGTTTATTAAAAAATATAAGCCCTGGGGTGTAATCTTATTCACAAGAAATATAAAAACTATTGAACAAACAAAAAGACTTACGAATAGTATTAGAAAAATTTATAAAGATAAAAATTTTCCAATATTAGTTGATCAAGAAGGGGGTCGTGTTGCTCGATTAAATAACATAATCTTATCAACAGCATTCCCAGGCAATTTTTTTGGAAATATGTATAAAAAAGATCCAAAAAATTTAAATTATTATTTAGATATTTATATTAATCAAATTTCTTATTTATTAAGGGAAATTGGTATAAATTTGAATACGAGTCCAGTTTTGGATTTAAAAGTTAAAAATACCACAAAAATAATAGGAGACAGAGCATTCTCTAACAATATAAAAATTGTTAACAAAATTGGTGACTTAGTAATAGAGAAATTTCATTATAATAAAATTGGTACTGTGATAAAGCATATACCCGGACATGGTTTAGCAAAGTCTGATAGTCATATACGAACTCCTTATATATATAAAAATTTGAATTATTTAAAAAAGAATGATTTCAAAGTATTTAAAAATAAAAAATCTATTTTTGCTATGACCGCACATATAATATTTAGTAAAATTGATCCTACATATACGGTTACACATTCTAAGAAATTAATTAATATTATAAGAAATGATATAAATTTTAAAAATTTGATAATTTCAGACGATATTTCTATGAAGTCTCTAAAATTTTCAACATTAATTAATACCCAAAAAGCATTTCAAGCAGGTTGTAATCTAGTTTTACATTGCAACGCCAGGATGTCTGAAATGAAAGTTGTAGCTGAAAATTCACCAAAATTAGATAATTTTTTGCTGAAAAAAACTTTAGAATTTTATAAGCTAGTAAACATTAAATGAAAGAAGATGAAAAATTACAATTTAATGTAAATCTAAGTACTTTTAGTGGTCCACTAGATACGCTTTTAGATTTAGCAAAATCACAAAAAGTTAATCTAGAAAATATTTCAATTACAAAGTTAGCTGATCAATTTCATGAATTTATAACTAAATCCTTGGATCTTAATTTGGAATTAGCTTCGGAATATCTTTTGATGGCAACTTGGCTAGCCTATTTAAAATCTAAACTTTTGTTACCAGAAACAGATGAGGAAGAGTTTAAAGCATTAGAAGTTGCTGAAAAATTAAAATTACAATTAAAAAAACTTGAATTAATTCGTTTACTTTCAGATCAAATGCTAAAAAGAAAAAGACTAGGTAAAGATATATTCATGAGAGGTGTAAAAGGGCAAATTAAATCAATATATAGTTCAGAATACAATGTTTCTCTTTTTGAGCTTTTAAAGACCTATGCAAACATAATAATGACTAAAGATTTTCAAAGAATTAATATTCCAAGATTACCAGTCTTTACAACAGAGGATGGGATTAATGAAATCAAAAAATATTTTGGTAAACTTAAAAATTGGAAAAATCTTGAGGATTTAATTCCTAAAAATTTTAATAAAAAAAATAATTTGAGAAGAACAGGACAAGCAGGTATTTTTGCTGGATCTTTGGAATTAGCAAAAGAGGGAAATATATCATTAAAACAAGAAAAATTATTTGATAAAATTTTGATTAAAGAAAACTAAATGAAAAAAAATAAAGAAGATAATATAGTTAAATTCCCTTCAAGTTTAAGTAGCGGTGAGCGCGAAGTTGAAGCAATCTTGTTTGCAGCTGCTGAACCCTTAGAAATAGAGTCTATTGAAGTCAAAGTCTCAAAAAATATTAATGTAAAAAAAACCCTTGAAAAATTACAAAAATTTTATTCTGTTAGAGGTATTAATTTAGTCTGCATTTCAAACAAATGGTCTTTCAGAACAGCACAAAATTTATCTAACCTAATGTCACAACAAAAAACTGTCGAAAAAAAATTGTCTAAAGCTGCTATAGAGACCTTAGCAATTATAGTTTATCACCAGCCAGTGACCAGAGCTGAAATAGAGGAAATCAGAGGTGTTGCTTTTGGAACTAATACATTAGACATATTAATGGAACTGAATTGGGTAAAACCACAAGGTAGAAAAGATGTTCTTGGGAAACCTATCCAATATGGGACCACAGACGATTTTTTAAGTCATTTTAACCTTCAAAAACTCACAGATTTACCTACAGTTGATGAATTAGGTTCTGCAGGCTTAATTGACTCAAGCGCAATAGATGCATCTGTTTTTGGAACAGGAAAATTTTATCAGGAAAAACAAGAGGAAAAAAAAGAGAATATTTATTCCAATATCGATGAAATGTTGTCTAGTACTTTAAAAGATAAAGAAAGTGAATAAAAAGATACTTTTAAAAATTTAATAAAAGATATATAAATAAACCATGAGTATAGGTTTTTGGCAAATAGCAATCGTAGTAATATTAGTTGTTCTTCTATTTGGAAGAGGAAAAATATCTAGCCTAATGGGTGATGTCGCAAAGGGTATAAAGAGTTTTAAAAAGGGAATGGCTAATGATGGTGAAGATAGTGCACCAAAAAACATATCCGAAAATAATCAAGACACAGATAAAAAAGAGTAGATCAAATGCCACAAATTGGCTGGTTTGAAATATTAATTATAGTTTCAATTGCTATTATTGTAGTTGGTCCAAAAGATTTTCCTATAATGTTAAAAAAAATTGGATCATGGATAGGTTCGGCTAAAAGATATGTTGCTAACGTTCAAAATGAAGTTTCAACACTGGGTGAAAATGAAATTATAAATGACGAAAATAAAAGTGATAACAACAAAGAAAAAGATTTAAATGACACCAAGTGAAGAAAAAATGGGATTTTTTAGCCATTTAGCAGAATTAAGAAAAAGATTAATTAATTGTTTAATATTTCTATTTATTTTTTTTATTATTTGTTATTTTTTTTCTGAGTATATTTATGGTTTCCTAGTAGAGCCTTATTCATCAGCTGTTCAAGATGATGGAGTTCAAAGAAGATTAATTTTTACAGCTTTACAAGAAACATTCTTAACTTATTTAAAAGTATCTTTTTTTACTTCTTTTTTTATAACATTTCCTTTTATATTAATTCAGATTTGGTTATTTATCGCTCCTGCATTGTATAAGAATGAAAAGACTGCAATTATGCCTTACTTAATCGTGACACCAATTTTATTCCTTTTAGGTGGAATGTTGGTTTATTATTTAATAATGCCTCTCGCAATTAAATTTTTTATTTCCTTTGAAAGTAGTGGCACAATTACAAATCTACCAATTCAATTAGAAGCAAAAGTAAATGAGTATTTGTCCTTAATTATGAAATTAATATTTGCTTTTGGCTTAAGTTTCCAATTACCGGTTGTCTTAAGTCTACTCGCTAGAATTGGTTTAATTGATTCGTTATTTTTGAAACAAAGACGAAAGTATGTTGTAGTAATGATTTTTGCAGCTGCAGCAATATTAACACCGCCAGATCCAATAACACAAATAGGTTTAGCTATACCTCTTTTAATTTTGTATGAATTATCTATTTTTTCTGTAAGTATGATAGAGAAAAAAATTAAAGAAAAAGAGCATGCATAACATTAAAGATATTAGAGACAATCTTGATAATTTTAAAAAGTTAATATCTAAGAGAAATGTTAAAGTAGAGACAAATAATATCAGTGAATTAGATAAACAAAATAGGACTTTAATTCAAAATAAAGAATTACTAGAAAAAGAAAAAAAAGATATTTCCAAAAAAAAAGATCAAAATTTATTTGAAAAATCAAAAGAAATATCAAAAAAAATAGAAAAAATTAGCTCTGACCAATCTCAAGTTAAATTTAAATTAGATGAAATTTTATCTTCGATACCAAATATACCTTTAGATGATGTGCCTGAGGGAAAAGATGAAAATTCAAATCTAGAAATTGAAAAGTCAGGAGAAATTAAGAATTTTGATTTTAAACCAAAGTCACATATTGATCTTGGAGATAATCTAAAAATGCTTGATTTTGATCTAGCATCCAAAACTTCCGGTTCTAGATTTGTTTTTGTTACAAAAAAGCTAGCCATGTTAGAGAGGGCCTTATCAAACTTTATGATAGATACACATGTAAATAAAAATAATTACTTGGAGATATCGCCACCCTTGATTGCTAATGAAAATACTATGTATGGCACTGGTCAATTGCCAAAATTTGAAAATGACCAGTTTGAACTAATGTTAGAAGATAAAAATGATCGTAAATTTCTTATACCTACAGCAGAAGTTATTTTAACAAATATGGTTAAGGATCAAATTTTAGATATAAAAGATTTACCGCTTCGATTTGTTGCTTCAACCCCATGCTTTCGTAAAGAAGCGGGAAGCTATGGTAAGGATACAAAAGGAATGATTAGACAACACCAATTTTACAAAGTTGAGTTAGTAAGTATTGTAGAGCCTATTCATTGTATAGAAGAGCTAGAAAGAATGACTAATTGTGCGACAGATATTTTAGATCAATTAAAATTGCCTTACAGAAAAGTTTTATTATGTACTGGTGACATGGGTTTTAGTGCAGAAAAAACTTATGATATTGAAGTATGGATACCGTCTGAAAAAAAATATCGAGAAATCTCAAGCTGTTCTTCATGTGGTTCATTTCAAGCTAGAAGAATGAAAGCAAGATATAAAAATTCAAAAAAAGAAACAAATTTTGTTGGCACTCTAAATGGAAGCGGACTAGCAGTTGGAAGAACGTTAATAGCTTTAATAGAAAATTACCAGCAAGCAGATGGATCAATCATAATACCGGAAGTTCTTAAGCCATATATGAATAATTTAGAAAAGATTGATAACAATTAGAGTTGTTTTAGTAAATCTTTTGGTATAAAAAATCAGTAACTTAGGAGTAATAATGTCAAATTCTGGAATAGGTCAATTTATACCACTAATACTAATATTTGTTATTTTTTATTTTTTCTTAATAAGACCACAACAAAAAAAAGTAAAAGAACATAAAATTATGGTTGAAAATTTAAAAAGAGGAGACAAAGTTATTACCGTCGGTGGGATCGTAGGAACAATTGATAGAATTATTGATGCTGAAAAAGTTGAAGTGGAGATCGCTGATAACGTTAAAGTTGAGATAATTAAATCTACTGGAATTCAAAGCTTAGTTACTGCCAATCAAGAAACAAAAAAATAATAGTAAATTGTTAAAAAGTGCTTTATTTTTCAAAATTAAGAATTTTTACTATACTAATAGCTTCATTATTTTTTCTTTTTTTCACTTTATCAAACTTTACTAAATTAGACGATAGTTTCTTTAACAAAAAAATAAATTTGGGTCTTGATCTTCAAGGAGGTTCTTATCTCTTATTAGAAATAGATAATAAACCAGTTATTACAAAAGAGCTTCAAAATAAAATAACTTTTTTAAAAACATATTTTAAAGATAAAAATATAAATATTTTTAATCTTAAAATTTATAATCAAAATTCTATAAGATTTGAAACCGATGAAACAAATGTTGAATTAATTAAGGATATTTTCGTTGATAAAGAAGATCCAGTAAATCCTTTTTACGAAAAATATAAATCACATCAATTTGATTTAGAAAATCAAAATAATATTTTTACAATAACATTATCAAAATATGGAATTATAGAACTCAAAAACTCTTCTTTAGATCAAGCTATTGAAATAGTCAGAAGAAGAATTGATGAAGTTGGTACAAATGAACCAAATATTTTAAAAAGAGGCAATGATAGGATTCTTGTTGAGTTGCCTGGACTCGATGATCCAATGCGTATTAAAAATCTTCTTGGTAAAACAGCAAACTTAACCTTTAGGTTTGTTTCAAAATCTACTGAGGCAGAATTTGGTACAGATTTAATGGAATTTGAAGATGGATCTGAGTCTCCGGTATATATAAATAAAAGAATTATTTTAAGTGGTGAAAATTTGCTTGATGCCCAACCAAGAGTCGACTCTCAGACCAATGAAACTGTTGTGACATTTAGTTTAGATAGGGTGGGTGCAAAAAGATTTGGTAAAGCTACAATTTCAGGTGTTGGGAAAAGATTTGCTATAATTTTAGATGATAAAATAATAAGTGCTCCAGTAATCCAAGAGGCTATTGTTGATGGCTCTGGACAAATAACTGGCGGTTTTACTTTTCAATCAGCAACTGACCTTGCCTTACTACTAAGATCTGGTGCATTGCCAGCTCCTATGAATATAATTGAGGAGAGAACTGTTGGACCTGGTCTAGGAAAGGATTCTATCAAGGCTGGGGTTTTAGCTTTAATTATAGGTTTCTCATTAGTAATAGCTTTTATGATATTTAAATATAAGATTTTTGGATTGATTGCTAATACTGCACTAATTTTCAATTTATTTTTTTTGGTCGGTATACTCACATTATTTGAGGCTACTTTAACTCTTCCTGGTATTGCGGGTATTATTTTAACAGTGGGTATGGCTGTTGATGCTAATGTCTTAATTTTTGAGAGGATAAAAGAGGAAAAAGCACATGAAAAAAATCAACTTATTGCATTTGACTCAGGCTATACAAAATCTAGAACAGCTATTTTAGATGCTAACATAACTACATTTATTGCTGCAATAATACTATTTTTTCTCGGCTCAGGACCAATAAAAGGTTTTTCTATAACTTTGGGGGTTGGAATACTAACAACCTTATTCTCAGTTTATTTCATAGCAAGATTATTAACATCACTTTACATAGTTCGAAATAAAGATAAGGAAATAAAAATATAATTTATGAAAAATATTCAATTTAATAAATATTATAAATTATTTACACTTATCTCTAGTGGACTGGCTATTATTTCAATTTTATTACTTATATTTAAAGGTCTAAATTTTGGTATAGATTTTAAAGGAGGAACTTTAATTGAACTCAGAGCTATTGATAAACAAATTAATATTTCAAGTTTAAGAAGTTCTTTTTCAAAAATGAATTTAGGGGATGTAGCAATTAAAAATTTTGGTGAGGATTATGATTTCTTAATTAAATTTGAAAAAAAAGGTCCTGAGAAAGATTTAATTCAAAATATTAAAAAGGATTTAAATGCATCAATTGGATCAGGATACGAAATTAGGCGAGTAGAAAATGTAGGTCCAAAAGTAAGTGCAGAATTGTTGAAAGGAGGCTTAATAGCAATAGCTGTATCGCTTGGAGCAATGTTATTTTACATTTGGATACGTTTTGAATGGCAATTCAGTATTGGTGCAATCCTAGCTTTATTCCATGACGTTCTTATAACTATGGGTATATTCTCATTAATAGGTCTAGAGGTAAACCTTTCTATTGTCGCTGCAATTTTAACTATCGTTGGATACTCAATGAACGATACAGTTGTAATTTTCGATAGGGTTAGAGAAAATTTGAAAAAGCATATTGATTTAAAAATTTTTGATTTAACAAATCTTTCTATCAATGAAACTTTATCTAGAACTATAATTACATCAGTAACAACTCTATTGGCATTACTATCAATATTTTTATTTGGAGGTGAGATTTTAAAAGGATTTTCTTTTGCTATGATACTTGGTGTTATTCTTGGTACCTATTCGTCAATTTTTATAGCGAATCCAATTTTAGTAAACTTAAAAGTTAACTATAAAACTATTGTTAAAGAGGAGAATTAATATAGGTTTTGAGCAGCTACCATTGATAATAACATTGGCAAGGAAAGAAGCGTATTAGTCCTTGAAAATAGCATAGCTGTTTTTGCAGATTTTGCTTTCGTTTCAGGATCACTCTCTACAATACCAAGAGCTCTTTTTTGGTTAGGCCAAATTACGAACCAAACGTTGTAAGCCATTATCAAACCAAGCCACATTCCTATTCCAATAGCAGTATTTTTGCCGCCACCAGATCCTATGCCTAATATTAATGCATCATGCACATAACCATTAAGCCATGCAAGTATAAGACCAGATACGATAGTAGCAAAAGCAGCCCATCTAAAATAAAAAAGTGCAGCAGGAGCTATTACTTTACCTATTGCTGGTTTCTGCTCATCTGGAATGTTTGGCATGTTGGGAATTTGAACAAAATTAAAGTACCACAATAATCCAATCCACATTATTGCTACTACTACGTGGATATATCTTAATAACCAACTCCAAAAAATCCTATCAAAATCAAAACCCTCGTTATTAAAAAAAAGTCCTAAAAAAAGTAAAATTGATATTGCTATTGAAGTGTGAATTGTTTTTGGTAACGATGATAAAATTTTATTCATAAAGATATAATATTATATTTTTATTTGTCTTTAGGCAATTTTTTTGATTTTATTTTCAAGCATTTCCTTTAAAAATTGACCAGTATAACTAGCTTTAATTTTAATTATTTCCTCAGGTTTTCCCTCTGCGATAATATTTCCACCTTTAACACCCCCATCTGGGCCCATATCAATAATGTGGTCAGCGGTCTTAATTACATCTAGGTTATGTTCAATAACCACAACAGTATTTCCTGTAGCAACAAAAGTATGCAATATTTCTAAAAGTTTTTTGATATCATGTTGATGGAGTCCTGTTGTAGGTTCATCCAATATATAGATAGTTCTTCCTGTAGATCTTCTGGAAAGTTCTTTAGCTAATTTAATC
This sequence comes from uncultured Pelagibacteraceae bacterium, assembly GCA_902598425.1. Classification (GTDB taxonomy): domain Bacteria; phylum Pseudomonadota; class Alphaproteobacteria; order Pelagibacterales; family Pelagibacteraceae; genus Pelagibacter. The sequence continues at coordinate 30,955 of CACKBK010000005.1, read as the reverse complement.
CTTTGTGCTTCTCCACCAGATAAGGTTGTAGCTTGTTGGCCAATTTTTATATATCCCAATCCAACTTTTTTCAAAGTTAAAAGTTTTGATCTTATATTTGGAATATTTTCAAAGTACTCACATCCTTCATCAACTGTCATATTAAGAACATCTGCTATACTTTTATCTTTAAATTTTATTTCTAGAGTTTCCCTGTTGTAACGACTTCCTTTACATTCATCACAAGTTATATATACGTCAGGTAAAAAATGCATTTCATATGTTATAACTCCATCACCTTCGCATGCTTCACATCTTCCGCCTCTAACGTTAAAAGAAAATCTTCCTGGTTTATAACCTCTGCTTTTAGACTCTGGTAAACTTGTGAACCAATCTCTTATAGGACCAAATGCTCCTGTGTATGTTGCGGGATTCGATCTTGGAGTTCTTCCGATTGGGGATTGATCAATATTTATTATTTTATCTACCAACTCTATCCCTTTAAAAGTTTTAAAAGGCATTGGTATCTTTCTTGATTTGTTATTATTTAAACTTAAATTTAAGGCGTTATAAAGTGTTTGTAAGATTAAAGTTGATTTTCCACTACCAGATACACCAGTAACACAAGTAAAACATCCAAATGGAATTTTTAAATTTACATTTTTTAAATTATTACCTGTAGCACCGCCTAATTGTAAAAATCTTCCATTTTTTGCTAACTTTCTATTTTTTGGTATTGGAATATATTTTTTATTTGAGAGGTATTTACCAGTTATACTAGTTTCATTTTTAGTAATATCAGAAAATGAACCTTGCGCTATTACTTCACCACCTCTATTTCCTGCCTCTGGTCCCAAGTCTATAATGTGATCAGCATTTTCCATTGTCTCTGTATCATGTTCAACGACGATTACAGTATTACCTAAATCTCTTAATCTTTTTAAAGCGTTTATTAACTTAACATTATCTTTTTGGTGTAAGCCAATAGACGGTTCATCTAAAACATATAAGACACCTGTTAAACCTGATCCTATTTGTGAGGCTAATCTAATTCTTTGTGCTTCACCACCTGACAAAGTTCCAGACTCTCTTGATAAGGTTAAATAGTCAAGACCAACGTTTAATAAAAAATTTAATCTTTCATTGATTTCTTTTAGTATATGTTCTGCAATTTTCAGATCTCTTTTGCTCAAATTATTTTCTAGATCTTTAAACCAAATTTGGGCCTCTGTTATTGACTTTTCAGTAACCTGACTTATGTGGAGACTATTAATTTTTACACATAAGGCTTCCTCTTTTAGTCTATATCCTTTACATACTTCACACTTTGTATCGGATTGATATTGTGATATTTCCTCTCTTTTCCAATCACTATCGGTTTCCAAATATCTACGTTCAAGATTATTAATCACACCCTCAAATGTTTTTTTATGTGAATATTTCTCATATCCATCATCATAGCTAAATTTTATTTCCTCTTCATCAGATCCATACAAAATTATATCTTTTATTTTTTTGGGAAGTTTTTCCCATTTATCATTAAGAGAAAAATCATAATGTTTTGCTAAAGATGACAATGTTTGTGCATAATATAAGCTTGAAGATTTAGCCCATGGTTCTATAGCACCATCAGCTATGGTTTTTTTTACATTAGGTACAACTAGATTTGGATCCACATTCAATTTAATACCTATACCTTCACACTCTTCACAAGCACCATAAGGACTGTTGAAAGAAAATAATCTTGGTTCAATCTCTTCAATAGTAAAACCACTTTCAGGGCATGCAAATTTTGATGAAAATATTATCTTCTCGGTTTTTCTATATTTTGCAGGCAATGTTTCGTTTTCATGTTCAACAAAAACTAAACCATTTGAAAGATTTAAAGCTGTCTCAAGTGACTCGGCTAATCTATTACCTAAATCACTATTCAAAACTATACGGTCTACCAAAACGTAAATATCGTGTTTTACTTTTTTATTTAATTCAGGAACTTTATCAATTTCGTAAAGCTGACCATCAACTTTAATCTTTCTAAAACCACGTCTTTTAAAACCCTGTATATCTTTTTTGTATTCACCCTTACGACCTCTTACTACTGGTGCAAAAACATAAATAGTTGATTTTTTGGGTACCTCTTTAATTTTATCAACCATTTGAGTAATAGTTTGTGATTCAATTTTTTTTCCAGTAAAGGGTGAGTAGGGTATACCAACTCGTGCATAGAGTACTCTCATATAGTCATAAATTTCTGTAACTGTGGCAACAGTAGATCTAGGATTTTTGGAAGTATTCTTTTGCTCAATTGAAATTGCTGGACTTAGCCCTTCAATTAAATCAACATTTGGTTTTTTCATCTTGTCTAAAAATTGACGTGCGTAAGCTGATAGACTTTCCACATATCTTCTTTGACCTTCAGCATAGATTGTATCAAAGGCTAATGAGGATTTACCTGACCCAGAAAGTCCTGTAATTACCACAAATTTTTCTTTAGGAATGGTCAAAGATACATTTTTTAAATTATGTTCTTTTGCACCTTTAATAACTATGTTTTTGAGCATAATTTTTGTTGCTTTAAATAAATAAAATTAATATTCAAGTTGTTTTATGATATAAATACTAATTATATTTATATCATCTTTAAAATATTATGGCTGGAAGTTTAAATAAAGTATTATTAATTGGTCGTTTAGGCGCAGATCCTGAAATAAAAGAAATGGTAAATGGGAAAAGTGTTGCTAGGCTTAGTTTAGCTACTAGTCAATCCTGGAAAGATAAAAATACTGGTGAAAAAAAAGAAAAAACGGAGTGGCACCGTATAGTTGTATTTAATGAAGGTTTAGTAAATGTTGTTAAGCAGTATCTAAAAAAGGGTGCTCAAATTTATGTAGAGGGCCAGATTTCAACTAGAAAATGGAAAGATGAAAGTACTGGTCAGGATAAATATTCTACTGAAGTAGTTATCCAAGGATATAACTCATCACTCACAATGTTAGGTAGTGGTAATAGTTCAATATCATCAAATCAAGATAACAATCAATCAATTGAAAATACGTCTCAAGCATCTCAAAACGATTTGGATGATGAAATTCCATTTTAGTTTTTATGCCAGAAATTGAAAAAATTAAAAACAATAATATAAAACCCATAGCTATGTATGATGAGATGAGCTCATCTTATCTATCATATGCAATGAGTGTAATTGTAAGTCGAGCTCTTCCTGATGTTAGGGACGGTCTCAAACCTGTTCATAGAAGAATTATATATGCTATGCATAAAGGAGGTTTCGATTGGTCAAAACAATTTAGAAAATCAGCAAGAATTGTTGGTGATGTAATAGGTAAATATCATCCTCATGGTGATCAAGCTGTTTACGATGCTTTGGTAAGAATGGTACAAGAATTTTCAATGAGCCTTCCTCTTATAGATGGTCAGGGAAATTTTGGATCTATTGATGGAGACCCTCCAGCAGCCATGAGATATACAGAGACAAAACTTGCAAAAATTTCACAGTTTTTAATCGACGATATTGATAAAGAAACTGTAAATTTTAAGAGCAACTACGATGAAACCGAAAAAGAGCCTGTTGTTTTGCCTGCGCAATATCCAAATTTATTAGTAAATGGTGCTGGTGGTATAGCTGTTGGTATGGCAACAAGTATTCCTCCTCACAATCTTGGAGAAGTGATAGATGGTACTTTAGCTTTCATTAATAACAGAGATATAAAAATAAACGAATTAATGAAACATATTCCTGGGCCAGATTTTCCAACTGGTGGAACAATAATAGGAAAAAATATAATTAAAGAAGGTTATAAAAATGGAAGAGGCTCATTTAAAATTAGGGGAGAAATTAAAATAGAGCAAAGAACTAATGGAAAAGAAAGAATTGTTATAACATCAATACCTTATCAGGTTAACAAATCATCACTCAATGAAAGAATTGTAGAACTTGTCAGAGAAAAAAAGATTGAGGGTATTAGCGATATTCGTGACGAGTCAAATAGAGAAGGTGTTAGAGTTGCAATTGACTTAAGAAGAGGTGTTGAGCCAGAAACTGTTAAAAGACAATTGTATAAGTATACTTCAATAGAAAGCTCGTTTGGATTTAATACTCTAGCTATTGTAGATCAAAAACCCAAAACATGTAACCTCAAAGATTTTATAGATCATTTTTTAAAATTTAGAGAAGATGTCGTCATTAAAAAAACAAAACATGATTTAAAAAAAGCAGAAGATAGAGCACATGTTTTAATTGGGTTATCAGTTTCAGTTGAAAATTTAGATAAAGTTATAAAAGTAATCAGATCATCAAAAACACCTGATGATGCAAAAAAAGAATTATCGAAAATAAAATGGAAAATTAATAAATCAATGAAATTTATAAAAATGATTGAAGGAAAAAATTCAAAAAGTTCATATAGTCTTACTGATATACAAATCAATTCTATATTAGAATTAAGATTACAAAAACTTACAGCTTTAGGTATCAATGAGATAGAAGTAGAAATAAAAAAACTTTCAGATCTTATAGCTCAATTTAAAAAAATAATTAACTCAAAAAAAGAATTAATGAATGTAATAAGTAGTGAGCTTAAGGCTATTAAAGAAAAATTTTCAGTTCCAAGAAGAACTAAAATTATAGATGCTGTCTTGAATTATGATATTGAAGAAACAATTCAGAAAGAATCTGTTTTGATAACAGTGACTTTACAAGGCTACATAAAAAGAGGATCATTAAGTTCGGTTAAACAACAAAAAAGAGGCGGGAAGGGAAAAGCAGGTATAAAAACACGACAAGAAGATTCTGTTGTACAAACTCTATCTGTAAATACACACACATCAGTTTTATTTTTCTCTACTGAAGGTCTAGTATACAAAATCAAAGCATGGAAAATACCTGAGGGCACATCTGCATCTAAAGGTAAATCATTGTTTAATATATTACCTCTTAAAAATCACCAATCTATAAGTTCAATAATGCCTTTTCCTGAAGAAAAAGAAAAAATAGGTGATATGCATATAGTTTTTGCAACAAGCAAGGGCAAAATAAGAAAAAATAGTTTGGATGATTTTTCATCTATAAATGCCTCTGGTAAAATTGCAATGAAATTAGATAATAACGACAGAATTATAGGTGTAAAGATTTGCAAAAATGATCAAGACATTATTTTAAGTACCAAGTTTGGAAAATGCATTAGATTTGAGTCAAAAAAACTTAGGGTTTTTAAAGGAAGGTCTTCAAAAGGTATTAGAGGATTGAATCTAGCTGAAAACGATGAAGTAGTTTCTTTATCTATAATTCAACATAATGAGGAGAAAAACTCAAAAAAGAAAAGCAAAGATGAAGCTTTAGAAACTAAAGCAAAAGAAAAATTTATTTTATCCATCACAGAAAATGGATACGGCAAAAGAACATTAGACCATGATTTTAGAGTTACAAATAGAGGAGGAAAGGGAATAATCGGCATTGTGAATTCTAAGCGAAATGGAAATGTCTCCTCATCTTTTTCTGTAAATGAAGGTGATGAAATTTTAATATCAACTAATAAAGGAAGAGTTATCAGAGTAGCCGTGAAAGAAATTAGAGTTGCTGGTAGAAATACCCAAGGTGTGAGAATAATAAAGTTAACAGGGGATGAAAAAGTAGTATCGGCAATTAAAATTGATGATAATTTAATATAATGAAAACTATTTTATACCCAGGAACTTTTGATCCAATTACTTTTGGACATATTGATTTAATTAAAAAAGCCCTAAAAATTGGAGACAGATTAATAGTGGCAATTTCGGAAAACAGTAATAAAAATTACTTGTTTAACTCTGAGGAAAGGGTTTCTTTGGTCAGAAAATCTCTTTTTACTGATTTAAAAATGAGTCAAAGTAAAATTAAGATAATTTCATTTAATTGTTTAACTACAGCTTTATGTAAAAAAATGAAAGCTAATATAATTCTAAGGGGGCTTAGAGCTGTTTCTGATTTTGAATATGAATTTCAACTTGCTGGAATGAACAGAAAATTAAATACTAACGTGGAAACTATGTTTTTAATGTCTGATGTAGAAAATCAAATTATTTCATCAAAATTCGTAAAAGAGATTATCGAATTAGGTGGATCAATAAATAAATTTACTTCAAAGAGTGTAATAAAGGCTTTAAAACAAAAGTATGAATAAATTTTATATTTTAATCTTTTTTTTCTTATTAATAACAAACATAACCCAATCAAAGGAGAATATTATGATACTTAAATTAAAAGATGGAGATGTTGAAATTCAATTATTTCCTGATGTAGCACCAAAACATGTTGAAAGAATACAAAAATTAGCAAATGATGGACTTTATGATAACGTTGTCTTTCACAGAGTTATTGATGGTTTTATGGCACAGACAGGTGATGTTAAGTTTGGAAATTCCTCAAGTAAAGATTTTGATTTGAGTAGAGCAGGCATGGGTGGTTCAGATTTACCCGATCTAAAAGCTGAGTTTAATAACATGCCTCATGTAAAAGGTACAGTTTCGATGGCAAGATCATCAAATCCAGATAGTGCAAATAGTCAATTTTTTATTTGTTTTGAGGAAGCATCTCATTTAGATAGAAGTTATACTGTATTTGGCAAAGTCATTAAAGGTATGGAATTTGTTGAAAAAATTAAAAGAGGTGATGGACCTAACGGGTCTGTTAGTGATCCAGACAAAATATTAAGTTTTAAATCTAAATAGTATGTTGAATGACATTAAAAAAATTTACTTTTAATGTTGAAAGCAATGATCATTTAGCACGAACAGGTATAATAAGTACTCATAGGGGCAACATTAGAACACCGGCGTTTATGCCCGTAGGAACCCAAGCTACTGTTAAGGCAACTTTTATGGATGACATAAAAGAAACTGGTTCTGATGTAATTTTAGGTAACACATATCATTTAATGATAAGACCAGGAGTTGATAGAGTGGTTAGTGCTGGAGGTTTACATAAATTCATGAATTGGCCTTATCCAATATTAACAGACTCTGGTGGTTTTCAAGTAATGTCATTATCTAAATTAACAAAGATTGATCGCGAAAAAGGAGCAATATTTAATTCGCACATTGATGGCAAAGAGTTTATTCTAAGTCCCGAAGAGAGTATTAAAATTCAAAAAGGACTAAACTCCGATATTTTAATGGTATTAGATGAATGTCCTAAAAAAACTGTAGATAAAAATATTATTAAGAAGTCGCTTTCTCTATCAACTTATTGGGCACAAAGATCAAAAAAAGCTTTTGGTTTGAATCCACACAAAGCATTATTTGGAATAATTCAAGGAGGATTATTTAACGATTTAAGAAAAGAGTCATTAGAACAATTAGTAAAAATAGATTTTGATGGATATGCTGTAGGAGGATTAGCAGTAGGAGAAACTCAAACGGAAATGTTTAATGTTTTAGATGGCATTACAAAATTTATGCCTGCTGATAAACCACGATATTTAATGGGTGTTGGAACACCAGCAGATATTTTGGGTGCTGTAAAACGAGGTATAGATATGTTTGATTGTGTCATGCCCTCTCGATCAGGTAGAACAGGACTAGCATTTACTTGGGAAGGAAGAATAAATTTAAGAAATTCAAAGTATCAGAAGGACAATATGCCTCTAGATGCTAATTGTGACAAATTTAACCTTAATAAATATTCAAAAAATTATTTAAATCATTTATTTAATACGAATGAAATATTAGCATCAATGTTGTTAACTCTTCATAATATTAACTTTTATCAAGAATTAATGCACTCTATAAGAGATAATATTAAAAAAGGAACATTTTTAAAGTTTCACGATGAATATATAGATATCTTGTGATGCTTTTTATTCGTTGATTATATTAAAAAAAACCTTATAAGAAACCTCTTTGGGCCGTTAGCTCAGTTGGTAGAGCAATTCCCTTTTAAGGAATGGGTCGTTGGTTCGAGTCCAACACGGCTCACCATAAGTATGATTAACGTATGTGTAATTAAACCTAAAAATTATATACACTACCTAGCTTTTAAAGAAATCGCTGAATTAATCTACTTTTCTAGTAAAGATTTAAATATAAATGCTCAAATTTCATTTAACTTCTTTGACCCAGATCCTTCAAATATAAATATATTAATTGGTGCTCATCTTTTAAATGATAATCTTTTAGACTCGATCCCTTTAAATACAATAATTTTTAATACTGAGCAAATAGAGTCAATAAATGATAATTGGAAAAAGAGAATAATAAGCTTATCTTCAAAAAAGATTACATTTTGGGACTATAGTAATTACAATTTAGAATTTTTATTTAAAAAAAATAATATTGAAGGAAAACTTTTTAATATAGGCTATCAAAAAGAGCTTAATAGAATTAAACCATCAACAGATAAAGATATAGATGTTTTATTTTATGGATCAATAAATCCTAGGAGAAAATATATTATCGATAAATTAATTGAAAATAAAATAAAAGTAAAAACTGTTTTTGGTGTATACGAAAAAGAAAGAGATAAGCTCATAGCTAATTCAAAAATAGTTTTAAATATGCATATGTATGACTCAAAAATTTTTGAAATTATAAGAGTTTTTTATTTACTTACAAATGGTATCACAATTGTAAGTGAAGTAGGTAGCGATACAAAATCAAATAATAAATACCTTGACTCAATTTGTGCATGTGAATATGAGCAAATATGTGAAAAAATTATTTACCTAATAGAAAACGATAAAGAAAGAAAAGAATTAGGAATGAAAGGTTTGGATACTATTAAAAAATTTCCACAATCTTTATTTACTAAAGAAATATTAGATAATAAAATTTAAGATGTGCTTATTGGTGGATAATTTATAGTTACGTCATTTATCCATTCGTTTATTTTTTTTATTCTATTATCTGCAGAAGGATGAGTGCTCATAAATTCTGGTGGTGCTTTGCCTTTATTAGCTTCTTTCATTCTATCCCAAATTTTTGTTGTTTCTCTTATATCGTATCCAGATAATGATGAAAAAATTAAGCCTAAGTAGTCAGCTTCACTTTCTTGTTTTCTACTAAATGGATTCATTATTCCTAATTGTGCTAACAATCCAACAGTATCCATTCCTGTTGTTCTATTTACCTGGCTCACCTTACCACCTGTTAAAATATCAGTAATTTGTATTGTTGTGTTTAAGATTACACCTCTACTAGCTCGCTCAACAGAGTGTTTTGCTACTGCATGAGCTATTTCGTGACCCATTATTGCAGCAAGACCATTCTTATTTTTAGTAACATCTAGTATTCCAGTATACACAGCAATTTTTCCTCCTGGCATACACCAAGCATTTTTAATTTTTTTATTATCAATTAAAATATATTCCCATTGAAAATTTACAGTTGGATCTTTTAAATTTGATTGATAGAAATATTCACCAATAGAATCCTCCATCTTTTTACCAATATCTTTAATCATTTTTAAATCATTTCCTTTTGTAACAAGTTTTTCCTTTTCTTTTATCTTTTCGTATATTTGGGATGCTTGAGCATTTAATTTAGACTCTGGTATGATTCTAAGTTGTTTTCTGTCTGTGATGGGCACAGATGCACATGAATTCAACAGCAATCCACCACAACCACAACCCAAGTATTGTATAAATTTTCTTCTATTCATTTAAATTATTTATTATAATAATATAAATATAAGATTCATGAACTTAAACAATAAAATTTTAGCATTTTTATTTGTATTAGCTATTAGTTTTGTAATTTACTCGAGTTATTAATATTTTATGTCTGATTTAAAAAAAAAAAGAAAAAAATTAAGTTCTACATTAAGAAATTACTTTATAACTGGTGTAGTTGTTCTTATACCAATAGGAATTACCCTTTATTTAACAAAATTTTTAATTCAAATATCCTCAAAAATAATACCTTCTGAGATTAATCCAAATAATTATTTGCCTTTTTCAATACCTGGTTTAGAAATTTTATTATCAGTTTTATTTATCACAATTGTTGGTGGGCTATCTTTCTCTTTCATTGGAAAAAAGATTCTTCAAATAATTAATGATTTATTAAAAAGAATTCCAATTTTAAGAACAATATATTCAGCAATAACCCAAATGACCGAAAGTTTTACAAGTAAAGATGATAATAAAAAAAGTGTAGTTTTAGTTGAATATCCAAGAAAAGGAACATGGGCTGTAGGTTTTGCAACAAAAAAAAATAAAACAGAAATTTCAAAAAAAACTGAACAAGATTTAATAAATGTTTTTTTACCAACAACCCCAAATCCTACTAGTGGATTTTTATTAATGTTTCCTGAAAAAGATGTAGTTTATTTAGATATGACGTTTGAGGAAGCGTCTAAATTTATAGTTTCTGCAGGAACATCTGCACCAAAATAATTAAACTATATCATTTAATATGTCCGCACGATCATAAAGTTTTAACAATTGAAAATATTTATCTAAGCTTTCATTCCGATCTTCAATTTTTTTAATTTCTTTCTCTGCTAGAAAAAATAAATCTTGATTTTGAATAGGATCAGCTAATCTGAAATTTTTTAAACCACTTTGTTTAAAACCTAGAAGATCACCATAACCTCTCAATTTCATATCTTCTTCAGATATTTTAAAACCATCATTACTAGATTTTAAAATTTTTATTCTTTTTTTTGCATTTTCACTTAAATTAGTTTTAAACATCAATATACAATACGATTCCTTATCACCACGACCGACTCTTCCACGTAATTGGTGAAGTTGGGATAAACCAAATTTATTAGCATTTTCAATTACGATTACATTAGCATTAGGAAAATCGATACCTACTTCAATTACAGTAGTTGAAACTATAAGATTAATTTTTTTATTTAGAAAATCTAATAAAATACGATCTTTTTCATTTTTTTCTAATGATCCATGAAGTAAACCAACATTATTTCTAAAAATTTTTTTTAGACTTTCATATCTCTTAATTGATGACTGATGATCAATTTTCTTAGACTCCTCAATTAATGGACAAACCCAAAATATTTGATTTCCTAAGTGAATTTGTTTATTAACAAAATTTATAACATCATTTATATTTTTATCATTCTTACTATAAGTTTTTATTTCTTTTCTATTTTTAGGCTTGGATCTTATAATTGATGTATCCATATCACCATAAATTGTCATTATCATTGTACGAGGTATTGGTGTTGCAGACATAACTAATACATCACAATTTTTTCCTGCTTTATCTGAGAGTTTTTTTCGCTGATTTACACCAAATTTATGTTGTTCATCGATAATTATTAAGCCTAATTTTTTATAATTTATTTTTTCTTGAAAAAGCGAATGGGTTCCAATTAATAAATCTACTTTGCCATTTAATAAATTTTTTAATATAGCTTTGCGTTCTTTATTTTCAGTTTTGCCGGTCAATAGATTAATTTCAATGTTATCACTAAATAATTTTTTTGCTAAATTATAATGTTGTTTAGCTAAAATTTCTGTTGGTGCCATAAAGGCTACTTGAAATTTACTGTATATAACATTCAAGCTAGCAATTAATGAAACTATTGTTTTTCCACTTCCCACATCGCCTTGCAAAAGTCTAAACATTTTTCTATCTGACTTAAGATCTTTATTAATTTCCTCTATTGCCTTTTGTTGATCACTTGTGAGATTAAAGTTAATTTTTTTTAAAATAGAATTATATGGATCATTACTAAATTTCTTTTTATTTTTTTTTATTTTTTTAATTTTTCGTCTAATATTACAACTAATTAGAAAGTTTGATAATATTTCATCGAATATTAACCTATTTAAAAAATCACCTTTAGCATTAAAATTTTTAGGATCGTGAAGTTTTAAAATAGATTCTTTCCAAGAAATGTTATTAAATTTTTTTAAAACATCTTTACTCAGCCATTCATCAAGATTTGGTAATTTTTCAAGAACGTTTTGAATAATTTTTTGATATTTTTTTTCATTTAATCCATCAGTTAAACTATATGTAGATTGAACTTTTTTTATTGAGTTTTCATCAGACGATATATTTGTTGGATTTACAACTTGGTATTTTTTATTATAAAAATTTACTTTACCATTAATAGTTACTTTTTGATTTAATGGTAGAATTTTTCTAATGTATCCTTCGTAGCTATTAAAAAAAATACAATCAAGTTTGCCTGTTTCATCTTCGCACAATACCTTGTTTGGTAAATTTCTAATTCGTGGAAAGTTATATTTTTTTACTATTACATTAAAAGTTTGAACCTTACCAATCTCTAATTCACTGATTTTATATGTTTTGGTCCTATCTACAAAATCCCTTGGTAAATTCCAAAGTAAATCAAAAATTGTTGTTATATTCTTTCTTCTTAGTAATTTTGCTGTTTTGGAACCTATGCCATTTATGTTATTTACATCTGATAATAAGTAATCAATATTAGCCATATATAAATTATATAACTATGTCATTTAATAGGGAACTGTTTAAAAATAAAATTTTATACCGTGCGTCTTATCGTGGAACAAAAGAAATGGATAAACTAATGCAAGGTTTTGTAAGAAGTATAATTGATAAACTCGATGAAAATGATTTAGAGGTTTTAAATGAATTTGTAAATATGGATGATCAATTATTGATGTCTATTAAAAAAAAAGAATCTGAAGATAAAATAAATAATCCTAAAATGCTTAATTTAATAAAAAATTTTCAAGAATTTAAAATGTAATGGCGGAGAGACTGGGATTCGAACCCAGGAAAGAGTTGCCCCTTTGCCGGTTTTCAAGACCGGTGCTTTCAACCGCTCAGCCATCTCTCCGTTAGCAAGGTTTTATAAGTAAAATATTTAAATTCAACTAAAAAACAGTGTTATTTTTTAAAGAAATATTAATTTTGTTTCTAGTTAGTTTCTAGTTGTCCTATAGAATCCTATATAATAATAACTTTATATGTCTGAACGAAAAACTGAAAAAATTGTAAGAGATTTACTTCTTCAAAATAACTATTTTGAAAAGGATAGTATTATAAAAGTTGAAGAACAAACATCAGACTTCACAAATATTAAGAAATTATTACAAGGGGCGAGCAAAAGTGGAAAAAAGGGGAAAGGCTATCCTGAGTTTATTATTACAAGTAAAGCATTTCCACAATTTTTAATAATAATTGAATGTAAACCAAACTTAAAGTTTCATGAAAGTAAAACTTTAGATAAGCCCAAAGATTATAATGTAGATGGATTAATTCACTATTCTAAATTTCTTTCGAAAGCTTTTAATGTAATTTCTTTTGCTGTTACTGGTACTACTAAAAAAAATCTATTAATATCATCCTTTGTTCAAAAAAAAGGTAAATCTATTCAACCACTTAAAAATTCTTTAAATAAAATAATTCAAAACTTTTTACCATTCGATGAACTAGTAGATATTGCTGGTTATGATGAAGATGAAGCAAAATTAAAATTAGTAGATATATTATCCTTTTCAAGGAGTTTACATGAATTTTTAAGAGATTATGGAAAATTGTCTGAACAACAAAAACCACTTTCTATTTGTGGTATATTGATTGCTCTTAAAAATGAAAATTTTAGACATAATTACAGAAAATTAAATTTCAAAAAAATTCCTAAATTTTGGTTTGCATCTCTCAAGAAAGAAATTGAAAATGCAAATATTCCTAATGTTAAAAAAAAAGAAATAATACTTAATTCTTTTTTATCAATCAGAGATAATCCTGCCTTTATAAGACCTAGTAAAAAATTTAGTGGAGGTGTTTTTTATCAACTAATTAACTTAATAAAAGATAATGTTTTTCCTTATATACAAGTATTAAAAAATTATGATTTGATCGGTCAATTTTATAATGAATTTTTAAAATACAGTGGTGGTGATCAACAGTCCTTCGGAATAGTTTTAACCCCAAAACATATAACTGAATTTTGTGCTGAAATTCTTAATTTAGATCATTCAACCAAAGTTATTGATACCTGTTGTGGCACAGGAGGTTTCTTAATTGCTGCCATGCAGGAGATGAAGAAAAAAGCTAATTCAAAAGTAGAATTAAGAAAAATTTTATCTCAAAATCTTATCGGATGTGAGGATATGCCTGACATGTTTACCCTATCTGTCGGAAATATGATCTTGAGAGGAGATGGAAAATCAAATCTTTATCAAGGAGATAGCTTCGATACAAATATAAAAAAATCACTTAAAAGTCATAAACCAAAATATGGTTTAATTAATCCGCCATTTTCTCAAAAAGATGAAGATCTTCATGAATTATCGTATGTACTTAATATGCTTGAAATTTTAGAACCTGAAGGCGTTGGTATAGTTATATTACCAATGGGTAGAGTTACAAATCCATCTGATTATAAAAATGAAATATTAAAAAATCATACATTGTTAGCAGTTATGTCACTTCCAAATCAACTTTTTGGAACAAAGGTAGGTACAGTTACTTGTCTTGCATTTTTTAAAGCACATAAACCTCATCCTGATAATTTTGAAACATGGTTTGGATATTGTAAGGATGATGGTTTTTACATAAAAAGACATAGAGGTAGAAATGATTTTGATAATAAATGGAACGGTATTAAAAAAAAATGGATTAACGCTTACATTAATAGGAAGGTTATCAAAGGCTCAACAAAGACATTTAGTAGCTTAACCAAGAGAATTACAGCAAATGACGAATGGTGTATAGAACCTTATATGGATACTGATTATTCAAATATTAATGAAGAAGAATTTTCACAAGTAATAAAAGAATTTATAAAATATAAAATTAATGAGTGAAAAATTAAAATTATCAGAAATTTTTGAAATAATTAAACCCAAAACAACTATTTATAATGAATTCAAAGAAAATATTAATGGAATAAACTTTATTAGTTCAGGAGAAAAAAATAACGGTATTGTTGGCAAAGTAGAAAAAAGAGAAGGTTATAAAATCTATAATAGTGGAGCAATAACTGTCCCATTAAAAGGAACAGTTCTTCATGCTTTTTTACAAACCGAAGATTTTTATATTGCACATCAAATAGCTATTTTGTATCCGAAAGAAAAATATTCTAATTTAACAAATTTAGAAAAAATATATTACTGTTATTGCATAAGAGAGAATAAATTTAGATTTAACTACAATAGACAGGCAGACAGAACTTTTGGAGATTTGCTTTTGCCTGACCCTCAAGATATCCCAAATTGGGTAAAGCAACCATCATTTATTTCTAATAAAAAAGACTTATTAAAAAATATAAAAAATTCAAATAGTAAAATTTATCCAAATGAAACAAAAATAATCAATGTAAGATTGGATAGTTTATTTGATGTTGTCTATGGAACAAATTTGGAGTTTAATAAATTAGAAGAGTCTAAAGATGGGATAAACTTTGTTTCGAGAACAAATAATAATAATGGTATTTCTGGAAAAGTTAAAAAACTTTCAAATATAGAAACTATTAAACCACCCGTTCTTACAATAGCTGCTGGTGGCTCTGTAGGTGAAACATTTCTACAAGATGAAGAATTCTATTCAGGAAGAGATTTATATATTCTATATCCTAAAATAAAAATGACAAATTTTGAATTATTAACCTATTGTTACTTTATTAAGATGAATAGCTATAGATTTAATTATAACAGGCAGGCTAATAAAACACTACCTTCATTAAAAATTCCCAACTTAAGTTCTATAAGTTCTAAAACTTTAGAAATTTTTAATATTGAATTAGATAAATCAATAATGAATCTATCTAAGGAAATTTAATTAATATTAGTTTCTAGTTAGTTTCTAGTTTCTTAGCTTAGGCAAACCAATAATGATGCGTTTTTCGTATAAGCTAAAATTGAAAAAGTAAGTAATGGCTTAATAAGTATGTGAATCGTCGTAAGGTGAGTAGGGGATCCTTAGTATTTCAAGACCGGTGCTTTCAACCGCTCAGCCATCTCTCCGTATGCAAGTGTTTTACGATTATTAATATATATTTCAAGAATAAAATAGTTTATTTCATTTGTTATTGTGTCAAAAAATAATAATTTTAATAAAGGTATTTTACTTACGGCCGCAGGATCGTTCTGGTGGGGAGTAATTGGTGTTATTTATTTTAAATATATAGCCTTTGCAGGACACATTGAAGTTGTCATACATAGAAGTTTTTGGACTACTGTAATGTTAGTTCTCACTTCGCTTTTACTTTATAAATTTAGAAAAATAATTGATGTATTCAATAACAAAAAAAAACTAACTTTACTTTTTTTTTCTGGAATTTTAATTTTTACTAATTGGGCAGTTTGGATCTACGCGGTTAGCACAGATAGAGTGATAGATGCTAGTTTTGGTTATTTTATTATGCCAATTATAAGCGTATTTTTAGGATATTTTTTTTTTAAAGAGGAATTGAGTTATAAAGGCAAGCTCTCAGTCATTATAGTAATAGTTTCAATTATTTTTTTAATATTTTCAGATTATCAATCTATACCATGGGTTGGCTTAATTGTTGCTCTAAGCTGGAGCTTTTATAATTTATTAAGAAAAAAAGTTAAAGTAGATACTGACATCGGTCTTCTTGTGGAGAGTTTATTTATCTTACCAGTAATTTTGATAGCATTTTATTTTATAGTTCAAAATAATTTGAATGATTTCGATATATCAGATCCTAAATTGATGTTTATCTTTATGCTAGCTGGACCTATGACTGTGATACCACTATATCTTTATGTTAGAGGAGTTGAACTTTGTGGCCTTGGACCTACGGGTATGGTGTTCTATATAACTCCTACACTCCAATTTTTATTAGGTTATTATCTATATAATGAGCTATTAAATTCACAGAAGTTAATTAGTTTTATTTTGATTTGGATTGCTGTATTTATTTATTTGAATGATCTATATGAAAATAATTAAATTAATAATTATTTGTATTTTAATAAATATTTCTTTTGCAAGCGCTGAAAAACACAATTTTAATGAGTGGCTTCAGAATTTTAAAACATACTCATTAAAAAAAGGAATTTCAGAAAAAACTTTTGATCTAGTAATGAAAGATGTCAAATTTTTGCCAAAAGTAATCGAGTATGATCGTTTTCAACCTGAATTTTATGAGGATACAAAAACATATATTTCAAAAAGATCTAACAAAAAAAAAGTTATTTCTGGAATGAAAATTTATAAAAATAATCAAAAACTTATTGACAAAGTGGAAGCAGCTTTTGGAGTTGAAAAAGAATTATTATTGGCACTTATGGGTATTGAAACCAACTACGGGACCTATGTTGGAAAAATGGATATAATATCTTCTTTAGCAACATTAAGTTTTGATAAAAGAAGAAGTGAATTTTTTACAAATGAACTTATTACTGTGCTTGATTTAGTAGACAAAGATATCATAGATCATAAAATTTTATTTGGGTCTTGGGCAGGTGCATTTGGTTTTTTTCAATTTATGCCATCAACTATTGATAGGTATGCTATAGATTTTAATAATAACAACTTGATCGAGTTAAAAAAAAATGAAGATGCTTTTGCATCAGCTGCTAATTATCTCAATAGAATTGGGTGGAAAAAAAAGGAACCGTGTTTTATTCCAGTAAATCTTAAAGAAAATATTCCTGAAAAGTATTTAAATAGCTCAGCAAGAAAAATTAAAAATAAAAAAAAACTTAAGTTTTTTAAAAAATATATATTAAATGCTAATTTAAATTATGATGATAACCAAATAGTAGGTATAATAACACCAGACTTCGAAATTGTTGAAAATCCAAATAAACTTAATCCTGCATACATAGTTTTTGATAATTACGAGAAAATACTTAAATGGAATAGATCTTTGAGATTTGCCCTTGCTGTATGCACTTTAAAAAATAAATTTATCAATGAAATATAATTTTTTTTTAATATTGTTAATAGTTTTAATTACGTCATGTGCATCGAATAATTATAAAACTGTAAATGTAGACCCAATTCTTGAAAAGTTTTCAAACAATGGATTTGCTTTAATTTATAATGATAAATTATACAATGATAAGATTATTTCAAAAAAAATGAATGAAAGAGATCTTATTATATTTCAAAGAAATCTCAGAAAAGGGACCTCTGTAAAAATAACTAACCCTTTTAATAGTAAAACTATCATTGCAAAAGTTGGAAAAAAAGCAAATTATCCAAGTTTTAATAATTCTGTTGTTTCAATTAGAATTTCCAAAGAGCTCGAAATTGATATAAATGAGCCGTATATTGTTATTGAGGAAATAAGGGATAATACTTCTTTTATTGCAAAAAAAGCAAAAACATTTGAGGAAGAAAAAAAGGTTGCTGATAAAGCGCCTGTAGATACCATTAGTGTTAACGATCTAAATATTACTGATGAAAAGAAAATTAAAAATAAAATAAATAGTGAATTTAAGTATGTCATAAAAATAGCTGATTTTTATTATTTAGATACAGCTAAGCAAATGGTTAAAAGAATCAAATCTGAGTTGAATATAAAGAAAACAGACATTAATAAAATTAATGAAAATAAATTTAGAGTTTTTACTGGTCCTTATTTAAGTTTAAAGGCATTACAAAAAGCTTATAATAGTATAGAAACACTTGGATTTGAAAATATAGAATTAATAAAATATGATTAAACAACTTTATAAAATTTTCTTTATATTTATTTGTATTCTTTTTTTAAAAAGTCATTCAAACGCCTTAGATATCAAAGCAAGAACCGCAATACTTCAAGATTTTAGTAGTGGTGAAATTTTATTTGAAAAAGAGCCTGATAGAGAAATTTATCCAGCATCTATGACAAAGATAATGACCTCTATTATTGCATTCGAACTTTTGAAAAATGGTGAACTAAGTTTAGATGATACTTTTACTGTCTCTGAAAAAGCTTGGAAACTATCAACTGCAGGATATTCATCTATGTTTATAATGGTAGGAGACGATGTGTCCGTTGAGGATCTGCTTAAAGGTATTATTGTTGCATCTGGCAATGATGCATGTATTGCCTTAGCCGAAGGCATAGCAGGAACCGAAGAACAATTTGCTATTCTAATGACGGAAAAAGCAAAAGAAATAGGTATGGAAAATACTAATTTTTCAAATTCTTCTGGAATAAATGATCCTTATAATTATTCAACTGTAAAAGATATTTTAATTATGTCTAACTACTTAATTAAAAATTATCCTGAATATTACGAATATTTTAAAGAAAAAGAATTTACGTGGGATAGAACTGGAGGAGATCCAATTACCCAAGGTAATAGAAATCCACTTTTATATAAAAATATAGGAGCTGATGGAATAAAAACTGGTTATTTAGCTGTAGAAAAATATTCACTTGCCTCGTCTATTCAAAAAAATGAAAGACGTCTAATTGCAGTTGCTAGTGGTTTTAATACAAAGAATGATAGATCTAGACAATCAATTAAACTTTTGACTTGGGGCATTACAAACTTTGATCTTATTAAGATTTCTACTAAGGACACTGCATTAACCGAAGTAGATGTATGGTTAGGTAAAACAAACAAAGTGGGTGTATATACAAAAGAAAATATTTTCACGACTATTAAAAAAGCAAGAAAAAAAAAAATAAAAGCATTTATTGAATATGACGGTCCAATAGAAGCGCCTATTACAAAAGACCAAGAGTTAGGTAAGCTAAAAGTATTATTTAACAATGAATTGATAAACACTTATCCAGTATATGCGTTAAATGATGTTAAAAAAGTAAACCTATTTTCACGTATTATAAAATCAATTAATTATTTAATATGGGGCGATGTCTAAAAAACCCGTCATTGTTTTTGAAGGCATTGAGGGATCAGGAAAAAGTTATCATTTAAATAACGTATCGAAATTTTTAAAAAGAAAAAAAATAAAGCATGTTGTCATTAGAGAACCAGGTGGATCAAAAAATTCAGAAAAAATAAGAGATTTTATACTACATAAAAATATTAATTTTAATAATTTAACTGACCTATTTCTTTATTTGTCTGCAAGAAATGAAAATTATAATAGTATTCTTAAAAAAAACTTTAAAAAAAAAATTATTTTAATTGATAGATTTACTGACTCAACAATTGCATATCAGCATTTTGGTATGGGTTTAAATCTTAAAATTATAAATTTGTTAAATTCGTATATTTTAAAAGACTTTAAAGCAAGTTTTAGTTTTTTAAATACTGTAAGTACAAAAAACTTAAAATTAAGATTAAAAAAACGAAAAAGATTAAATAGGTATGATAAATTCAATAGCACATTTTATAGCAAGGTTCAAAAAGGATACTTTAAAATATTTTCTAAAAGAAAAAACTATATGATCATAGACTCAAATTTACCAATAAATGTGAATAAAAAAATAATTATTAATAAAATTTTGGATTTAATAAATTAAATGACTAGTATACTTAGCACCTATAAACTTTATGGATATGACAATTTATTCTTAGAATTTGACAATCTATTAAATAATAATTTATTACCAAATAAAATTTTGTTGAGTGGGGCAAATGGTATTGGAAAATATACTTTTGCAGTACATTTTATAAACTATGTTTTATCTAAAAATGAAGACCATAGTTATTCTTTTAAGTCAAAACAAATAAATATTAATAATAAGTCTTTTAAGCTGATGAATAATTCTACACATCCTAACTTTAGTTTGATAAATCTTAAAATTAATAAAAAAAACATAGAAATTGATCAAATAAGAAATATTATAAATTATTCACAAAAAAGCTCATTTAATCAAAATAAAAGATTTATTTTAATTGATAATATTGAACTTCTTACTAAAAGTGCTTCTAATTCACTTTTAAAACTTTTAGAAGAACCACCAGAAAATTTATATTTTATTTTAATACACGATAACTCATATAGAATTTTAGAAACAATTAAATCTAGATCAATCAATTTTAAAATAAATTTTACAAATAAATCAATAATAGAAATAACAGAGAAAATTATGGGTAAAGAGGATTTTTCAAATATAAATAATACTTATCTAAAAATGTATAACTCAATTGGGGATTTGGTATTTTTAAATAATTTTGCTAAAAAATATGAAATTAATATAAAAAGTTATACAGTTAAAGAACTACTTAATTATATTATATCAAAAAAACTATATAAAAAGGACTCCGAATTAAATATTTTTATTTATAGACTTATCCAGCTTTTGCTATTTGAAACTTTTTATTTATCAAAGGATAATAAAATTTATGATTTATATAAATATTTTATTTTAAAAATGAATAACACGATCAAATATAATCTTGATATTGAAAGTTTATTTTTTGAATTTAAAAATGCATTAATAAATGAGTAAAAATTTTTATATCACGACACCGATATATTATCCGTCGGCAAAACCTCATATGGGACATGCGTACTCAAGTATAGTTGCTGATTTTTTTGCAAGAATTAAAAGAATTCAAGGGTATAACGTTTTTTTTTTAACAGGTACTGATGAACATGGTCAAAAGATACAAAGAGCTGCTGAAAAAGCAAATAAAGATCCTCTAAAATTTTGTGATGAAATTAGCAAAACCTTCAAGGATCTATCATCCATATTAAACTTATCTAATGATGATTTTATAAGAACAACCGAAAAAAGACATTTCGTATCTGTTGAAAACCTTTGGAACATTCTTGAAAAAAAGGGTGAAATATATCTTTCAAAATATGCTGGTTGGTATTCTGTATCAGATGAAGCTTTTTATAACGATGATGAAATCGATACAGTCGATGGTAAAAAAATATGTAAAAGTTCTGGTTCACCTGTTGAGTGGGTAGAGGAGGAGTCCTTTTTTTTTAAGCTATCAAAATGGCAAGATAAATTATTGAAGTTTTATTCAGATAATCCAAAATTTATATTGCCGGAAACAAGAAAAAATGAGGTTATAAGTTTTGTTAAAAGCGGATTAAAAGATTTATCTATTAGTCGAAAATCATTTTCATGGGGTATTAAGGTTCCATCAAATAAAGATCATGTTATATATGTTTGGTTAGATGCTCTGACCAATTACTTAAGCGCATTGAATTATCCCGATGAAAAAAATAATTTATTCAAAAACTTTTGGCCTGCTACCATTCATCTAATAGGAAAAGATATATTACGATTTCACGCAGTTTATTGGCCAGCATTTTTATTAGCTGCAGGAATTAAACCTCCATTAAGAGTTTATGGTCATGGGTGGATATTGTCTGGGGAAGAAAAAATGTCAAAATCAAAAGGTAATATACTTGACCCAATTGAAATAATTAAAGTTTATGGACTTGATGCTCTTAGATATTATTTGTTAAAAGAAGTTTCTTTTGGAAATGATGGCAGTATATCAAAAGAAAAATTAGAAAATTGTATAAATAGTGATCTAGCAAATAACTACGGAAATTTGTGTCAAAGAGTAATTGCTTTTTGTGAAAAGAATATTGGCTTAGAAATACCTAGTACTGACAAATTTAATAATGATGATTTAAATATATTAAATAACTTTAGTTCTAATATTGATAATATTATTGATAAAATTGATAATCAAAATATTAACTACTATATAGATTTTGTTGTAGGACAATTATTTAATGCTAATAAGTATTTTAATGATCAAGCGCCATGGACTAAAAAATCTGATACAAAAAGATTGAATACTATTGTTTATGTTTCGTTAGAATTAATTAGAAAGATTTCGATTTTATTATACCCTGTGATGCCCCAAACAACTTTGAAAGTTTTAAGTATTTTCTCTATTAATGAAAAACAGATTAATTTTTCTTCGATTACTGATAACAAATTCTTAAAAGAAAAGGTGAAAATTTCAAAATTAGATATATTATTTAAAAAAATTAATAAAAATGATTGATTCACACTGTCATCTAGATCATGAACCCCTGTTTTCAAATTTAGACAAAGTCTTAAGTAGATCTAAGGACGTTGGAATTGAAAAAATTTTAACCATTTGTACTAATATTAAAGGTTATTCCAACATTTTAGACATTGTTAAAAGAGATGAAATTATATTTGGAACATTTGGTATTCATCCACATGAAACAAAAAACAATTTTATTAAAAAAGAGGATATAATTAATAATGTAAAATCTAATAATAAAATTATTGGAGTAGGTGAAACTGGATTAGACTTTTATTATAATAATAGTGACAAAGATATACAAATTGAGAGTTTTCAAAATCATATCGAGGCTGCTTCCTCTCTAAAAATTCCTATTATTGTGCACTCAAGAAGTGCAGAAAATGAAACTTATGAAATTTTGAAAAAGAACTATAATAAAGATCTTAAAATTTTAATGCATTGTTTCACAGGATCATCAGCATTTGCGGAGCAATTAATGCCATTAAAAGCCTATTTTTCTGCTAGTGGAATAATTACATTCAAAAATTCATTAGAATTACAAGAAACTTTTTGTAAAATTCCCAATGAAAAATTATTAATTGAAACGGATAGTCCTTTTTTATCACCCGTTCCTAATAGGGGTAAAAAAAATGAGCCATCTTTTATTAAATTTACCGCTGAAAAACTAGCTCAATTAAAGAATATGAAAACTTCAGATTTAATAAAAGTGACAACTGAGAATTTTAATAATTTATTTTTTAATTAAAAATGAAATTTATTATTTTAGGTTGTGGTAGTTCAATGGGTGTACCACGTGCAGATGGCTTTTATGGAAATTGTGATCCTAAAAATAAAAAAAACTATAGAACAAGATGTTCTGCGATAGTTTTAAGTAAAAACATAAATATTCTATTTGATTCTTCTCCAGATCTTAGGACCCAATTAATTAATAATAAAATTAAATCTATTGATAAAGTATTCTATTCTCATATGCACGCTGACCAAACACACGGTATAAATGATCTGCGTGTATTTTTTATAAAGAACAAAAAACCAATTGATGTCTATGCTGATGATGCTACAAGAAAATATCTTCTTAAAAATTTTTCTTATTGTTTTAAATCCAGTTCTAAAGAATATCCATCAATTTTAAAATTAAATAGAGTTAAAAAAGTTTTTAAAATGAATTATTCTAGCGAAAAGATAAGTATAAGACCCATTAAAGTAGAACACGGAAATGTTAATAGTATATGTTATATAATTAATAAAAAATTAGCATATATAAGTGATGTTAGTAAAATTTATAAGAAAGATTATAAATATTTCAAAAATCTAAAATATTTAATTATTGATTGTTTGTGGTATAGAAACCATCCATCTCATTTAAACCTTGATCAATCTTTGGAGTTTATAAAAAAATTCTCACCAAAAAAAGCAGTTTTAACAAATTTGCATTCAGATTTAGATTATAAACAACTTAAAAAGAAACTTAATAAAAATGTTACACCAGCATATGATGGGATGTGTTTAAATTTATAATAAACTCTCTATTTTTGAAGTAACCTTATTTGACATAGGGTTAGTAAAGGATGCAAACGTATCCTCTATTTTTCCTTTTTTATTTATTAAAATTTTATGAAAATTCCATTTTGGTACAGCAGATTTTCCATAATTTTTTTTTGCCCATTTAAAGATTTCGTGTGCATCTTCACCCTTAACTTCAGTTATTTTCGTCATAGGAAAATTAATATTAAAGTTTACCTCACAAAAATCTTTAACATCTTTTTCATTGCTTTTCTCTTGATTAAAGCTATTTGAGGGTACGCCTAAAACAATAAGACCTTCTTCTTTATATTTTTGCCACAATTTTTGTAAATCAGAATACTGTTTAGTAAAACCACAATAACTTGCTGTATTTGTTATAAGTACGACTTTATTTTGAAATTCATTTAAATCAATTACTTCTCCAGTTATACTTTCGATTTTAAAATCATATAATACTTTATCGTAGTTTTCTGAGAAGCCTTTCTTACTGAAAAACATAAATATAATTAAAATAGTAAAAATTTTTAATTTCATACAATTATATTATTTATTTGGTGTAAGTAATATCAGAAAGTATCCAGCTAAAGTGGATAATAGTGACCCAGTTAAAACTCCAATTTTAACACCGTCCATGTATTGCATATTTTCAACAAAAGCTAAATTACCAACGAATAAACTCATGGTGAAACCTATTCCTGTTAAAATACCAACACCATAAAAATTAAACCAGTTTGAATTGTTTGGCATTTGAGCAATTTTTAATTTTATTGAAACATATGAAAAAACAAATACTCCTAATTGTTTACCGACAAATAAACCTAAAACAATTCCTAAGGGTACCTTATCCATCAACGATGAAAAAGATAAGCCTTCTAATGAGACACCTGCATTAGCAAATGCAAATAACGGCATTATACCAAAAGCAACATAGGGACTTATTGCGTGTTCAATTTTTAAAAGTAAAGAAAAATCTTTTTCTTTTTTTCTATGTGGAATTGTCATTGCTAAAAGTACGCCCGCTATTGTTGCATGAATTCCAGAATTGTGAGTAAAGTCCCATAGCGCTAAACCAACTATTAGGTATGGTAAAAATTTCTTTATGTTAAATTTATTAATTAATAATAATAAAATAAAAGCAATAGACATTAAAGATAGATAAACAATATTTAGATCACCAGAATAAAATATAGCAATTATTAAAATAGCACCTAAGTCATCAATAATAGCTAGAGCAGTTAAAAAAACTTTAAGGGATATAGGTACTCTTTTTCCAAGTAATGACAAAACTCCTAAAGAGAAAGCGATATCAGTTGCAGATGGAATTGCCCAACCGTTCAAAGTTTCCGGGTCTCCAAAATTTATAATAACGTAAAATAGGGCAGGTACAACCATTCCCCCGATTGCAGCAATTATTGGTAACAATGCTTGTTTAAAATTAGAAAGCTCGCCTTGTAAAAATTCTCTTTTAATTTCAAGTGTAACAAAAAAGAAAAAGATGGCCATTAAAGCATCATTAATCCAATGCAATATACTTAGCTTCAAACCAATTTCATTAAATCCAATAAATAAATATTTTTCTAAAGTTGAAAAATACAAATCAGCATATGAAGAGTTACTGATAATTAAAGCAAATATTGCGCTGAATAATAAAACTAGCCCGCTAGCTGCTTCTAGTTTAAAGAACCATTTGAATGGTTTTGAGATATAATTTATCATTACTTTATTAAATCTATTGTAAATAAATAGAAATCTTTAAGAGTTTCATAGAAATTTTCAAGCAAAAATTCAAAACCAGGAACAAAATTATTTATTTGAATTTTAAAGGTATCTAAAAATATTATTAATGCAGCAAAACTAATCAATGTAATTAAAAGTAAATTTAAAATTGGTAAGTTAATTTTTTTTAAATTTTCTACTTTTGAATTATTTTTCTCTGCTTCAATTATAATATCTTCGGTTTCTTTGGGTATTTTGTTAGTTTTTGTTTTTGTAGATATTCTTTCAATTTTTTTTTTTACTTCAATAGTCTTTTTGAAAAACCATTTACGATCACATGAACCACACTGTAATAATTTTCCTTTTTCCGGTATTAATTTGTCGTCAATTTCAAATTGTTTCTTTTCACAAGGACATGTAATTATCATACTTATTTATATAGCAGATTTTATTTAAAATTCTTCAAATTTGCTATTATTTATCCTTTGAAATTCACATTATCTACTATATTAGTATTCATCTCGGGGCGTAGCGCAGTCTGGTAGCGCATCTGGTTTGGGACCAGAGGGTCGCAGGTTCAAATCCTGCCGCCCCGACCATTAAATTATGAATAAAGTAAAAATTTATAAACCAGCTAAAACGTCCATGCAATCTGGGTTAGGAAAAACTAAAAGTTGGATATTAGAATTTATATCAAAAAAAAGTGGAGTAAATCCATTAATGGGATGGGAAAGTTCAACCCATACACTTTCTGAAGTTAAGTTAGAATTTACCAATAAAGAAAATGCCATTAAATATGCAAAGAAAAATAAATTAGATTATGAAGTAATTGAACCAAAAATAAAAAAGGTTAACAAAAAATCTTACTCAGATAATTTTATTAAATAATGTTCAAATTTTTTACAGATAAAAGGTGGTTTACTTGGAGTATAGGAGGAACACTCCTCATTTTATTTGCAACTTGGTATCAGGTTTCATTGGACGTCAGAATTAATGAGTGGTTTGGTGAATTTTATGATACTTTACAAAAGGCTTTAGCTGAACCAGGTGCTGTTTCAGAAAAAGAGTTTATTGCTTATTTATTCACATTTGCAAAAATTGCTGCAGTCTATATTTTGGTTGTAATTTTCAGTGATTATTTTACTAGCCATTGGACTTTTAGATGGAGAACTGCAATGGCAGATTTTTATCATGATGCCTGGGATAAAGCATCCTCAATAGAGGGAGCTTCCCAACGAGTTCAAGAAGATACTTTAAAATTTGCAAGAATAATGGAGGGTTTAGGTGCTGAATTGTTGCGTAGCTTAATGACCTTGATAGCTTTTACTCCAATATTGTGGGAGCTTTCAAAAAGTATAACAGTACTCCCATGGATTGGCGAAGTTGAACATGCTTTAGTTTGGGTTGCAATTATATCAGCGCTAGGAGGGACAGTGCTTTTAGCATCAGTAGGTATCAAACTTCCTGGAATTGAATACGATATTCAAAAAGAGGAGGCTGCATATAGAAAAGAATTAGTTTTAGGTGAAGACTTTAAAGAGAATGCGAAACCACAAAGAATAACAGATCTTTATGGAGGTGTAAGAAAAATACATTATAAAATGTACTTTCATTATTTATATTTTAATGCTGTAAAATGGAGCTATCTTCAAGGTATGGTAATTGTTCCATATTTGGCTTTAGCTCCTACAATTGTAACAGGTGCTATTACATTAGGATTTGTTCAACAAATTATAAGAGCCTTTGGACGTGTTGAAACATCATTACAATATTTAGTTAGAAGTTGGCCAATTATAGTAGAATTAATTTCTGTTTGGAAAAGACTCAGTGAGTTTGAGGCTAAATTAAAAGCTCAAAATAAAATTGAAACACAAGCTCAATGAGTTTAGACGAAAAATATATAAATCTATTTGCAAAAATTACCTCAAGAGCAGCAATTTCAACAATTCCTTATTTGGGTAAAAAAGATAAAAAAGCCGCAGATAAGGCAGCTGTAGATAATATGAGAAGCGAACTAAATAAAATTAGCATGAGAGGTACAATAGTGATTGGTGAGGGTGAATTAGATGAAGCACCAATGTTATATATAGGTGAAAAATTAGGAAATGGCAAAGGTCCAGACTTAGATATAGCCGTTGATCCACTTGAAGGCACAAATTTTGCTGCTAATAATTTGCCTGGTGCATTATCTGTAATTGCTGTTTCAAAAGTTAATAACTTGTTTCATGCACCTGAAACATATATGAATAAAATTGCTATAAATACAAACCAAAAAGGAATTGTAGATATCGACTTTGATACGGAAAAAAATATTAAAAATTTAGCTGAATTCTTAAATAAAGACATAAAACAATTGACAGCATGTATTTTAGATAGGCCAAGACATAAAAAAATAATTGATAAATTAAAAGAACTAAAAGTTAAAATAAAACTTATAAGTGATGGTGATGTCTCAGGTGCATTACTTGTGTCTAACAAAAAATACAAAGTCGATATATTTTTGGGTATTGGCGGCGGTCCCGAAGGTGTTCTAGCCGCTGCAGCGCTAGACTCACTTGGATGTTATTTTCAGGGTAAGTTTTTATTTGATACTAAAGAAAGCATCAATAGAGCTAAAACTATGGGTATTACAGATTTTAGTAAAAAATATGAGATAGAAGATATTATTAAAGGAGACTCGATATTTTGTGCAACTGGTATAACATCGGGTGATCTTGTAAATGGGGTAAAAATAAAAGGAAATAAGTATATTACAGAAACTTTAATTACTCATAAAAGCTCAAATTTAAATAAAATATTAGTACAAGAGGACACTATAAAAACTTGATTAAGATATCTTTATACAATAAAAGATCGGAGTTTGGTCCCTTCGTCTATCGGTTAGGACACATGGTTTTCATCCATGAAAGAGGGGTTCGATTCCCCTAGGGACCGCCACTAGTTGCTAGATACAGCAACACTTATTTAAATAATAATGCTTAAAAATTCTCTATGGGCGCCCTGTGGGCGCAATGATATAATAAAATAATGAAAAGACTTTTTTGGGTCGTAATTTTATTAATAATATTAAGTATCAATAATAACTTTAAAGCAAATGCGCTTGAACAAGTAGAAAGTATAAACGAGGATGAAATTTGGATTTATACCAACAATGAAAATTGGGCTAATTGGGGATACAATAAAGATTTTTTATTGAATCCATATCTCGCAACTGAATACTGTTCTTCTAGATCAAAAGATACATTCCATATTTTGTCAGATTATGTGCCGTTGCGAAAATATATCGGAGAAGATAGAAATTATATTAGATATATATGTGCTAAAAATTTGGACGATGCAAAGAAAAAATTTATTGATTATCTCATTTCTGATGCAACTAAGAAGCCTGAAAAAACAGAAGACAAAATAAGAGATAAATTTTTAAAAAAAAAATATAAACAGTATAAAAAATATCTTAATAAAAATGTTAATAACAACATTCTTAATATTAAATTTTGTGGTGGATTTGAAATTTATGATAAGGGGATATATTTAGAAGATCACTATTGCAGATCAGGATTTGGATCGAGAAAATTTGTGTTTAACGAGAGGATTCCAGGCAATTTCGATGGAAAAAATCAAAATGTATCTGGCGCTGCTTACGTATCATATAAGGATTATAGTATTAAAACCGCAAGAGCAGATAAAAAAAAGAAAATAAAAGAGGAAAAAAGAATTGCAGATCAAAAGCAGAAAGCAATTGATTTAGCTGCAACATTAATAAACAAAGGTTTAGAAATTGGAAATGAATTTAAATTCTTCCTTAACGATAGAAACGAGGACGGTTTTTATGATGGAAATTTAAGAGTTACAACTTCTAGTATGATTGATGAAGCATCTGACGCTTACTCAAAGAAATTATATTATATTCATTGGCAGCCTTATTCATCTAGTAGAATGACTTTTAAAATT
This sequence comes from uncultured Pelagibacteraceae bacterium, assembly GCA_902598425.1. Classification (GTDB taxonomy): domain Bacteria; phylum Pseudomonadota; class Alphaproteobacteria; order Pelagibacterales; family Pelagibacteraceae; genus Pelagibacter. The sequence goes on along the minus strand of CACKBK010000005.1, from coordinate 950 downwards.
ATGAAACCTCGTGAAGACACAAAGAATAATTTTTTTGTAGATTTTGATTGGAAAAATAGAAACGCAACAGTAAATAATGGGGACAAAAAAATTTACAGTGCAATAATGTTTAAACCAAAAAGGCTTTATGCATCAAAAGAATTAGAGGATATTAAACCAGTTGAAGAACCACCTAAGACTGCTCAAGCAAAAAAACCCAAAACTAAAGTATCTTCAGAAGTAGATAGCTCATTAATTACAATAGGAAGTGGAAGTGGATTTTATATAAATAATCAAGGTTATGCTTTGACAAATAATCATGTAATAGAAATTTGCAAGCAAACTGTTGCAGTTATTAATGGTGAAGAAACTTTGTTTAAAGTAATTGCGACTGACATAACTAATGATGTTGCAGTTTTAAAAACAGATTATAGATCTAAGAATTATATTAAAATAAATGAAGATGGAGCTAAATTAGGTGAAGACGTTATAGCTGTTGGATACCCTCTTGCTGGAAAATTAAGTGACAGTGTTAAAATAACAAGAGGTATAGTTAGTTCATTAAGTGGGATAAACAACAACATTGGTCAAATTCAAATAGATGCTGCTCTTCAACCGGGAAATAGTGGTGGTCCTGTTTTAAATGTAAATGGTGAATTGATAGGAATTGCATCAGCTGGATTAAATAAATTACTAATGGCAAAAGAATCTGGTTATGTTCCTGAAAATGTAAATTTTGCCGTGGCTTCACCATTAGTAAGCAATATTTTAAAAAGTAAAAAAATTAAATTTACTAAACAAGGTTTTTTTAGTACATCATATTCTAATACAGAGCTTGCAGAGTTAGGAAATGATTCAACTATGCAATTATTTTGTAGAAATACTAAAGTTGCCTATAATAAATTAAAAAGTAGCAATAAGTATTCTACTGTACTTTTAGATCAATTAGAAACAGACTAATAAAAAATTTT
>CACKBK010000004.1 GCA_902598425.1 uncultured Pelagibacteraceae bacterium | reverse complement strand
TAATTTTCTATCTAGCTCCGAAAGATTTATCTTTTCATCAAAATTTTCATTATCTTTTTTGTAAATTTTTCTTAATATTTTTTTGAATTTAGGTACTTGATATACTTCTGATACTAATTGCTTTGTTTTTGTTTGATTAATTTTAAATTTTTTGTAATTTTTAACAGCTTTTTCAATTTTTTTTGGTAAATCGGACTCGGAAACATAAGAAATAGAATTACTTTTATTCATATAGTCTGCTACTCCACCAATTACATTCTTATAGTAAACTACTGGACATCCACACAACAAAGCTTCGTGTATAGCTCTATTTCCTCCCTCAATGATAGATGGCAAAATACAGATTTTGCTCAAATTGTAAAAATTACACATTTGTTCTTTATGCAACATATAATTAGAATTGAGGGTATTTATTGGCATAAGTGTAAAATATTTCCTGTGCTCTTTTTTTATATATTTATTATAATCACTCATTAAATTGTTATAATATCTATCCGGTTTTCCATAAAAATCATTATCTGAGTCCATGGGAAATATAATTAAAAATTTTATATAGTTTCTTTTATTGTATATTTTGCTAGCTGCTGTTATCAAGTTTCGAAATCCTTTTTCGGGAGTTGGTCTTAAAACAGATATAACATCGTATATCTTATTATAATTTTTTTTTTTAAATATTTTATCTATAAAATTTCTACTAGAATAATTAATAATCTTATTTTTTTTTGGATTTTTAAAAGATCCGCCACCTATCGGAGCTAAATGATAATCAATATATGGTACATCATTTTCATTTCTTAATGCCCAACTCCAAGTCATGAAAAAATAATAATTTTTCTTAAGAAGATTTATTTCATTCCTATAAAAAAATTCAATAAATTTTTTTCTAAAAAAAAGTGCCTCGTTACTGTTAAAATTAATAAGACCTTTTGTATTTTTTTTTTTTTTGTTTAAAACATAGACCATTAAAATTTTACTCTTTTTGTGCTATTTATTAAATTTTTTTGCCTTAAGAATTGAACTATTACATGCATGAGAAGCTGGGCAACATCCTCGGAAATCCCATAATTATCAATTTTTGCATGGATCGAAAGATCTGAGTTTTTTTTAAGATACCCTCCCTTAAATCCAACAAAACTTATAGTTTTAATACCCTTTTTTTTTGCAATTTTTAAAGCGTTTATTAGATTTTTTGAATTACCAGATGAACTTATTAATATTAGTAAGTCTCCTTTTGTTGCTAAAGTTTCCAGTTGGTAAGAAAATATTTGATCGTAACTTAAATCATTTGAGATTGCTGTAATTAATTCAACATTTGACAATAGACTAATAAGTTTTGGTTTTAATCTTGTATTTGTTCTTAAAACTTTTGAGTAATCAGCCACGTAGTGATTTGATATTGCGGCTGAACCACCATTTCCACAGATATAAATATTTTTATTATTTTTAATTTTATTTTCTATTAGTTTAGCTATTTTTTTTAGAGAGCTAATATTTATTTTATTTAATACTTCATTAATCATATTAAAATAATCAAATGAAAAATCGTCTATTTTAAAATATTTTTTTTGTGGAAATTTCATTTTTTCATTTTTTTTAATTTTTTTTTAAGTTGTTCTGGCCAGTTATAATTAAATCCTAAATTTTTGTCATCTATATATATATCATAACTGGGTTTGCCGAATATAAGTTTTGAATATTTAACCTTCCAACTTTGAAGCTGCCTCTTGGTAAACTTATAACCCTGTGATTTTGCTTTAGAAATGCTTTCATTGTTTCTTCCCATAAATCTTGAGGTAAAAATAATAATTGTAAATTTTTCATACAACTTATTTACAAATTCGATATTTTTTATAATTGGCTTTGAAAAATAGTAATTATTTTTTTCTGTCTTGCAAATTACGCCGTCAAGGTCAAAACATAAAACTCTTTTTTTATTTTTCATATTCTAATTTAATATTTTTATTTTCCACTCTATAAACTTTATCACTAAATTTTTTGAGAGTATTATATCTATGAGATATAATAATTAAGGTCTGTTTGCCTTTGATTTTTGTTGTTAATTTATCAAGAATGTCATATTCATTTTTTTCATCTAATTTGCTAGTAGCCTCATCTAAAACAACTATATCAGGATTTTTAATTAAAGATCTTGCTATGCATATTCTTTGACCTTGTCCTCCAGATAATTTCATAGCATTTTCTCCTACCATTGTATTTAATCCCTCTGGAGTTTTATCTAAAAATTCATTTAAATTTGAAATTTCTAAAGCTTGTTCAAATAAGAACGGATCTAAGTTTTTATCATCTAAACCAAAAAGAATATTTTTTTTAATTGTGTCGTTAAATAAAAAAATATCTTGTGGAACATATGATACTAAGGCATGCCAAGCATTTAAATTATGCTTTATATCAAATGAATCAATAAGAATATTTCCTGATGTAGGTTTTAAAAAACCCAATAATAAGTTGACTAAAGTAGATTTTCCTCCACCACTTGGTCCATAAAGTCCTATTATTTGACCCTTTTTTATCTCAAAATTTACATTATCCAAAATTAGATCTTTTCTATTAAGATAATTGAAAGATAAATTATTAACTCTAATAACATCTGAAAAACTTATATTTTGATTTATATTACCTTCATGACCAATTTGTACATGATCTTTATTTATTAAGTATAATTCATTTAAAACTTCTTTTGCTGGAAAATAACTTACATTTAGGTTTTGAAAATTAATAATTAGTTTATTAAATGATGGGATAAGTTTTAAAAGTGCAATAAAAAAAATTGATATAACTTCTATACTTTCAATTAAATTTTTTCCCTCGTTTAAAAAAAATATTATTACAAAAAAAATTAAAATTATTGCTATTACTTCATATGCAATCTTTGGAAAAAAGATTAATAGATTATTTTTTCTATCGTATTTCGTTATTGTATCAATTGTATTATTAAATTTTTCTTTAAAAATAGATCTTCTTTTTAAAATTACTACTTCCTTAAGAGAGCGTAATACATTAATTAAATTATCTAATGAAATCGATATATTTTTAGTTCTTATCTTGGAATAAAATATTAACTTATTTTTTGACAATAAAATTATAGCTAACGATATTAATAACAAAGTAATTACTAAAATTATTGTAATTTTAAAATTAAAATTTAAAAGAAAGAAAATTATAAAAAAAAATAAAATCGTATCTGAGGCGATGACATAACATGACTTAAGATAGGAAACTATGAAAGCCACTTGTCCAACATTTCTAAGTTTTTCAGATAATTTAAAATCTGATAATTTTTGATAGTCTACATATATATAATTTTCATATAACTTTGAACTTAAGTTGTCATGAAGTTTTTTTAAAAATGATAATTTAAAAGCTTCACTAAAAAATATAACTAATGCTTTAAAAATAAAAAAAATTAGTATCACTACCATTATAAATGTAATTAATTGGTTCTGGCTAAAATTATATTTTATAACCTTTTCTAAATCTTTTAATAAAAAGACATTTGAAAAATCGTAATTTCCAAGGATAATTTTAACTAATGGCAAAATTGCAGCGATACCTACCATTTCTAGAAATGAGGTTAAAACTGCCAACAGTATAATTAAACTAAAAAAAAATTTATTTTTTTTGTCCAGAAATATGTAAATTTTAGAAAATAAACTTTGCATTAATTATGAATTTAATTTTAATAACATTTTTATGTATTCATTTTTTTATTATTATTTTTTATTTTCAATTTCTCTTTTTAAATCTTCATATTCCTTCATTTTTTGTTTCAAAAAAAAATAAGCCATTTTAGATTTATATTTTACACCACGTGGTGTTAGTAAATAGGCATATTCAAGTTTATTTGGATTTCTACTGAAATTTTTTATTTTAATAAGACCTTTAAGCTTTAATGATTTTATGCAGTAATTTAATTTTCCTAGACTAATCCCTAATTTTGAGGCTAAGTTTCTCTGACTTATTTTAGGATTTGAGTTTATTTTCCTCAAGATGTCAAATTCATTATTATTTTTATTATTGTTCATTATTTGAACTATAGCGTTCAACTATTGAACTGTAAAGAGAGTTATTATATAAAAAATAAATGACTTTAATAAACAAATTTAAAAGAAAAATACTAATCATCTATTGGACTTTGCTTGGTACAAAAAACCGAATAAAAAAAGAAATAGAACTGTCAAAGCACAAAAATATAAATAATTATAAATATGTTCTTGGTGTATATGATTATACAGCTTATAAAGAAACTTTTGCTATTGGAGATTTTCTATGTTTTTTATTCTTTTACAAATGTTTTATTAAATACAATAAGAGAATAGAGATGATTATCATTTGTGATAATCAAAAAAAGCTAAATAAATTTGAGAAAAGTATACTTAAAGCACATATCGGAATGGCTAAAGTTTTTTTAGGCAAATACCTTTATTTAATTAAAGTTTGCAAATGGTCAGAATTTAAAAAAAAAAAATTTCGTGAGTACTACATACCATTTATTAAAGAGGTATACGAAAGAAAAGATTTTAGATTTTACTTTCTTTCTATGTATAATGATATGTTATCTAGTTTAGGTCCGAATTTCTTAAAAAAATTTTTAATGAATAAAAAAGACTTTGAAAAATTTGAGTCAAAAATTCCCAATAAATACCTAACTTGGCACATTAGACATAATCCTGAATGGTCACAACTTAGGAACATAAAAAAAATGAATTCTTAGAAATTTATAGAATACTAAGAAAAAAAATAGGCAGTATTCCAATTATGATAATATCTGATGAAAAAGGATGTTCGTTTGCAAAAAGAATCGCAAAAGATGAGAAGCTAAAATTATCGTTTTGTAAGGATGTTTCAAAATCATTATTTTCAGATTTTTTTTTGATAATAAATAGTAATTTATTTTTTTGTTTTAAGGCAGGAGGCGTTTTAGTTCTTCCATGGTTTTCGAAAATTAATTATATTTGGGGTGGAACTATTGGATTAAAAAATCAATTTATCTCTGGGTGGTCTATATCAATTAATAAATTACATTTTTGGCAAACCGATAATCAAATATGGGTAAATTCTAATAATTTCCATTACTTTAAATATGAAATTGAAAATATAAATTTTAAAAGGTTTGGATTTTAATTTTTAACTTTTTTAATTCTTTATCAAAATTTCTAAAAGAGGATTTATGCTCATCAATTTTAAAAATTGAATTATTTTTAAATGAAAAATTTTCTAACCCTTTATAATTTTTAAAAATTTTGTTTAATGTAAAACAACTCGTTGAATAATTTAATATAATTTTTGATGGTAGTCTATGTTTGTTTAAATAGTAAAGTTCGATGGGAATATCTAATTTTAAAATTCTAATTTGAAGTTTTCTTATAGAGGGTTTTAACTTTTCTTTAGGATGTGGAATATAAAATACTTTCTTCTTTGTTGATTTAGCGAGTTTCTCAATAAACTTAAAAATTAAATCTGAATTTTTAATATTTTCATGTAGTTTCGAGCTTATAAAATGTATTTCATCATTAGAAATTTTTTTTTTAACATTATATTTTTTTTTTAGAAATAAATAATTATTTTTAATAACTTTTATTTTTTTTAATTTAATATTATCAAAAATAGTAAAAAAAATTGTATTAGTAACTAAAATATTTTTAAATAATTTTTTAATACCGAAGCTAGATGTCCCATCATCTAAAACATTTTTCTTTTTAGATAATTTAAAATATTCTCTATGAAGATAATATTTCAGATCTCCTATTATACAATTATCATATTTTATGACTAAAAGTTTTCTCAATTTAAGAATAAAGTGAATAAAATAAATATTAATATTTTCTTCTAAATAAAATAAATTGTAGTTCAACTTGAGTATTTTATTTATTTTTTTTATTCTTTGTACTTCCGCATCAACTGTATATCCAACTAAAATTGGTATTTTTCTTGGATTATATTTTTTGTTTATATTACAAAACTCAATAAAATTTATGAACTGTAATGGCGAATTTATGAGAGCTATCTTGCCTTTAAACAATAAGTAATAAATTAATTTAAAAAATACAATCATAATTTTAAATATAACCATTTTTCACAAAATTATGTTCATTTTTTGAACTATACCGTTCAAATATTGAACTATATAGATAAATAATATATAAAAACAACGTTTATATGAAAATAATAAAATCTTCAGCGGATTTAAAATATATTTATAAATTAAAAAAAAAGGGAAAAAAAATAGTCCTTTGTCATGGTGTCTTTGACCTTGTTCATATAGGACATATTAATTATTTTAAGGAAGCAAAAAAACTTGGAGACAAATTGGTTGTTTCAATCACAAATGACAAATTTGTTAACAAAGGACCAGGAAGACCATCGTTTAAAATTAATCAGAGAATTGAATTATTAGAGCAAGTTGAGCTTATAGACTATATAATTATAAGTAATAACTTCATTGCTACTAATGTAATCAAAAAAATTAAACCAAATATTTATTGTAAAGGGCAAGACTATAAAGATAAGATTTTTTCGGATAAAAATTTAAAAGAAGAAATTAAATTTGTAAAAAAAAATAATGGTATCGTAAAATTTATAAACACTAAACTGTACAGTTCTAGTCAAATTATAAATGAAAATAATTTAAATAACTTTGATACAAATATACAAAATTATATAAATAATATTAAAAAGAAACTCGAATCACATAATATCTCAAATCTATTTGATCGATGCTCAAATAGTAAAATTCTTAATTTAGGTGAATTAATAATAGATGAATACGTTTTTACTGAAACAATTGGGATGTCAGGCAAAGAGGCCACGAGTATAGTTAAGCCAATACAAAAAATAAAGTTTTTAGGAGGTTCGGGTTACATATCAAATTTACTGTCAACTTTTGTTAAAAATATATCCTTACTAACTTTTATTAGTAAAAATAAAAAAGATGCTAATTTTATAAACAAAAATTTGTCAAAAAAAGTTAAAAAAATTTTTTTAAGTAAAAAAAATTCTATTATTTTTAAAAAGAGATATATAGACAATTACTCACTGAGAAGAATGATTGGAATTTATAATGTAGACGAAAAACAAATATTGCAAAATGAGGAAAAAAAACTAATTAATAAATTTAATAGTATTAAAAAAAAATTTAATGCAATTATTCTAAGTGATTTCGGACATGACGAAATTACAAAAAAAATAATACATAATTTGAGCGACTCTAATCATAAAATTTATTTGAATTGTCAAATCAATGCATTTTCAAGAGATACATATTCAATATTTAAATATAGAAAAGTTAATACTTTAATAGTTAACGAGTCGGAATTGAGAAATGAATTGAAGGATAAATTTTCTAAAATTGAAGTATTAATAAAAAAATCAATGAAACTTTTCAAATTTCAAAATATAATTGTAACACAAGGAAAAAATGGAGGAACAGGATACATATCAAGAAGTAAAAAGTTTTTTTATTATCCTGCTTTTAATAAAAATCCAGTTGACACTATTGGTGCTGGTGATACTTTTTTCGCAATAACTTCAATTTTTCTGAGCAATAAAATTGACCCGGAAATCTCTACGTTTTTTGGTAATTTAGCAGCGTTCGTTTCAACAAGTTTCATGGGTAATGAAAAAGTTGTTAAATTTGAGGATTTGAAAAAATTAACTTACCATATGATTCGATAATGAAAATTTTAATTTTAGGAGGTAGTGGATATATAGGATCAGTCTTATGTAATTTACTATTAAATTTTGGACATAAGATAAAAGTAATAGATACTCAATGGTTTGGAAAAAATCTTTTCATTAATAAAAATTTGAAAATTGTTAAAAAAGATATAAGAGAACTTAATAAAAAAGATTTTAAAGATCAAGATGTAATAATCCACTTGGCAAATATAGCTAATGACCCTAGTGTTTTATTAAAGCCTGAATTATCTTGGAATGTAAATGTGTTATCGTCAATGAGAATATGTGAACTAGCAATTTTAAATAAAATTAAAAAAATTATATTTTTAAGCTCAGGAAGTGTATATGGAATATCAAAAGAAAAAAAGGTTACCGAGAAAACAGTACTTAAACCTATTTCTATTTACAATAAAACCAAAATGATTGCTGAAAGAGTTTTTCAAAGTTATTCAAAATACTTAAATACCACTATTATTAGACCTGCAACAGTATGTGGTGTATCTAAAAGATTAAGACTAGATGTTTCGGTAAATATGTTGACTTATCAAGCATGGAAAAATAACTTAATTACAGTTTTGGGTGGGTCTCAGATCAGGCCAAACATTCACATTCTTGATCTGTGTAATGTAATTATACATTTTTTAAATAAGAAAAATTCCTATTATCAAAATGAAATATTTAATGCAGGTTTTGAAAATTTAAGTATTTTGGAAATATCAAAAAAAATCCAAAAATTAACAAATTGTAAAATTAAAATAAAAAATTCTAATGATCCGCGATCTTATAGGCTCAATTCTGATAAATTATTGCAAACAGGATATTTAAAAAAATATAGTGTGGAAGATGCTATATTACAACTTCTTTTATTTTTTAAAAAAAATAAATTTAGGGAAACAAATAAAAATTTTAATATAAAAAGAACTAAAGATTTAGACATAAAATAAAATGGGAAGAGAAATAAATCTTTTAAGAAATTATCCAAAATCTAAAAGAAATTTAGATGAGCGGAAAATTAATAAAAAAAAATTTCAGTCTATTGCTAGAAAATTTGATAGAAGATTTTTTGATGAAAGTAGAGATACTGGATATGGTGGATTTTATTACAATAAAAGATTTTGGAGTAAAGTCGTTAAAGATTTTAAAAAATATTATAAATTAAAAAATAATATGAGTGTTTTAGATGTTGGTTGTGGAAAAGGTTTTACTTTGGTTGACCTAAAAAAACTTATGCCAAAAATTAAAATAAGAGGCATAGATATATCTAAGTATGCAATAAAAAATTCACATAAAAAAGTAAAGAAATATTTAGATGTAGGTTGCTGTTCAAAATTGCCTTACAAAGATAATTCATTCGACCTAGTATTAGCCATCAATACAATACATAATCTAAACAAAAAAAAATGTGCCAAAGCAATAAAAGAGATAAACAGGGTTAGTAGGAAAAGTTCATTTATAATGGTTGATGCTTATAAAAACGAAATAGAAAAAAAGAGAATGTACAATTGGAATTTAACAGCAAAAACTATCATGAGTAGAAAATCGTGGAAAAATTTTTTTAAAAAAAATAACTTTAAAGGTGATTATTTTTGGTTCACTCCATAGATAAAATGAAAAAAAAACAAAGTTTAGAAATTTTTAAAAATCTTCTTAAAATAAGATTGACAGAAGAAAAAATTTCTAAGGAGTATGCAAAACAGAAAATGAGATGTCCTGTTCACCTCTCCATAGGACAGGAAGCTATTGCTGCCCCATTAAAATTTCTCTTATCAAAAAAGGACATAGTTGTAAGTGGTCATAGAGCTCATGCTCATTATATCGGAAAAGGGTGTGATATTGAAAAATTTATATTCGAGTTATATCTAAAAGAAAAAGGTTTTGCGCGAGGAAAAGCGGGATCTATGCATCTGTTTGATAAGAAAAATGGTTTCTACGGTAGTTCGCCAATTGTTGCAAACGCTATACCTTTGGGTGTTGGTATGGGTTATTTTAATAAAATTAATAAACTTAATAACGTTGTGTTAATTTTTTTTGGAGATGGAGCAACCGAAGAAGGAGTTTTTTATGAGTCATTAAATTTTGCAGCAGTGCATAGTTTAAAGGTCATATTTATTTGTGAAAATAATTTATATTCAGTTTACTCTGGATTGAAATTTAGACAGCCAAAAAGCCGAAAAATTTATAAGGTTTCAAAAAGTCTTAGAGTCTCATCTATTAGAGCAGATGGAAATGATATTCGACATACAACAAAAACTTTATTAAATACACTAAATTTTGTAAAAAGAAATTCAAAGCCCGTCTTTATAGAATTTTCAACTTTTCGATTTGTTGAGCACTGCGGTCCTAATGAAGATGATCATTTAAATTATAGAAAAGAGTCAGAAATAAAAAAATGGACTAAAAAAGATCCACTAAAAAAAATGTATAGTTTTATAAATGCAAGAGATAAAATATTATTATCTAAATTTAAAAAAAAATTTAATGACAGACTAAATAAAATTTTCCTAAAAGCACAAAAGTTAAGCTATCCTAAGTCTTCAGTAGCTTATACAAATTTATATGATGAAAAAAATTAAGTTTCACCAAGCAATAAATAAGGCCTTAGAGTTTTCATTAAATAAAGATAAAAAGCTAATTTTATATGGATTAGGTGTATCTGATCCAAAAGAAATTTTTGATACCACAATTAAGCTACAGGAAAAATTTGGTTCAGACAGAGTATTTGATGTGCCAAATTCAGAAAATGCTTTAACTGGAATTGGTATAGGTTATGGAATGATGGGTGGAAGAGTTGTTATGACCCATCAAAGATTGGATTTCTCTTTACTTTCGTTAGACCAAATAATTAATAATGCCGCAAAGCTATTTTATACCTCTGATGGAAAATTCAGTGTTCCGCTTACCATAAGATTGATAATTGGAAGAGGTTGGGGACAAGGTCCTAATCATTCTCAGGCATTGCAATCACTTTATGCTCATATACCTGGTCTTAAAGTTGTATCACCATCAGATCCAAACAATGCATACAATCTGCTAATCTCATCAATATTTGACAATAACCCTGTAATATTTTTAGAACACCGATGGCTACACAACCAAGAGGGTACACTAAATAAAAATATTAAAAAAATCAAATTATTAGAAAAAGTTAGTGATGGCAAAGATTTAACAATTGTAAGCAATTCTATAATGACAGTTGAAGCAATTAAAGCTAATGAAATTTTGAAAAAAAATAATATTAGTTGCGATATCATAAATTTACTTTCTTTAAATCCAATAGATTTTAAAAGAATAATTAAATCAGTAGAAAAAACTGGTAAGCTTATTATGCTGGATATTGATCATGGACATATTTCTGTGTCAAGTGAAGTTATTTCTTATTTAGTTTCATATAATAAAAATATTTTTAAAAAAGAACCAATTAAAATTTCATTGCCTAACTTTCCAACACCTACAGGACCAAGTCTAACAAAAAGCTTTTATCCAAATTTTGTTAATATCATTAAAGCATCAGAGAAGTTATTATCTAAGAAAGTTGTAATACCAAAAAGAAATTTAGATGAGATTAAAATACATGACATCCCTTATACAAATTACACTGGACCATTTTAATGAATAAAAAAATAATTATTATAGGTTCAAGTTCATTTAGTGGATCTTGGTTGGTAAAAGAATTAATTCAAAAAAGATTTGAAGTCACTGGTATCAGTAGGTCAAAATTACAAAAAGAATTTATCTTTTTCAATGAAAAAAAATATAGTTTTCATCAACTAGACATTAATAAACACTTTAAAAAAATAACAAAATTAATTGATAAAATAAGACCAAAAATTATTGTAAATTTTGCTGCACAGAGTTTTGTAAGAACCAGTTGGGACACGCCAGAAGATTGGTTTAGAACAAATACATATTCGTCAATTAAGTTAGCTAATTATCTTAAAAATAAGAAATTTTTAAAAAAATTCATTCAAATATCTACTCCAGAAATTTATGGTAATATGAGTAATTTTAAAAAAAACTCTTACCACTCACCAACGACTCCTTATGCATTGTCGAAATCAAGTTTTGATAAATTTTTAGAACTATTGTTTTATAAATTTAAATTTCCTGTAATATTTATTAGATCTGCGAATGTTTACGGTGAAGGACAACAACTTTACAGAATTATTCCAAAAGCAATTATTAATATCAAAAAAAATAAAAAACTTTTTTTGAGTGATAGTGGTGAAGTCTATAGATCTTTTATTCATATTGAAGATAACTCAAAATTAATATTAAGAATAATTAATAAAGGTAAATTGGGACTAGCTTATCATCCATCAACTAATAAACTTATTTCATTAAAGACATTATCAAAAATTATTTGTAAGAACCTTAATTCTAATTATTCGAAGCATGTAAGACTAACATCTAAAATTACTACAAAAGATAAATATTATAATATTTTTTCTCAAAAAGAATTAAATCAATTAAAGTTCAAAAGAAAATTTATAAGTATTGAAACAGGTATAATTAGGGTTATCAAGTGGATTGATAAAAATTGGAATAGATTCAAAAATCAAAAATTAGAATACGAGCACAAAAAATAAATATTATGATAAATAAAGCGTTTTATATAAATAAAATTAGAAAACCACTTTCAATGGCTAACGATTTAATTTTGCCAAGACCTGGTCCATACCACGTGTTAGTTAAAGTTATTTATAGTGGAATTTGTGGAAGCCAACTTAAAGAAATTGATGGAAAAAGAGGGCATGACAAATATATTCCACATTTACTTGGCCATGAGGGATATGGAAAAATTTTAAGTATTGGCAGTAAAGTTAAAAAAGTTAAAAAAAATGATTATGTCTTATTAAGTTGGATCAAAGGAAAAGGTGGCCAGGAAAAAAACCTAAAAATAAATTTTAAAAGTATAAAAATTAATTCAGGGCCTATTACAACGTTTTCGAATTTAAGTTTAATTTCAGAAAATAGATGTTTTAAACTAAAAAAAAAAATTTCTAAAAGAAAATTTATTCCTTTGATGGGATGCTCTTTGCCTACCGGTGTAGGTATAATCTATAAAGGTCTTAAGCCAAAAAAAAATAAATCATTTGTAATATCTGGGCTTGGTGCTGTTGGCATTTTTAGTTTATTAGGAATAATGTTTTACAAACCTAAAAATATAATAGCTATAGAGAGCAATGTATACAAATTGAGGGTTGTTAAAAATTATTTTAAAAATATAAAAATTATTCAAGCCACATCAATAAAAAATAAAATAGTTGAGAAAATAAAGTCTGAAAATAATGGTGAATTAGCTGATTATGCCATTGACTGCTCTGGAAATATAAAATCTATGAGTAATTGTTTAGACTATATAAAAAACAATGGTAAATTTATATTTGCGTCACATCCAGATCATAACAAAAAATTACTTATAAATCCTCATGAGTTAATAAAAGGTAAAAAAATTCTTGGTTCTTGGGGGGGTGGGTTTAAAATAGAAAGAGATTACAAAATTTTAGATTATTTTTTCAATAAAGTTTTTTTTAAATCAAATGTGAAAAAACTTGTAAAATGGTACAAATTAGCAAATATAAATAAAGCCATAAGTGATATAAAAAAAGGAAAGGTATTTAAAGCACTATTAATTCATTAAATTATGAAAAAGAAATTAAAAAGTATATGGTGGCATAAAGATTTAGAAAAAAAAGAAATTATTAAATCTTTGTCACATGTAATTAACTCTGAAGAATTAAGTACAGGTAAAATCACTTCTCTTTTAGAAAAGGAAATTTCAAAATTTTTAAAGGTTAAACACATTATAATGGTATCAAGTGGCAGTATGGCAAATTTATTAGCTTTTATGGCTTTGAATATTAGGCCCAAGGATGAAATAATTATACCTAATGTTGGATGGATTTCAGTAATTAATGCATGTAAAATTTTGAATGCAACTCCAGTAATTATCGATGTTCAAAAAAGTAAACCTTTGATTGATGTTGAGCAGATAGAAAAATTCATATCAAAAAAAACGAAGATTATTTTTCCAGTATATATGAATGGAAGGATTGCAAACGTTTCTAAATTAAAGAATTTATGTAAAAAAAGAAATTTATTTCTTGTTGAAGATGCTGCTCAAGCTTTTGGTGTTAAGTATAAAAATAAATTTCTTGGAACCAATGGAGATGTTGGAATATTTTCAACATCAATAACTAAAAATTTTACCTCAGGTTTAGGTGGATTTTTAGCAACTAATAATTCATCGCTAGCCAATAGGATATATTCAATGCGCAGGCATGGTTTTAGTGACGTTCAGAATATAAAAAATTGGAACAAATATGGTGGTAATTTTAAAATAACAGACTTGCAATCTGCAATGGCTAGAATTCAACTAAAAAATATGAAAAAAAAATTCAAAACTAATATTAAAAATTTTAATTATTTTAAAAAAAAACTAACTCACCATAAAGAATACATTAAACCTGTTGATCTAGATACTCGTATGGAGATACCGGTATATAATGAATTTATTGTTGAAAATAGGGATAAGTTTACAAAATTCCTAAAAAAACATGATGTGCAAACAAGAAATTCTAGCCCAAATTTTGAGAGAGTAAAATATTTGAAAACTAAAAAAAACCCAAAAGGATATCCAAATTCAGTACGTGTTGAAAAGAATTATCTCTATTTAGAGAGTGGTCCAGGGTTGAAAAAAAAAAGAATAGATCAAATTGTAAAAGTAATTGATTTATTTTATAAAAGAAAATATGGAAAATAATCTCAAAAAATTAGAGAAAGAATTTTTAAATAACGGATTTGTAAGATTAAATTTACAAAAAAAATATATTAATAAGTATGTGAGTCTAAAAAAAAAAATTCAGAAAAAATTTAAATTTCAATTTAAAGATAATAATTTTGAAGATTTTCACAAAAGTGTTTCTACTAAAGATATTAATAAAATTAGAATGGATATAATAAAATATATAAATTCAATTGATCAACTGAAAAATGATATATATTTAAGTTTGCAGCCTTTTATAGACTCACTTCTTGGCCCTGATATAATTATACAAAAATCAATTAATTTAGGAATTCAAATGCCTGAGGATAAATCTAGAGCTTTATTCCACAAAGATACACCTCTATCATCTTATCACGAGATAGTTTTATGGATACCTTTAGTAGATTGTAAAAAGAGTATGTGCATGCTCATGATTGATAGGAAAGATCAAAATGAAGCTGAGGAACTATTAAATGGTAAAGAAAAAGATAGATTTAATAAATTTGTAAATAAAAAAGGTAAGTTAAAAGAGATTAATTTTGGCCAAGCATTAATTTTCAATACTAATAATTACCATTATATCCCTATTAATAAAACTTCTAAAACTAGGTGGGCCATAAATATCAGGCTTAAAAATTTATTTTCTCCTTATGGAGAAAGAAACTTATTAGATTACTATGAGCTACTAAAAATTTCTCCATTATCTAAGATGTATTATAATTAATAATGAAAAATAAATCTGAAAAAGTTTTTTGTTATCCTGATACTTTACAGAATAGATATCTACCACAAGCCTGGCAAATTTTTATTATGAAGAATTATCTGGACCCATTTGAAAAAAAAATAGATTTTTACACAGGGGAAAATCACAAAAGTTTTAAAAATATGAAAATATTTGAGGAAAAAGTCAAATCTAATCCAAATATACATGGTTTTATTTTTTTCTCTCTTTTACAATTTTGTTATGATAAAAAAGTAAATATAGGTCTAATAGATCTTGCTGTTAAGAAAGGTTACACAATATATTTAGCAAGAGAAAAAATCGTCATAAACAAAAAAAACCTCAAAAAAAAGAAAGATGATTTATTTTTTTTTAAATTTACGAATAATTCGTTAATTAATACAATTAAAAAAAATTTTGAAAAGTAATAGTATTAATAAAATTGACTGGAAAAAAATTTGGAATAATAGAAAAATTATTTACAAATATAATAAGACTCCTCTAGAAAAATTGATGTTACTAAACGGACATCAATTCTCCTCAAGTGGTATAAATATATCTAATTGGAAAAACTATGCAAATAACATTTCCAAAAAAATTAAAATATCGAAAAAAGAGAGTATTTTTGAATATGGTTGTGGCAGTGGTGCACTTCTCTATTTATTTAAATTTAAAGCAAAAAAAATTATGGGATGTGATTATAGTTTAGAACTTATCAGAGCATCAAAAAAAATATTTCCTCAATTAAAAATTATTCATGTAGATTGTGCTAAATTTAAAACCAATTTGAAGTTTGATCATGTTATTTCAAGTAGTATGTTGGAGTATGTAAAGCCTGGCGATCAAAAAATAATAATAAAAAATATGTTATCTGTATTCAAAAAAACTTTATTTATTGGGGAAATTTTGAACAAAACATATGAAAACAATTTTTTAAAAAAATTTAATAAAGAAAAAAACTATTATAATTTTATTAATAAAAGTTATTTTATTGAATTATGCAAAAAAAACGATCTAAAATTAAAAATTTTACCAAGTTTATTACCTAATTCCAGACAAAAATATTATAGATATTCAGTTTTAATAAAAAAAAAGTAAAAATATGAGAGTTATTGCACGACTTGATATAAAAAATGAATTTGTAATTAAAGGTATTAATTTTGAAGGCCTGAGAAAAATTGGTGAACCTATTGAATTAGCCAAAAAATATTACAATCAAAAAATTGATGAAATTATTTTTATAGATTGTGTTGCAAGCCTTTATGGTAGGAATCAACTTTTTGATATAATAAAAAAGTCAACTGAGGAAATTTTTTGCCCTATTACTGTCGGTGGTGGAATTAGATCTTTAAAAGATATAGAAAAGTTACTCAAATCAGGTGCGGATAAGGTTGCAATAAATTCTTTTGCTACCGAAAATCAAGAATTTATTAAGGAAGCTGTAAATAATTTTGGAGGAAGTACAATTCTAGCAAATATAGAGGCCAAGAAAGTTAATAAAAAAAAGTGGGAAATTTATAAGTTTTATGGAAGAGAAAAAACAGGAATAGAATTAAATTTCTGGGTACAAAAAGTTCAAGAATTAGGGTGCGGGGAAATAATTCTTACCTCTGTTGATAAAGAAGGTCTTCAAGATGGTATGGATTTTGAAATATTAGATGAGGTAATAGATAAAATTAAAAGACCTATAATTTTTTCAGGAGGTTTTTGCAAATTAGAAGAGGTCAAAAGAATAAAAAATTATTCTTGCGTAAGCTTGTCTGTAGCATCTAGCTTGCATTATAATAATTTTTCTGTTTCGGATATAAAAAATGTATAAAAAAATTTGTATTCTTGATTATGGATTAGGTAACATAAAAAGCCTACAAAATGCACTTAAGAAAATTGGATATAATGCAAATTTTTTTAGTGATAATAAAAAAAATAATTACGACATTATATTTATACCTGGAGTAGGATCTTTTAATAAAGCTAGCGAAATATTATTAAATTCCGAATATTCAATTTTTCTAAATAATATAAATAAAAAAGCTAAGATATTTGGTATTTGTTTAGGTATGCAATTATTTGCCTCAAGTGGAAATGAAAATGGTTTATCAAAAGGTCTCAATTTTATTGAGGGATTTACAGATAAATTATCTAATAAGGATAATAATCTAATTTTACCATTTGTAGGTTATTTTAATGTCCATTTTCACACTAAGCAAAAATTTTTTAATGAGTTTAATAATTTAAAATTTTACTTTGTACATTCATATAAATTTAATCCATTAAATGAAAAAAATATTTTATCAACAACTAAGCATCAAAATACTTCTTTTTGTTCAGCAGTACTAAATGATAGATACATAGGAACACAATTTCATCCAGAAAAAAGTGGTGATATCGGTCTTGAATTTCTAGCTAAAACAATTAAAAACCTTACATGAAAAAAAATTTTTCACTTTACGGTCTTCCTGAAGAAGTAAAATTTTGCAAATCTTGTGTTATTTCTAACCAAAGACCTGATTCTGTCGTTGAATTTAAAAATATTGATAATAAAAAAATTGGAATTAATTTTGACAAAGAAGAGTGTGAAGCTTGTAAATACGCAAAAATTAAGGAAAAAATAGACTGGGAGAAAAGAGAAAACGAACTTACAAAAATTTTATCTAAATACAAAAAAAAAAATGGCTATGATTGTGTGGTTCCTGGAAGTGGGGGTAAAGATAGTGCGTTCACAGCTCATATTTTAAAATATAAGTATGGAATGAATCCTCTTACAGTTACTTGGGCTCCACATTTATATACACAAATTGGGTGGGAAAATTTTTCAAACTGGATGCACAAGGGAGGACTAGATAATATTTTATTTACACCAAATGGAAAGTTACACAGATTATTAACAAAATTAGCTTTTGAAAATTATCTTCATCCATTCCAGCCGTTTATTATTGGACAAAGAATAATTGGTCCTAAAATAGCCCAAAAATTTAATATACCTCTTGTCATTTATGGTGAAAATCAAGCCGAATATGGAAATAGAATTGATGAAAATTACAACCCTTTAATGAATATAAAATTTTTTTCAAAGGAGGAAAAAGATCAAATTAGTTTTGGTGGGGTGAATGTTAATCATATAATAAAAAACTATAATTTTAATTTAAGCGATTTTGAACCATATTTGCCGCTAGAAAAAGAAAGTATTCAAAGTATAAAAGTTTTCTATTTAGGTTATTTTTTAAAATGGGATCCTCAAGAATGTTACTATTATGCATCAAAAAATACAGGTTTTAAATCTAACACTGAAAGAACTGAGGGAAGTTATTCAAAATATTCAAGTATTGATGATAAGATAGATCCTTTCCATTATTATACAACATATATAAAATTTGGTTTGGGAAGAGCAAGTTACGACGCGGCTCAAGAAATTAGAAATGGAAAAATTACAAGAGAGGAAGGAAAGATATTGGTAAAAAAATATGATAGCGAATTTCCAAAAAAATATTTTGAAGACTTCTTAGAATATATTAGTATTGATGAAGAAAAGTTTAAATCAATAGTGGATAGCTTTAGGTCTCCACATCTTTGGTCTAAAGATCAAAGTAATAATTGGATACTTAAGAAAAGTCTGTAAAATCGTAGGGGTGATATCAAATCTAGAAATGTAATTATTAATTTCTATTTTACAAAATCAATAAAATTTTTTTGTAACTTTATATTCCAGAACTTTCTTGATGTAATTATTTTATCAATTTTTTGGGCAGCTTTTCCAACACCAAAAAAATTATTTTTTTTAATTTTTTATTTTCTGAAAGCTTTACTATTTTTTCATGAATACCATATAATAATTGTATTTTTTTTTGTGAACTTAAATAATGACATAAAAACTTATGTCTAAGTTCATGACTAGTTATAACAATTACTTTTTTCAAATTAAAACCTTAAGTATTTTTTCTGAAAAATTTTTTTACTTTTTTAAAATCATCATAATCATTTATGTCAATCGCATCATTTTTTTTCATAATATATCCAATAGAATTTTTGAAATTTATGTAATTTTTAAAGAATTGTTTAGATATCCTAAAAATGAAAAAAGCACCATTTGGAATTAAAATTTTTTTTAAACCTTGCCTATTAGAATAAAGTGAATTTTTTTTAAAAAGAGGTTTGATATTTTTTTTCTCTTTAACAAACGACTTAAATATTTTTTCATTTAAATTATTATCTGCTTTATAGCAAGAAATTAGAGTATTCATTTTATATTTTTTAAAAATTTTAATTGACCTATTTAAATGTTCAGAATTTTTAAGTGGTGAGGATGGTTGAATATAGATTAAAATTTTATTTTGAAAATTTTTAAATTTAAGAAAACTTTGAAGAACATCTTTTGAACTAGCACTATCACTGGCCGATTTCTTGTCTCTTTTATGTATTTTTACCCCTAGGAATTTTTTAGCTTGAGCTAAAATTTTTTTTGAGTCAGACGAAAGGTATACTTCATTAATTTCCTTTGCAAAACAAGCATTTCTTAAAGCAATTTGGACAAGTGATTGTCCGTTAATTTTTCGTAAATTTTTATTCTTAATACCCTTAGATCCACTTCGAGCTGGTATAATTGCTATGACTTTATTTTTTTCCATTCAACAAAAATCTATTTAGATCGCATCACATCACAAATAAATTATTTAATCA
The DNA here is from genome assembly GCA_902598425.1 of uncultured Pelagibacteraceae bacterium. Lineage (GTDB taxonomy): Bacteria > Pseudomonadota > Alphaproteobacteria > Pelagibacterales > Pelagibacteraceae > Pelagibacter. The sequence continues at coordinate 50,202 of CACKBK010000004.1, read as the reverse complement.
AGTTTTGTCACTGACTAATAATAAAAAAGATGGTTTTATAATGAAACCCCATCCAACCTATTATTCTAAAGAAACGGAAAAATTTAGAAAAAAATTAGAAAATTTTTAAAAAAAAAATAAAAAAGAAGTTCATATAATCAAAAAAGATTTTTTATCAAAATTACCAGCAGAATTATTAGTAAATTTGTTCGAAATAAAAAAAATATTTTCTGACTTGTCAAGCAAGTCCATTTAATTCTAGTGAAATAGATAAAAAAATAAAATGTTATATCCCTTTTTCCTATGCACTTAAAAATACGTCACTTAAAATACATAAGGATATAGACATTAAAAATAAATTTTTTTTTTATAAAATACGGAAAAAAATTTTATTTCTCTAACAAGATTTATGCGTATATTTAAAGTATATTTATAGTAAATTAACTTCATACATTGTTTTTTTAAACAAAAGCAGTATTTAATAGAAATATTTTCTTAAATAAAATTATGTAGATTTTTATATAAATACCATTTTTTTTGATACAATTATCTTTATTTTAAAAATTTAATGAGTAAAAACTAGAATAATTAATTTAAATTAATGCAATATATTAAAATTGGAAAAAGAATTATTGGTAAAGACAAAGAGCCTTTAATAGTTTCTGAAATTGGTATAAATCATAATGGATCATTAGATTTAGCTATTAAAATTGCTGACTCGGCGATAGATGCGGGTGCTGAGATAATTAAACATCAAACACATGTGTTAGATGATGAGATGGCCAACATCTCAAAAAAAATTATACCTGGTAATTCGAACAAATCAATCTATGAAATAATTAAAAATTGTTCGCTATCAGAAAAAAAAGAAAAAAAATTAATGCAGCATATAAAAAGTAGGGGAAAAATTTTTTTTAGCACTCCATTCTCTAGAAAAGCAGTAGAAAGATTAGAAAAATTTAAAGTTCCACTTTATAAAATTGGTTCGGGTGAATGCAATAATTACCCACTAATAGAATATATTTGCAAAAAAAAAAAGCCAATAATAATGAGCACTGGTATGAACAGCATTAAGACAATTATTCCTGCTGTAAAAATTATTAGAAAATATAAGGTGCCATTTGCACTTTTACACTGCACCAATATTTATCCAACTCCTCATAAATTAGTTCGACTAGATGCAATGTTAGAACTGAAAAAAATTTTTAAAGACGCAATAATAGGATTATCAGATCATAGTAGAACTATTTATCCTTGTTTAGCCGCAATCACAATGGGAGCATCCATTGTAGAGAAACACTATGTTCATTCAAAGAAAATCAAGGGGCCAGACATATCTTCCTCGATGGATAAGAATGAATTATCGGAATTAATTAAAGCTTCAAAAATAATATTTGAATCAAAAGGTGGGGTTAAAAAACCTTTGAAAGAAGAACGTAAAACAATTGCATTTGCTTTTGCATCTATTGCTGCACTAAAAGATATTAAGAAGGGTGATAAATTTACTAATATAAATATTTTCCCAATTCGACCGGGAAATGGATATTACAAAGTTAAAGATTTTTCAAAATTATTAAAATATAGTGCGAATAAGAACATAAAAAGAGGTGAACAAATAAAACCATCTGATGTCAAAAAAAATTAAAATAGCATTAATTACAGAAAGACGAGCTGACTACAGTAGATTTAAACCCCTGTTGGAGATAGTTAAAAAAGATAAACAACTTGAATACAATTTAATTGTTACTGGATTACATCTGCTTGATAATCATGGAAAAACAATTAATGAAATTAAAAAAGATGGTTTTAAAATTTCCCATAAATTAAAAATGTTTTACAATAGTTATAAAGGAGATGGAGCATCAATGGTTGAGTCTATGGGAAATATTCTTAATGAAATTCCAAAAGTATTAACAAATATTAAACCAGATTTGATCTTAGCTGGGTTTGATATTGGTGCTAACTTTGCAATTGTAGTAACTGGTGCGCATTTAAATATACCTATAGCTCATATCCAGGGTGGAGAACTAAGTGGGTCTATAGATGAGTCCTTAAGACACTCAATGAGTAAATTTTCGAATTTCCATTTCGTGTCAAATGATGATTCAAAAAAAAGATTAATTAAAATGGGGGAAAATAAGAAAAATATTTTTGTTGTTGGTTGTCCTTCTATAGATGCTCTTAAAAATGCAAAAGATATAAATACTAAGTTATTAAATAAAAAATTTGGTCTAAAATTTGATGACAAATTTGCATGCATGTTGCAGCACCCCGTTACAACTGAAAATAAGTCATCTGAATTTCAAATTTCTCAAACCCTTAAAGCGTTAAAATTATCAAAAATACCTACGTTTATAATTTTACCAAATAATGATTCGGGCTACGTTGAAATTATAAAAAAAATTAAATTGTCTAATTATAAATGGACATCTACTCTGTCAATCGATGAATACAAAACAATTTTAAAAAAATGTGCATTTGTTATTGGAAACTCAAGCTCAGGCATTCACGAGGCAGCAACCTATAAAAAACCTGTGATAAATATTGGTACAAGACAAAATAAAAGATTAAAATCGTTTAATATTTTGAATGCAGATTATAAATATAGAGATATTAAAAAAAAAATAGATATCTGCTTATATAATAAACTTTTTTTAAAAAAAATCCAAAACGTAAAAAATCCATATGGGGATGGAAAAAGTGCAAAAAAAATTATTAAGATAATAAAAAAATTAAATCTTAAACTTAATACTCAAAAAGTTAATACTTACTAAAAGCTTGAAAAAAAAAATCTTATTAATTGGATCAACAGGTTATATTGGAAGTAAACTGAAAAAAATTTTAAGTAAAAAATATAAAATAATTGCTCCAAATAAAAAAAAATTGGATATATCTAAATTAAGTAATTTGAAAAAATTTGTTAAAAACAATATTCATTATATTATAAATTTATCAGGACAAGTATCAAATAACTCCAAATTGATGAAAAGAGTAATTATAAATGGAAATAAAAATATAATAAAATTATGTTGTGATAAAAAAATAAAAGTATTTTTTTTATCAACGAGTTTAATTTATGGATATTCAAAAAAAAACAAAAATGAAAATTCATTTAAAAAACCCATTGATAAATATTCGAAGTTTAAATTAATTGCAGAAAAAGAATATCTTAAATCAAGTACTAATTTTACAATTTTACGATTGTGTAATGTATATAATGGCAAAAAAAATGGAATTGTTAAAAATTTGAAAAGCTCAATTTTTAAAAAAAAGAAATTATTTGTCACCAATTCTATGGCTTTTAGAAATTACATAAATGTAAGAGATCTAGTGATAATAATAACTAAAATGTTAAATACAAAATTAAAATATAAAGTTTATAATTTGGGATATGAAAATATAAAATTAATTGATCTGATAAATAAATTAGAGAAAAAATTTAAATTTCAAATTAATTATATAGATAGAAAAATGAAACTAGATAAAATTCCGTCACAAAAAATTTCGTGTTCAAGAGTTTTTAACGAAATAAAATATAGACCTAAAATTAAAATAAAAAACTATCTTGTAAAAAAAATTTAAAATGAATTATAAATTTCTTAAAAATAAATCGATCTTAATAACAGGAGGCACTGGATCAATAGGATCTGCTTTGGTTAAATATTTAGTTAAAACCAACTGCAAAGTTATTAGAGTAATGAGTAATGATGAAAATGGACTTTATAATCTTTCACGAGATTTAAATCTCACCTCCTTTTCTTTCGATAATTTCTCTGAGGAAATGAAGCTTAATAAAATTAGATTTTTCTTAGGAGATGTAAGAGACTTTCATAGGTGCAAAGAAGTTACCAAAAATGTGGACATAGTCATTCATGCTGCAGCTTTAAAACACGTTTCAATAGTTGAGTACAATAAAAAAGAAGCATATCAAACTAATGTGATGGGAACTAAAAACATGATTAAGGCTTCTATTGCAAATAAAGTTTCAAAGTTTCTATTAATGAGCACCGATAAAGTGGTTTCACCAACTAATTATATGGGTAAAACAAAGTTAAAAGCAGAAAAAATTGCTTACAAAATAAAAAAAAATTCAAAAACAAAAGTTTCAATTATAAGGTTTGGTAATGTTATTGGATCAAGAGGTTCTGTAGTACCTAATTTCATAAATTTATTAAAAAATAAAAAAAATATAACTATTACTGATAAAAGAATGGTTAGATTTATAATGTCGATACAAGATGCTGTGATAGCTGTCATCAAGAGTTTGTATTTAATGAAAGGTCAAGAAATTTTTATATCAAAAAGTATGAAATGTTTTAAAATATATGATTTAGCTCAATCTCTTGTTGATTATTTTAAAAGTATAAATAAAAAAAAAAATAAAATATTAATTTCAAAAAAATATGTTGGCGAAAAATATGAAGAAGAACTTTTTTCAAAAAAAGAAATTCCTTATATAAAAATTAAAAGCAAACTTTTTGTAATTACTAATAAAAAAAGCAAACAAAGAGTAAATATGAGTAGACTTTTGGAAAAATATAGAGTTAGTAATTTTAATTTTTTAAAGAAAAATGAAATTATTAAACTTTTAGTTAATTTAAAAGTATTAAACAATAACAATATAAACTAAAAATTTTTTTCAGTGCATAAATCAAGCCAATTGAGCTATTAGTACTGGTCAGCTACATGCGTTACCGCACTTCCACACCCAGCCTATCAACGTGGTGGTCTACCACGGCTCTATAGGAAGAACTTGTTTTGAGGTGAGTTTCCCGCTTAGATGCTTTCAGCAGTTATCTCGTCCGTACTTAGCTACCCGGCACTGCAGCTGGCGCTACAACCGGTCCACCAGTGGTACGTCCATCCCGGTCCTCTCGTACTAGGGACAGCTCCTCTCAATTCTTCTACACGCATAGCAGATAGGGACCGAACTGTCTCACGACGTTCTGAACCCAGCTCACGTACCACTTTAATTGGCGAACAGCCAAACCCTTGGGACCTGCTCCAGCCCCAGGATGTGATGAGCCGACATCGAGGTGCCAAACACTGCCGTCGATATGAGCTCTTGGGCAGTATCAGCCTGTTATCCCCGGCGTACCTTTTATCCGTTGAGCGATGGCCCTTCCACTCAGAACCACCGGATCACTATGACCGTCTTTCGACTCTGCTCGACTTGTCAGTCTTGCAGTCAGGCAAGCTTATGCCATTGCACTCTACGAACGATTTCTGACCGTTCTGAGCTTACCTTCGCACGCCTCCGTTACTATTTGGGAGGCGACCGCCCCAGTCAAACTACCCACCATACAATGTCTTGATGCCGGATAACGGCAATCAGTTAGATATCAAGAAAAACAAAAGAGGTATTTCACTGGCGACTCCACTAAAGCTGACGCCTTAGTTTCAATGTCTCCCTCCTATGCTAAATATGTTTTTCCTAACACCAATGTAAAGTTGCAGTAAAGGTGCACGGGGTCTTTCCGTCTAACTACGCGAACTCCGCATCTTCACGGAGAATTCAATTTCACTGAGTTGATGTTGGAGACAGCGGAGAAATCGTTACGCCATTCATGCAGGTCGGAACTTACCCGACAAGGAATTTCGCTACCTTAGGACCGTTATAGTTACGGCCGCCGTTTACTGGGGCTTCAGAAATGAGCTTGCACCCATCGCATTAACCTTCCAGCACCGGGCAGGCGTCAGACCCTATACATCCACTTACGTGTTAGCAGAGCCCTGTGTTTTTGATAAACAGTCGCTTCTCCCTGGCTTGTGCCACCTTTTAATAGTTGCCTATAAAAAGGTCTTCTTTATTCCGAAGTTACAGAAGCATTTTGCCGAGTTCCTTCAACATCATTCTCTCAAGCGCCTAAATATACTCTATTAATCCACCTGTGTCGGTTTAGGGTACGGTCTAATGATGGAGCTATTTCCTGGGACTTTTTCGCAGCAAATTCAATCCATTAAGAATTTACAACTTACAAAATCCGTCACTACCATCTGGTTAAGGAATATTAACCTTATTTCCATCGACTACGGCTTTCGCCCTCGCCTTAGGGGCCGACTAACTCTGCGCGGATTAACCTTGCGCAGAAACCCTTGGATTTTCGGCGATAAAGTTTTTCACTTTATTTATCGTTACTTATGTCAGCATTCGCACTTCTGATACCTCCAGGATCCCTCACGGGTATCCCTTCGCAGGCTTACAGAACGTTCCGCTACCGCTTATAAAACTCGAAAGTTTTATAAACCCACAGATTCGGTATGTGATTTTAGCCCCGTTACATCTTCGGCGCAGAAACTCTATTAGACCGGTGAGCTGTTACGCTATCTTTAAAGGATGGCTGCTTCTAAGCCAACCTCCCGGCTGTTAAGGAATTTCCACATCCTTTCACACTTAATCACAATTTCGGGACCTTATCTGGTGGTCTGGGCTTTTTCCCTCTCGACCATGGACCTTAGCACCCACAGTCTGTCTGTTGAAGAACAATGTTTAGCATTCGGAGTTTTATTAGGTTTGGTAAGAATCTCTTCCCCCTAGCCCATTTAGTGCTCTACCTCTAAACATCTATTTATTCAACGCACTACCTAAATAGTTTTCGCGGAAAACCAGCTATCTACGAATTTGGTTGGCCTTTCACCCCTTACCACAAGTCATCCAAAGACTTTTCAACGTCAACTGGTTCGGTCCTCCAGCAAGTGTTACCTTGCATTCAACCTGCTCATGGTAAGCTCATTCGTTTTCGGGTCTAATTCATTAAACTAATCGCCCTATTAAGACTTGCTTTCGCTGCGCCTACACCTAGATGGCTTAAGCTTGCTTAATAAATTAAGTCACTGACCCATTATACAAAAGGTACGCCGTCACTCTAAAAAGAGCTTCGACTGATTGTAGGCATGCGGTTTCAGGTTCTATTTCACTCCCCTAATAGGGGTTCTTTTCACCTTTCCCTCACGGTACTAGTTCACTATCGGTCACTGAAGAGTATTTAGGCTTAGAGGGTGGTCCCCCTATATTCGAGCAAGATTTCACGTGTCCCGCTTTACTCAAGAAATTTGTTAAACATTACTCATACGGGACTATCACCCTCTATGGTTAGTCTTTCCAGACTATTCAGATTTTTTTAACAAATCTACAGGCCTAGTCCGCTTTCGCTCGCCACTACTAACGGAATCTCAATTGATTTCTTTTCCTCTGGTTACTTAGATGTTTCAGTTCTCCAGGTTCTCTCTTTAAACCTATGAATTCAGTTTAAAGTACCACATAAAGTGGTGGGTTTCCCCATTCGGAAATTTTCGGATCAAAACTTGCATACAGTTCCCCGAAACTTATCGCAGTATACCACGTCCTTCTTCGGCTTTCAGTGCCAAGGCATCCGCCACACGCCCTTAAACGCTTGATTTATGCACAGAAAAAAATTCTGTGTTGAATCAAATTTTGTTGGAATGTTCATCTTTTCGAACATTCAATGATTGTTCATCTATTTGAACAATCGGATATAGATATTGATAATATTAATTTCATTCACAATTTAAATAACTAAGTGTTTCTGGTGGAGGATAGCGGGATCGAACCGCTGACCTCCTGAATGCAAATCAGGCGCTCTCCCAGCTGAGCTAATCCCCCAAAAAAATGGTGGGCCGAGAAAGACTCGAACTTTCGACCCCACCCTTATCAAGGGTGTGCTCTAACCAACTGAGCTACCGGCCCTTATTCAGTAAAGAGAAACACTTAAAATCAAGAAGAGAAATGAGGACGGTCAACATTAACCTGTTAAATATTTAGATCAAAAATAAATTTTTGATCATCCTTAGAAAGGAGGTAATCCAGCCGCAGGTTCCCCTACGGCTACCTTGTTACGACTTCACCCCAGTCGCTGACTATACCGTGGTCAAAGGTTTTAAACTTTGCCTTAAGGTAGAACCAACTCCCATGGTGTGACGGGCGGTGTGTACAAGACCCGGGAACGTATTCACCGCGGCGCGCTGATCCGCGATTACTAGTAATTCCAGCTTCATGCACTCGAGTTGCAGAGTGCAATCCGAACTGAGGCATCTTTTTAGGATTTGCTCAATGTTGCCATCTTGCTTCCTATTGTAGATGCCATTGTAGCACGTGTGTAGCCCAACACGTAAGGGCCATGAGGACTTGACGTCATCCCCACCTTCCTCCAGCTTATCACTGGCAGTTCTTTCAGAGTGCCCAACTAAATGATGGCAACTAAAAGTGAGGGTTGCGCTCGTTGCGGGACTTAACCCAACATCTCACGACACGAGCTGACGACAGCCATGCAGCACCTGTGTTTCGTCCGGCCGAACCGAAAACTTTAATCTCTTAAAGTCGCGACGAACATGTCAAGTGTTGGTAAGGTTCTGCGCGTATCTTCGAATTAAACCACATGCTCCACTACTTGTGCGGGTCCCCGTCAATTCATTTGAGTTTTAACCTTGCGGTCGTACTCCCCAGGCGGTGTGTTTATCGCTTTCGCTGCGACACTGAAAATAAATTTCCAACGTCTAACACACATCGTTTACGGCATGGACTACGAGGGTATCTAATCCTCTTCGCTACCCATGCTTTCGTTCCTCAGTGTCAGTAATGATCCAGAAAGCTGCCTTCGCAATTGGTATTCTTTCTAATATCTACGAATTTCACCTCTACACTAGAAATTCTGCTTTCCTCTATCATACTCTAGCTAAAAAGTTTTGATGGCAGTTCCAGAGTTAAGCTCTGGGATTTCACCACCAACTTTTTTAACCACCTACGAACTCTTTAAGCCCAGTAATTCCGAACTACGCTAGGTCCCTTCGTATTACCGCGGCTGCTGGCACGAAGTTAGCCGGACCTTCTTATTCGGGTACAGTCATTTTCTTCCCCGACGAAAGAGCTTTACAACCCAAGGGCCTTCTTCACTCACGCGGCATCGCTGCATCAGAGTTTCCTCCATTGTGCAAGATTCCTTACTGCTGCCTCCCGTAGGAGTTTGGGCCGTGTCTCAGTCCCAATGTGGCTGATCATCCTCTCAAATCAGCTATTGATCACAGTCTTGGTAGGCCATTACCCTACCAACAAACTAATCAAGTGCGGGCTCATCCAATGGCGCATAAAGCTTTCTCCGTAAAGACTTATGAGGTATTAGCACAAGTTTCCTCGTGTTATTCCTCACCATAGGGAAGATACCCACATGTTACTCACCCGTCTGCCACTAAGTATTGCTACTTCGTTCGACTTGCATGTATAAGGCGTGCCGCCAGCGTACGTTCTGAGCCATGATCAAACTCTCAAGTTTAAAAACGGCGCACACTAGCTTCTATATAAATTCTAAGAATAAAATTTATATAATGTTGAAGTGTGTACGACAAATTTTGGTAACCTTAACCGTCCACACTTCTCTTCTTAAATTTTTTACTTTTAAAATAGCTAATTGAGTTTAAAAACCCAAAATTCTCACATAATTATTAAACAATGCTAATTTTATTGAGAAAGTTTGATGCTTATAGGCTAAAATGAAACTAAATCAAGTAGTTAAGAGCAAAAAAAAGCTTAAAAAAAGCTTATAATTTAAGGGTTTTTTTTGATTTTTTTAAAATACTAAATTATTAATTGTATTATTAAATGAAACTGGACTTTAGATATCTACAGGATTTTATTAAGAAAAATCAAGAACTTTCTTTTGTGATAGTTCTTATTATTATATCAGTTCTTTTAACACAATTTTTCCAAATATCTAAAAATCAATCTACAAAAGAATATCTTAAAGTCATTAATAATTTATATTTTCAAAAAACTTTTACCAATGTTCTTGGAGGATTTCAGCCAAAATATTCAAGAGTAAAACATAAAGTTAAAAATAACGACACTATAAATAATATTTTAAAAAGTTATGGCATACCAAATAATGAAATAAATAGTATTTTGAATAATCTTAACAAAAATAAAATTGCAAATAGTATCAAAGTAAATGATACAATTAATTTGACAATTGATAATTCTAACATGACTGTCTCAAAATTAGGTATTACAATATCTAAAACGAAAAAAATTGAATTGGTTAGAGATTATGAAAAAGATATTTTTAAAAAAAGAGAAATAGTAACCAACCTTAAAAAAAAAACTATCTTTAAAGAAGGAAAAATTACTCAAAGTTTGTATAGAAGCGCATCTAAAAAGAACATACCGGCAAATATTATTGTTGAGTTTGCTCGTATATATGGATTTCAGATTGATTTTCAAAGAGATATAAGAAAAAATGATACCTTTCAGATTATTTATGAAGTTTATGAAGATGAAAATAAAAAAATTTTTAGTACTGGAAAAATTATTTTTGCGGATTTAAACTTACGAAATCAAAGTAACTCATTATACTATTTCGATAAGAAAGGTGTAGAGGGTCACTATGATCTAAATGGAAAAAGTGCAAAAAAAGCTCTCATGAAAACTCCAATTAATGGAGCTAGATTATCTTCGCCTTATGGAATGAGAAAACATCCAATCGATGGGTTTAATAAGATGCATCGTGGAACAGATTTTGCAGCACCTGAGGGAACTCCGATAATGGCATCAGGTGATGGAGTTGTAATAAAAGCTAGTTGGTGTGGTGGTGGTGGAAATTGCGTTAAAATAAAACATAATTCATCCTACAGTACTGTTTATGCACATATGTCAAAATTTTCTAGATTAGCGAAGACTGGTAACAGAGTTAAACAAGGTCAAATTATTGGATATGTAGGATCAACTGGAAAATCTACTGGCCCCCATCTTCATTACGAAGTGATATTTAATGGAAAAAGAATAAATTCTCAGACTTTAAAATTACCATCTGGTAAAGTGCTTCAAGGAAAAGCAAGAGAGCAGTTTGAGATAAAAAAAATCAAGACTGAAGTATTAAAATCTGAATTAATTTTAAAAATTGGTTAAATTTTATACAATATTTTTGTTATCTAGATTTTGGTCTGTAGTTTTGTTGCTTTCTGTTATTTCGATATTTTTATCTTGATTTTGTATTTCGCTTATATCCTTTGTAAAATTTTTATCTTTATCGTTTGAAATTCTCAAAAAATGATCAGCGTGTTGAAAATAATTTTCTGATAATATCTTATCTCCATTCGATAGTGCTTCCCTTGCTAAATCACTATATTTTTCAATTAATTTATTTGCATTCTGATTATTTCTACCGGGAGATTTTCTCTGAAAATTTTGACCCTCTATGAAAGAATTATTTTGTCCATTTCTTTTAAAATTTTTATCTCCATTAGATCTAAATCTTGATCTTTTATTATTATTTCTAAATTGTCTCATGAAAAAATCTTATTTATAGCTTTGTACATATTAAACATCTGTCTTTTCCACTGTAATCTTTAATGGTTTTATTTAAAAAAAAGTTTTTGTTTTTTAGCAATCTCAACATTTCAAATTTTTGATCAAATCCAATTTCTAGAACCAATTTCCCACCCTTTTTGAGCAATTTAGAAGATTTATTAATAATTTTATAGAAAACATTAAAACCGTCTAATCCTCCTTTTAAAGCTTGGATAGGTTCATATCCTAATATATCTTTTTCCAAATATTTAAGTTTTAAACTGTTTATATATGGAGGGTTGGATACAATTAAATCATATTTACCTTTAAAAAAATTGTCAACAGATGATTTGTAAAATTTAATTCTATTATTTAACTGATGTATTTTTGCATTAAATTTCGCTATTTTTATAGCTTTTTTTGATATATCTATAGCAGTGCCATTAAATTTTTGCCTTTCTTTAAGTAAAGAAATAATTATACATCCGGATCCAGTTCCAATATCTAAAACAAATAATCTTCGATCTTTATTATAAATTTTCATTACCTCCTCGATCAATATCTCTGTATCTGGTCTTGGAATTAATACATTTTTATCAACATAAAAACTATTTTTCCAAAATTCTTTATGATTTAAGATATAGGCAATCGGCTCTTTTTGTTTCCTTCTATTTAGCAATGCCTTAAATTGGTCCAATAAGTCATTACTTAAACTTTGTTTATTATTTAAAAAAAGGTATTCTCTTTTTTTATTTAAAACCTTGCTTAAAAGTAATTCTGCATCAATTTGATAAGAATTAATTGAATTTTGTTTTAAAAATTTACTCCCCATATTAAGCACTGCTTGGATGTTGTTCATTGTTTAACCAAACTAACCAGTTTTTCTTCTTGATCTTGTAGATTTAAATTGTCAATAAATTCATCGAAAATTTCACCTTCCAGGAATTCATCTAATTTATGTAAAGTCATATTTATTCTATGATCTGTGACTCTTCCTTGGGGAAAATTATAAGTTCTTATTCTTTCCGATCTATCACCTGTTCCAATTTTATTCTTTCTATCTTTTGATCTTTCATTATCTTTCTTTTCTCTCTCATAGTCATAAATTCTTGATCTTAGAATTTTGAGGCCTTTTTCTTTATTCCTTATTTGAGATTTTTCATCTTGCTGGCTTACAACAATACCTGTTGGAATATGAGTAATTCTAACTGCAGAGTCTGTGGTGTTAACACTTTGCCCTCCAGGCCCGCTACTTCTAAAAACATCAATTCTTAAATCTTTATCCTCAATTTTTACATCAATTTCCTCTGCCTCAGGTAAAACTGCGACTGTTGCTGCTGAAGTATGAACTCTTCCTTGTGTTTCTGTATCTGGTACTCTTTGAACTCTATGTACACCGCTTTCAAACTTTAGTGTTGAATATATATTAGCTCCTTTAATGGATGCAATAACTTCTTTTAGTCCACCAGCATCACTTTTGGAAATACTTATTATTTCTAATTCCCATTTTTTTTTATTACAGATTTTTTCATACATTTTAAAAAGATCAGCAGCAAACAAACTTGCTTCAAGACCTCCTGTCCCTGCTCTAATTTCAATTATTGCATTTTTTTTATCTGCTTCATCTTTTGGTAAAAGAAAAAGTTTTAATTTTTTTTCAACTTTTTCACTTTTAGAAATGAGAGTAGATAGTTCAGATTTTGCCAATTCTTTCATATCATCGTCGCTTGAACTGTCATTGATAATTTTTTCCAATTCTTTTTTCTCACCTTGAAAGGAACTATAAAATTTTGCTTCATCTATAATGTTACTTAGATCTGAATATTCTTTTGACATTTCAGCAAATTTTTTTTTATCAATGTCAGCAGAAGATAAATCTACTTCTAGTTTAGCATGTTTATCAAGAATATCTTTTACTTTTTCCAAAGGTATCATTTAGCTTTTTTTTGAATTTCGCTAGCCTTCTTCTCAACTTGTTCAACAACTTTAGAAATGATTTCGCTGTTATTTAATTTCTTAGTTTGAATTCCATTCAAATAAAGCATGTTACTGTCTCTGCCACCACCTGTAATTCCAATATCTGTTTGTGATGCTTCACCAGGGCCATTAACTACACATCCAATAATAGATAGTGTAATAGGCTCTTTTATGTGTGAGAGTTTGTCCTCTAGTATTTTCACAGTTTCAATTACTTCAAATCCTTGTCTTGCGCAAGACGGGCAAGATATAATTTGAACACCTCTATTTCTTAAACCTATTGATTTTAAAATTTCGTTTCCAATTTTAACCTCCTCAACTGGATCATCTGATAAAGATACCCTAATGGTATCGCCAATACCATCCATCAATAAATTACCAAGTCCTATTGATGATTTAATACTACCAGGTAAGTAACTTCCAGCCTCCGTTATTCCAAGATGGAGTGGATATGTAGTTTGTTGAGATAAAAGTCTATAGGATTTCACTGACAAAAAAACATCGGATGATTTCACACTAATTTTAAAATTTTGGAAATCTAAGTCCTCTAAAATTTTTATATTTCTTAATGCACTTTCAACTAAAGCTTCTGGGCATGGCTCTTTGTGCTTTTCAAGAATATCTTTCTCTAAAGAACCAGCATTGACACCAATTCTTATTGAGCAATTATTATTTTTTGCTGCTTCTATGACTTCTTTTATTTTTTTTTTATCCCCAATGTTGCCAGGATTTATTCTTAAGCAACTAGCACCACTCTCCGCTGCTTCAATAGCCCTTTTATAATGAAAATGAATATCTGCCACTAATGGAACATCTATATGTTTAACAATTTCTTTAAGAGCATTTGTTGAATTCTCATCCGGACAAGAAACTCTAACTATATCTGCTCCAGCTTCAGAAATTTGATGTATTTGTTTTATAGTTTTATTCACATCGGTAGTTAAGGTATTTGTCATTGACTGAACACTAATTGGGTTATTACCACCAACTTTTACAGAACCAACATTTATAACTTTTGTTTTATTCCTTTTTATATCTCTAAATGGTCTTATACTCATTTTTCTAATTCAAATTCTTTATGAAGAGCTTTGACAGCTTTTTTGATGTATCGTTTATCTATCAAGACAGAAATTTTTATTTCCGAAGTTGAAATAACTTGAATATTTATTTTTTGTTTAGAAAGAGCTTTAAACATTCTATATGTTACACCAGGAGTAGTAATCATTCCAACCCCAATAATTGAAATTTTTGAAACATTTTTTTTGATAAGTATGTCTTGAAATTTTATTTTTTTGTTATTTCTCAAAAGTTTTTCAGTCTTTTTAATGTCCTCATTTTTAATTGTGAATGTTAAGTCGGTCTGTTTTCCATCTGCTGAAATATTTTGCACAACCATATCAACATTTATTGCATTCATTGATAACGGTTCAAAAATAGAGGCCGCAACGCCTGGTTTATCTACAACTCCTATTAAAGTAATTTTTGAGTCGTTTTTTGTAAATGAAACGCCTGTAATAATCCTATTAGCAGAAATATTTTTTTTTTTAGTAATTAATGTGCCGGGTTTGCTTTTAAATGATGATTTGACCTCGATATTTATTCTATTCAATCTTGCATCTTGAATTGAGGCAGGTTGCATTACTTTAGCCCCTAAGGATGCCATCTCTAACATTTCTTCGTAAGATATTTTTTCAATCTTTTTTACCTTTTTAATTGTATTTGGATCTGTCGTATAAACTCCTTCAACATCAGTAAAAATAATACATTTTTCTGCATTAAAAAATTTTGCTAACATAATTGCACTTGCGTCAGACCCTCCTCTTTCTAAAGTGGTAATTCTCTCAGTAGAGTTTATTCCTTGAAAACCAGTTATCACAGGTATTCCACCACTTTTGAGGTATTTAATAATTTTATTTTTAAATATTTTGGTAATTCTAGATTTTTTGTGATCGCCTTCAGTAATGATTGGAACTTGCCATCCAAGCCATGATCTTGAATTGTAACCAAGATGAGTTAATCTTCCTGAAATAAGCGCACAAGATATTTGTTCACCTGAGGAAACAAGAACATCATACTCTGATGCAATAAAATTTTGGCTTAATTTTTGTGACTTTCTAATTAGATCATTTGTCACACCGCTCATAGCCGATGACACGACAATCACTTTATATTTTTTTTTTATATATCTCTGGATAATTAAGACGACTTTTTTAATCCTCTCTATTGATCCTACCGATGTTCCACCGAATTTTAAAACTATAATTTTCATTGATAAATTTCTTAATATTTTAAATTATGTTGATAAAATACATCTTGATTGTAATGTCAATAATCAATGAAAAGTAGCACAATTAACAAAAAAGAAATAGATAAATTCTCAGAAATTGCAGAGGATTGGTGGAACCCAGAGGGAAAATTTAAACCGCTTCATCAATTTAATCCAGAGAGAATAAAATATATAAAGGATAATACTATTAAACATTTTAATTTAACGAACAAAGATAAACCTTTTAAAAATTTAAATATTTTAGATATCGGATGTGGTGGTGGTTTGTTATCAGAGCCAATGTCAAGATTAGGAGGTAATGTAACTGGTATTGATGCTTCAGAAAAAAATATAATTTCAGCAAAAATTCACGCAAAACAGAATAATTTAAATATAAGTTATTTTTGTAATTCACCTGAGAATTTTAAATCAAATAAAAAATTTGATTTAGTTTTAAACATGGAAATTGTTGAGCATGTAGAGGATGTAAATTTTTTTATCAAAAAAAGCTCAGAGCTTTTAAAAAAAAATGGTCTAATGTTTGTTGCAACACTCAATAGAACTCTAAAATCATATATTTTTGCAATAATTGGCGCAGAGTATATTTTGCGTTGGTTGCCAATTGGAACACATGAATGGAATAAATTTTTAACCCCAGAAGAACTTACAAATTTTGGACGAAAAAATTCACTTTTAGTTGAAAAAATTGATGGGATGGTATTTAATCCACTTTCCAACAGATGGAGTGTATCTCAGGATTGTGCAGTAAATTATATTATTAAATTTAAAAAGAATTAATTTTCTTTATCTTTAATCCATGGAATAATTTGTGTTTCTATCCCCTCTTCATTAAGACTTTTTATTTCCTCATTTGATGCTTTTCCATATATACCTTTAGCTTTATTTTTTTTTGTATCATAATGGATTGATCTGGCTTCATAAGAAAAATTATCCCCAACATACTCAAAGTTATTTTTTATGAATTTTTGATATTCTTTTAATTTACCCTTTAAAATTTGTAGTTTTTTTTCTTGAGAATTATTTTTCTTGAACATATTTCCATCCTTAATAACTTTAGGTGACATTAATGATTTTTTTATTTTTTTTGAGTTACAAGAATTACAATTGATCAATTTTAATTTTTTTAATTTATCAAATTCTTTAGAAGAGCTAAACCAACTGTCAAATTTACCTTTGCAGTGTTCACATTCTAATCTATATTTAATCATAGAAAATAGTTAATTATCTTTTAAGATATTTCAAGAGCCTAGCTTCTGTAATCTGCATTTATCTCAATATATTTTTTAGTTAAATCCATTGTATAAACAGTAAAACTTTTAGAACCCATATTTAAATTGATTTTAAAATCTATTTTTTCGTTCCTCATGTAACGTTTTGCATCTTCCTCTGAATAATTTTCAAGAAGCTGACCCTTATCAACAATTTTTATATCACCTAAATTAATATTAAGTTTATTTAAATTTACAGACACTTTTGATTTTCCAATTGCCATAATAATTCTACCCCAGTTAGGATCTTCTCCTGCAACAGCTGTTTTTACAAGTGGAGAGTTTGCAATTGAGAAAGCAATTTTTTTTGCATCTTTTTCATCCTTGGCTTTATTTACACTTATAGTAATGAATTTTGATGCACCTTCACCATCAGCCGCAACTCTTTTTGCTAAATTCAGTAAAACATTATGAAAACTTTTTTCAAAGATTTTTGCTCTTTCGTCTCTTATATTTTTGATAATTAAATTATTTGCTGCTCCAGTTGCAAATACTGATACCATATCGTTAGTACTAGTATCACCATCACAACTTATTGCATTAAAAGTGGTTTCAATATTTTTTGAGAGCAATTTTTTAAGAACTTTCTGTGAAATTTTTGCATCTGTAAAAACATATCCAAGAGTAGTTGCCATATTTGGATAAATCATACCCGATCCTTTTGCTACGCCATAAATTTTAATAGAGGTATTTCCAATTTTACATTCTTCCATTGCTAATTTAGGAACAAGGTCAGTTGTCATAATTCCTAAAGCAGCTTTAGTCCAAATATATTTATTTTGGTTATATTTAATTTTTTCTACAATATCTGAAATGCTATTTTTTATTTTTTCTGTTGGAAAAGCTTCGCCTATGGTCCCCGTACACCCAAACATAATATCTTTTACTTTTATTTTCTCTGGTTTCTCCTCATCTAATTTTTGCTTTGCGTTTAATTGATTTGAGAGCTCTTCAGCAATTTTTTTTAGGCCTTCATATCCTGCTTTCCCAGTAAATGCATTTGCATTTCGTGTATTAACCAATAACGCCATAACTTTTTTATTTCCTATAGATTTATTCCATTTGATATTTTCTGACACAATAGTTGACTTAGTATAAACCGATGCGTAGTTTGCCCCATTTCTAAAATAAAATAAAACTAAATCATCTCTTGAAGGATTATAAAGCTTGGCATCAGTGATTGATAACGCAAGACCATTTAGATGATCAAGATCCTGAAAATCGCTTAATTTAGTATTTTTACTTTCAGATCCAAATAAGTTGTTAAAATTTAATACCATAAGGTTTAAAATAATTATTTTCTTCCTATATTAGTAAATATAATTAAATTATACATCAAAATAAACATAATGCTTAATCCTTTAAAAATATTATCTAAGTTCGTTAAATCACATAATCAAAAGCAATTGGATAAGCTGCAAGTGATTTTAGAAAAAGTCAACAATTTAGAAAATGAAATATCTAAAATTAATGATGCTGATTTTCCTAAAAAAACACAAAAGCTAAAGGAAAGTTTGGCAAAAGATCCAAGTATTGACAATATATTACCTGAAGCATTTGCCTTAGTAAGAGAAGCATCGAAAAGAACTAGGGGAGAAAGACACTTTGATGTCCAGATTATGGGTGGTATTGTGCTGCACCAATCTGGAATTTCTGAAATGAGAACCGGAGAAGGTAAAACAATTACAATTGTACTTGCGGCCTATCTTAACTCGCTTCAAGGAAAAGGTGTTCATATAGTTACAGTAAATGATTATCTTGCAAAAAGAGATTGTTCAGAAATGAACAAAATTTATAATTTTTTGGGTATCAATGCTGGTTTCATCTCAAATGAACAAACCGATGATGAAAGAAAACATAATTATTCACAAGATATCACATATGCAACAAATAGTGAATTGGGCTTTGATTACTTAAGAGATAATATGAAATTTTCAAAAGAAGACTTAGTCCAGAGAGGGCATAAATTTGCAATTGTAGATGAGATAGATTCTTGTTTGATTGATGAAGCGAGAACACCTCTAGTAATCTCAGGAGCAGCTGAGGATAAAACAGGTCAATATTTAGCGATTGATAAACTAGTTAAAAGATTAGTAGAGCAAGATTATGAAATAGATGAAAAAGATAAAAACGTTTTTTTAACTAATTCTGGAATTTCGAATGTAGAAAAAATATTAAATGAGGCAAATATTTTAAAAAATAATAATTTTTATGATCCTGCAAACTTGTCATTAGTCCATCATGTAAATCAAGCGCTTAAGGCAAACCATTTATACAAAAAGGGTAAAGATTACATCATTCAGGACGGCTTAATTAAAATAATAGATGAGTTAACTGGAAGAATTTTGGAGGGGAGAAGATATGGAGATGGTCTTCACCAGGCACTTGAGGCTAAAGAAAAAGTAGATATCCAAAATGAAAATCAAACTCTAGCATCAATTACTTACCAAAATTACTTTAAACTTTATGAAAAGTTGTCTGGTTGTACTGGAACCGCACTGACAGAAGCAGAGGAATTTTTAGAAATCTACAATCTCTCTGTAACAGTAATTCCAACAAATAAAAAAATGATAAGAAAAGATTGGAATGACCAAATATTCAGAACTGAAAAAGAAAAAAACATTGCAATTATAAAAAAAATAAGTGAGTGCTATAAGGTAGGTCAACCTACTCTAGTTTTTACCTCTAGTGTAAATAAATCCGAACAATATTCTTCTTTACTAAATAAAGAAAAAATACCTCACGTTGTTTTAAATGCAAAAAATCACGAAAAAGAGGCTGAAATTATTGCTAATGCAGGAAAATTAAACTCTGTAATAATAACTACAAGTATCTCAGGACGAGGTGTTGATATTCAACTTGGTGGAAAAAAAGAAGATCTCGAAGGAGAAAAATTACTATCTGAGAAAAATAAAATTAAATCCTTAGGTGGATTATTTGTAATTGGAACTGAAAGAATGGAGTCTAGAAGAGTTGATAATCAAGCAAGAGGAAGATCTGGCAGACAGGGAGACGAAGGAAATTCAATTTTCTTTGTAAGTCTTGACGATGATTTAATGAGAATATTTGGATCGGAGTCCATGAATACTATGTTAGAAAAATTAGGTCTTAAAGATGGAGAAAGTATAGATCATCCATGGATAAACAAAGCTCTTGAGAGAGCACAACAAAAAGTTGAGGCAAGAAATTTTGATATGAGAAAAACGCTACTTAAATTTGATAATGTGCTTAATGACCAAAGACATGTAATTTTTAGTCAAAGAAATAACATTATAAATACAAATGAAATATTTGATTATTCAGAAACATTTTTAGATGAAACTATAGACCAACTTATCTCTGAAAAAAATTTATCTATAAATCCAAAGAAAAGCAAAGATTTTGAGACAAGAGTCAAAACACTTGTGGGAAAAAGCTTTAATGATGAAGGGATTAAAAATTTAAGTGGAGTTAAAAATGACGAATTTAAAAATAAATTAAAAAACAAATTTTTAGAAAAAAGAAATGAAAGATTACAAAAGTTAGGTGATGATCAGTCAAAGGAAATAGAAAAAAGAATATTCTTACAAACTATAGATGCTAATTGGAAACTGCATATTCAATATCTAGAGCAACTTAGACAAGTTATTGGATTAAGATCTTATGGACAAAGAGATCCTCTTGTTGAATATAAAAAAGAAGCATTTAATCTTTTTGAAAATTTATTAAGTAAGTTAAAATTTGATCTAATAACAATTCTCTTAAATCTAACTATTATCGAAAAAAATGAAGAAAATGATATAAAAAAAAATAATAAAATTGTTAATAATCCTAAATGTCTTTTAATATTGAGTAAAGGTAAAAAAATATCTCGAAACGATATATGTGAAGCCACTGGAAAAAAATATAAACACTGTTGTGGAAGATTTTAAATAAATATAATACCCAAAAAGAACATAGACAAAATTGCTAAAGCTAAAAATATTAATTGCTTTTTTTTAAACTTATTAACCAAATTCAAAAAATTATTATTCTCTAATGAAAGACTTATTTTAGATCTAGAAGTTGAGGTAAATCCTTTATTTCTTCCAATGGATAAAAATTTTTCTTTTCTCTTATTAAAAACTTCTTCTCTAGATAATTCAGAGAACTCTAATAAACTTTTTTCTATACTTTTTCTTACGTTTTCTAATATAAAGTTTTTGTCTCTATGAGCTCCACCCAAAGGCTCCTCTATGATTTCATCTATTACCTTCAAATCTAATAGATCTTTAGAGGATAATTTCATTGCTGTAGCTGCTTCGAGAGTTTTCTTCGGATCTCTCCATAAAATTGTTGCACATCCTTCGGGAGATATAACAGAATAAATAGCGTTCTCTAACATTATAACTTTACTTGATGACGCTAACGCTATTGCGCCACCAGATCCTCCTTCTCCAATTATAATTGATATGGTTGGAACTTTTATATCCATACTGCACTCAATTGATTTTGCAATTGCCTCTGCTTGTCCTCTTTCCTCTGCACCAACACCTGGATAAGCTCCTGGTGTATCAACAAAAATAATTATTGGAATATTAAATTTATCTGCCAATTTCATTAATCTTATAGACTTTCTATATCCTTCTGGTCTCATCATTCCAAAATTATGTTCTATTCTACTCTCGAGATCGTCCCCTTTTTCTTGACCAATTATTAATACAGATTGGTTATTAAATTTTGCAAAACCAGTTATTACTGATTTGTCATCGCTATAATATCTATCTCCAGACAAAGAAATAAAATCTTCAAATAAATTATCTATAAAAAATTTTGACTTTGGTCTGTCCTCATGTCTTGCAACTTGAGTTTTTTGCCAAGGATTTAAATTTGAGTAAATTTCTTTCAATTTTTCATCTATTTCAGTCTGTAATTTTGAAATTTTATCTGTTTCTACCTCTGATAAACCAGTATTGTTATATGGATCTTTAAGCTCATCAAGCTCTTTTTCTAAGTCTTTAATGTCTACTTCAAAATTTAAATAATTTTTCATATAATTAGACTTTATAAACTAAAAATAGGCAATAAAATGGTAAAAAAAAATATGTCAAAAAAAGAGAAATTTGTTCGAATATACGATTTGTCTGTTTCTAAGGTACTTTTATCGTTCATAAATAGTGAATTATTACCAGGAACTAAAATTTCAAAAAATCATTTTTGGAGAGGTTTTAGCAAATCTGTCCATGAGTTGGCAAAAAAAAATAGAGAACTAATAGAAATAAGAGAAAAAATTCAGAAGTCAATCGATACCTACCATCTTGAGAGAAAAGGAAAGAAAATAAATTTAAATGATTATAAAAAATTTTTAGAAAAAATTGGTTATATCAAAAAGAAGGGAAAAAATTTCAAAATTCCATACAAAAATGTTGATAAAGAAATATCTAATATCTGTGGTCCGCAGCTAGTGTGTCCAGTATCGAATGCGCGATTTTTATTAAATGCTGCAAACGCAAGATGGGTAAGTCTTTATGACAGTCTCTATGGAGCTAATATAATTCCTGAAACAAAAGGAGCGGTTAAAGGAAAAACATATAATCCAATTAGAGGTGCTAAAGTCATTGATTATGCAAGAGAAATTTTAGATAAGTATATTCCTTTAAAAAATCAAAGTTGGAAAAATCTAAAAAAAATACCAGATGTTAAAAATGGTATACTTAGTATTAATCTCAAAAATCCTAAACAATTTTTAGGTTTTAGAAAACAAAAAAATAAAATCTTTTCACTTTTATTTAAAAACAATAATTTACATTTAGATATTTTATTTGATCAAAAAGGCAATTTAGAAGTAAACAATCCTGATGGAAATCAAGACCCATTGAAAATTCATGATATTATTTTAGAATCAGCAATTTCCACAATTTGTGACCATGAGGATAGTGTGGCGGCTGTAGATGCGGAAGATAAGGTGCTAGGATATAGAAACTGGCTATCTTTAATGAAAGGAAATTTAACATCAAAGTTTAAAAAAAATAATAAAACAATCCTTAGAAAATTAAACTTAGATAGACAATACTTGTCACCAAAAGGTAAAAAAATAGTATTACATGGAAGATCCTTGTTGCTTAATAGAAATGTTGGACACCTTATGACTAATCCTGCAATTTTATTAAAAGATGGATCTGAGTGTCCAGAAGGCATTTTAGATGCATTTGTAACATCTGCTGCTTGTATTCATGATTTTAAAAGGAAGGGAAATTCTAGAACAAATTCAATTTATATTGTTAAACCTAAAATGCATGGTCCAGATGAATGCTCATTTACAAATAAAATTTTCGAAAAAGTTGAAAAAGTTCTAAAATTTAAAAAAAATCAAATTTTGTGTGGCATAATGGATGAAGAGAGGAGAACGAGTGTTAATTTAAAAGAATGTATAAGAATTTTAAAAAAAAGAGTGTTTTTTATTAATACAGGATTTCTTGATAGAACTGGAGACGAAATTCATACTTCAATGGAAATTGGGCCAATGATTTTGAAAGGGGACATGAAATCATCAAAATGGATAAAAGCATATGAAAATAATAATGTCGATGTGGGATTAGATTGCGGCTTTTCTGGAAAAGCTCAAATAGGAAAAGGAATGTGGGCAATGCCAGATTTGTTAAAAGAAATGATGGAACAAAAAATATCTCACCCTTTATCAGGTGCTAATTGTGCTTGGGTGCCATCCCCAACAGCTGCAGCAATACATGCATTACATTATCATGATGTCGATGTATTTAGTTTGCATCAAAAACTTAAAAATAGAAAAAAAGCTAAATTAGATGA
The DNA here is from genome assembly GCA_902598425.1 of uncultured Pelagibacteraceae bacterium. Taxonomy (GTDB): domain Bacteria; phylum Pseudomonadota; class Alphaproteobacteria; order Pelagibacterales; family Pelagibacteraceae; genus Pelagibacter. The sequence goes on along the minus strand of CACKBK010000004.1, from coordinate 26,612 downwards.
TCTTTTAACTATACCCCTTAATACTCAAAAAAAATGGTCGAAAGAGCAAATAGAAAGAGAGTTAAGAAATAATGCACAAGGAATATTAGGTTACGTAGTAAGATGGGTAGACCAGTCTGTAGGATGTTCAAAGGTTCCGGATATTAATGGTGTGGGATTAATGGAGGATAGAGCTACTTGCAGAATAAGCAGCCAGCACATAGCAAATTGGCTTCATCATGGTGTATGTAGCAAAAAGCAAGTTTTAGAGATAATGAAAAAAATGGCAAAAATTGTAGACTATCAAAACTTAAAGGACCGAGGTATGAAAGATCAAGATCCATATCAAGCGATGTCTGGAAATTTTGACAAATCAATTGCTTTTAAAGCGGCTTGCGATCTTGTTTTTCATGGAAAATATCAGCCCTCGGGTTACACAGAGCCATTATTACATTTTAATAGATTGATGAAAAAATCAATTTGATTCTGAATTTAATCCTGCTCTATTTTTAAAAGCGGAATAAAGTGTTCCATCATCTAAATTTTCAATTTCTCCTCCAACTGGTAGACCTTGTGCAAGTTTGGTAACTTTCACATTAGTGCTATTTAAACTCTCATGAACGTAGTATGCTGTTGTCTGACCTTCAACAGTTGCACTTGTTGCTAAGATCACTTCATCGATTTTTTGAGTTTTTACTCTTTTAACAAGTGAGGAAATTAACAAATCATCTTTTTTTTGGCCAGATGAATTAATTGTTCCGCCTAATATATGAAAATATCCTTCAAATATATTTGAGCTTTCGATGCTCCATTGATCCGCTATACTTTCTACAACACAAATTTTATTATATTTTTTATTTAAAATTTTACAGTTATCGTAGCTGCAATCGATCGATGTTGGTTTTAAAATTCCACAAATTTTGCAGCTATAAATATTTTTATAAATATCAGCTAATCCTTTAGCCATGGGCTTGATAAGCTCATCCCTATTATTAACTAGTTTGAGAACAATTCTTTTTGCTGATTTAGGTCCAAGTCCTGGCAATTTGGAAATAATTTTAATTAAATTTTCTATTTCATCAATTTTTTGCATAAATCTAAAGTGGCCATTTAAATCCAGGAATACCAAACCCACCTGTTACTTTGGATATTTCTTCAGAGGTTTTAGATTTGAGCTTCTCTTTTGCATTATTATGTGCAGCTACAATTAAGTCCTCAATTACGGATTTATCTTCTTTCATAATATCTTCTGAAATGAAAATGCCAATCATTTCACCATCGCCGTTTAATGTTACTTTAACTGAATTTGATCCAGAAATACCCTCAACTTTAATACTTTTTATTTTTTCCTGACTCTCTTTCATTTTATTTTCTAGCTCTTTTGCTTTATCTAAAATTTTTGAAAAATCAGTCATTTATTTCCTCATTTTTAACATCTACTAATTCTGCATCATCAAAGATTTCTTTAATTTTTTTATAAGTTTTTGTTTTTTTGGCATTCTCCAACATATCTTGTTTATTTTTAGTTTTAATTTGTTTTTTTGTTAATTCACCTTGTTTTTTGGATAATGTTATAATCCATCTCTCACCAGTCCAATCAAACAATTTTGATGAAATAATTTTTAAAAAATCTTTACTTAAATCTTCATTAAATGAAATTTCTATTCTATTTTTTTCGAAACTTACAAGATTCACATTATTCTCTAATTCATATTTTAATTTGATCTCTTTTTTTTGATCACAAGTTTTAATTAACTCGTCAAAAGACTTTATTTCAATTAAATTTTTAACACTTTTATCTATATTCAGCTTATCTTTATCCTCTTGAACAATATTTTTAATTTGATCTATTGTTTGACCCTTAATTTGGTCTAGCGCTTCTTTATTTTTAAAAGATCTACTTAGTCTTTCTGGAATATCCAAACTTTCAATTTTTTCCGAGGAAATATTTGATTTAATTCCTTTTATATAAATTAATCTTATCAAAAACATCTCAATGGAAAGGTTTTGATTAGAAATTATATCTAATTCTTGCATTGTCTGTATTGTGAATTGCCAAAATAGCAAAAAAACACTGTTTTCTACTTTTGATGACAATTCTTTGATTGTTTCAAATTGCTCATCATTAAGAGAAAAATTTGTCCCATCAATCTTTAAAAAATTAATGTTCTTTAAATAATATAGTAATTCTAAAAAATCATTTAAGAAAACTTTAGGTTCAACTCCTTGATCATACATTGCTCTATATTGTTGTAAGACTTTTTCCTCATCACCATCAAAAATATTTTTAAACAGATCAATGAGTAATGATTTGTCAAAATAACCAAAAATCTTTTGCGCGCCTTTGAGGTCAAGCTCTTTATTATTTTGGTGGGAAATGATAGCACGATCTAAAAGTGATAATGCATCTCTTACTGAGCCCTCAGATATTTTTACGATAAGTTTAATTGCTTCGTCACTAATATTACCACCCTCTAAATCTTTTACATTCTTTAAAAAATTAAATAATTCAATAGATTTTACTCTTGAAAGGTCAAATCTTTGGCATCTTGAAACAACAGTGACAGGGATTTTTTTTATCTCTGTTGTCGCAAAAATAAATTTAAGGCTTCCACCATTTTTATAAGTTGGAGGTTCTTCTAAAGTTTTAAGTAAAGCATTAAAAGCTTGTTTACTTAACATATGGACTTCATCAATAATGAAAATTTTATATTTAGCAATGCTTGGTCCGTATCTTGAAAATTCTATTAAATCTCTAACATCGTCTACACCAGTTTTACTTGCTGCGTCCATTTCTAAAACATCAATATGATTTGAATTTGCTATATCTTTGCAATGGCAGTTTTCACATGAATCTTGATTGCCAATACTTTCAACTCCATTTTTACAGTTTAAAGCTTTAGCAACTAATCTTGCAGTTGTTGTTTTTCCAACACCTCTTATTCCTGTAAACAAATAAGCATTTGGAGTTTTATTATCTTTAATTGAACTTAAAATTGTATCTCTAATGACATCTTGACCTATTAAATCTTTAAAGACCGTTGGTCTATATTTTAGAGCTAAAACTTTTGAATTTTCTTTCATTATTTATAGGAGACTAGAACCTGAAAGACTGTCTTTACGACTGCTTCCGTTAAGATCTGGTCGGGTTCAAGCAGTATCCACCTCTAGCCTCCATTGCTATTATACCAAAAATTTTTTTTATTCTTCAAGAAGATTAAAAATTAAATATCTCTGAAATGACTGGCTTTATATACCCCCAAAATATCTAAACTAACGGTATGAAAACCTAATTCTTCAAGTGATTTTTGAACTTTTGGATCTTCAATATGTCCAACAATATCACATAAAAATAAATATTGCTCAAAACTACTATGTTCAGAAAAACTCTCAAGTTTACTTAAGCTTATGTTGTTGGTCGCAAAACCCCCAAGACACTTATAAAGAGCTGCAGGTTTATCTTTAACTTTAAAAATACAACTTGTGATATATTTATCTTTTTTGAATTCGGGGTGCTTGGCATTTTTTCCCATGATTAAGAATCTAGTAACATTTTTTTTATCATCCTCAATATTTTTTTTTATAATTTCTAAATTATAAATTTTTGCTGCTAAAGTTGATGCGATCGCTGCTTCATCTTTTTTTGAATTAATACTAATAAATTTTGCGCTTCCCGCTGTGTCTGCGGCAATAATTGGTTCTAAATTATTTTCTTTAATTACTTTTTGACATTGTGAAATTGCTTGTGAATGTGATCTTACACTTTTTATATTTTTTATTTTAATACCTGGTAACGCCATTAAATTATGAGACACTTTATGAAAATGCTCAGCATATATCTGGAGTTTATATTTATTCATCAAATATTGTATATCCGCAACTCTTCCTGCTATCGAATTTTCAACTGGTATTATAGTCATTAAATTTTCATTCTCAGTACATTTTTGAAAGCATTCTTCGAAAGTTTTGCAAGAAATCGTATCCATTTTTGGATATACTTCCAGCGCAGCTAGTTGTGAATAGGCACCTTCAGAGCCTTGATATAAAATTTTCATATCAGCTTTTATATTCCATAATTTTTTTTAATTCTATAAAATCTTCTTGTGTGTCAATTCCAATGACTCTTGTATTTGCATATGAAACATTTATTTTGATATTATTATCCATGGCTCTTAATTGTTCTAATTTATATCTTTTTTCGTTATTAGATTGTTCTAAATTTGTAAAAGTTTCTAAAGTGGAGACACTAAATTCATAAATACCAATATGGTGGTAAATATTAGTTAATTGATTATCAATTTGCCGTAAAAATTTTTGCGCTACAGAAAATCTATTCTTTTCTAAATCATTTTCGGTTTGAACTTTTACAATATTTTGATCATTTAGATTTTTTTTATTATCTATTTTAGATGCCAGAGTATTTATTTCACAATTATTTTTTTTAGTTAATTTATCTAAATTTTTTATATCATTTATATCTATTAAGGGTTCATCTCCTTGAAGATTGATTATATGATCAATATTTTTTAAATTTAACTTTTGGAAAGCTTCCCAAATTCTGTCGGTTCCGGTTTGCGGATTTTTTGAAGTCAAAATTGCCTCACCGTGATTCTTCTTCACTGTATTTAGAATTTCTTCATCTTCAGTTGCGACAACTACCTCTCCAATTTGAGTTTCTTGTGCTTTTTTTACAACGTGGCATATTATTGGAAGCCCATTTACTTCAAGCAGGGGTTTCCCTGGCAAACGTTCAGCCGACATTCTTGATGGTATTAAAATTATTGTATTTGACATAAATATATTTATGCGTCTAACAGACGCAAATTTTTTTTAAATTTAAATTAAGCAATTTAGAAAATATCATGTTATATGTAGAAATACTTATATAAATCAATGGATTCTTTTGAATTAAACAAAATTATTGGTGCTGTTTTACTAGTTGCGCTACTGGTAATTGGTATTGGAAAGGTTTCAAATTTGGTTTTTAAGGTAAATAAGCCTGAAAAATCTAATTATAAAGTAGAATTAGATATTGAGACAGCTGAAACAAAAGGTGATGAAGAACCAGTTCAAAGAGAAATTGTTGATATAGCTGCACTACTTTCGACAGGAGATTTGGCACATGGTGAAAAAGTATTTAAAAAGTGTTCAGCGTGTCACTCAATAAAAAGTGGTGGTGGGAATAAAATTGGTCCCGCTTTATATAATGTTGTTGGAAGAAAAGTAGGTATATTGGATGACTATAAGTATTCTAAAGCTTTAGCTAAATACGAAAAAAATTGGAGTTTTGAAGAACTTAACGGTTTTTTATTAAAACCTAAAGATTGGATTAAAGGTACTAAAATGGCATACGCAGGTTTAAGAAAAGAGAAAGATAGAGCTTCTGTAATTTTATATTTGAATAAATATTCTGATAGTCCTTTACCTTTACCTTAGTTTATTTAAACAATACAATAATATAGATTTTTGAACATGTACTCTGTTTAGTGCTTGTTGCCAAACTTTTGATTTTTTACCATAAAAAACTTCATCGGTTATTTCACTACCTCTTGGTAAACAATGTAATAATATTGCTTTATTTGATAGAGACATTAGTTTCGAATTAATATTAAAGTTTGAAAAATCTCTGATTTTTTTTTTTTTATTTACTTTATCATTCATCGATATAACTTTATCAGTTAAAACAACATCAGCATTTTTTATTGCAACTTTAGGGTTATTAAAAATTTTAATTTTTGAACTTTTTTGTCTAATCATTCTCAGCATTTCTCTTGGAGGATTATAATTTTTTGGACATCCAATATTCAATTTAAATGAGAATTTAATTGATGCCTCAATTAATGAATTCAAAACATTATTAGAATCTCCTATCCAACAAATATTCAGGCTAGAAATATTTTTTTTTGTTATCTCTTCAATTGTAAATATGTCGGATAAAATTTGCGCGGGATGTGAATTTGGACTTAATCCATTTATTAAAGGAATTGATAAAAATTTTTTAAAACTATTAAGTTTTTTTTCATTGTCAGTTCTCAGAACAAATATATCTCCGTAGGTTGATAATATTTTAGCTGTATCAGAAAGTGACTCTCCTCCTTTGGATAAATGTAATTCATCAGGTCTTAATGTTAGAGCTGACCCCCCAAGTTGTCTAATAGCGAGATAAAAACTTAATCTAGTTCTTAAAGATGATTTTTCGAACATTTGAATTAATAAGATCCCTTTTAAAGGATTGTCTTTATCAATCTCTAAAGTTTTTAGTTTTTTTCTTAAATCTTTTCTTTTTTTTGTATCTGATAAAATCTTTCTTAATGTTTTATAAGGTATATCTTTAATATTTATAAAATGTTTCATAACTAATTATAAGATTTGCAAACTTTTTCTATAATTTTTAATGCAATAATTATTTCTTTATTTGACACGTTTAATGGTGGTAAAATTCTCACAACATTATCCGCAGCTTTAATTGTAAGTAACTTATTTTCAAATAATTTATTTATAAATTTTGTTTGATCCACCTTCAATTTAAGTCCAATTAATAATCCTTTTCCTCTTACCTCTTCAATTACATTTGAATAATTTACCTGAATTTCGTTTAATTTTTTAAAAAAAAATTTTGATCTAATTTTTACATTTTGTAAAAAGCCTTTTTTAAATATTTGATCCATAACTGCATTTCCAACACTCATCGCCAAAGGGTTGCCACCAAATGTGCTTCCATGCGTGCCAGGAGACATGTGTTTTGCAACTTTTTTAGTCATAAGCACAGCTCCAATAGGAAACCCTCCCCCAATGCCTTTGGCTATTGGAACGATATCAGGAATTATTTTAGAATATTCGTAAGATAAGAATTTGCCTGATCTTCCAACACCTGATTGAACCTCATCCAAAATTAAAAGTATTTTTTTTTTATTACAAATTTTTCTTAATTCTTTAAGACACCATTCAGGGATAACTTTTATTCCACCCTCGCCCATTATTGGTTCTATCATTATTGCAGCGGTTTTGCTTGTAATTGATTTGATTAATGCTTTATGATCTCCAAAAGCAAAATGATCAAAGCCATCAACTTTTGGCCCAAATCCATCAGTCATTTTTTTTGAACCACTTGCAAATATTGCTGCAAGAGTTCTGCCATGAAATGAATTTTTCACACACAAAATTCTATTTTTTTTCTTTTGACCAATTGAATAAAAATATTTTCTTGCAACCTTTATTGCTACTTCAGTTGCCTCCGCACCGCTATTTTGAAAAATTACCGAGTCTGCAAATGTTTTGTCTGTTAATCTTTTTGCCAGCCTCTCTCCTTCAGGGATTTTAAATGCATTTGAAACATGCCAAACTTTCTTAGCTTGATTATTTATAGCTTTTATCAAATAATTATTTGCATGACCCAATGAATTTACAGCGATACCTTGGACAAAATCTAAATATCTTTTTCCATTGGTTGAGTATAAATAACTTCCTTTTCCTTTTTTAAAAGAAATTTGTCTTCTATTATAATTTTTTGCTAAAGAAGACATGATTAAGATTTTATTTTGTAACCTATTTTATAAAGATAATAAGATATTGCCCATCCTATTATTGCTAAAAATGGCAAATAAACAATGCCAAAGTATAAATCTCCATCTGACTTTCCTAAAAATCCATACCTAAATATATTTATTATATGAAAGAAAGGATTTATCAAACTTATAGATTGAAAGAATTCAGGTAATCTATCGATAGTATAAAAAACTCCAGATAAAAAGCTTAATGGTTGTAAAATAAAATTTGTGACAGTTGCAGTATGGTCAAATTTAGTGGCCCACAAACCAGTGATGAAACCTAAACTTCCTATAAAGAATGATCCAAAAAAACCAGAGTAAAAAATAAAAAAAATATTTTTTAATGGCAACTCTACTATAAAAATAAATACTATTACCGATATAAAGCCTATTAATATACTTCTAGTAACCGCAGCCAAAATTACTGCTAAGGAAACCTCAAAAGCTGATAATGGAGCATAAAGAACATCTACTATATTTCCTTGCATTTTTGATATCATGAATGAACTTACTGAATGCGAAAAACTTTGAAGTATCATTGATTGAACTATCAATCCAGGCGCGAGAAATGTAACAAATGAGTAACCTAAAACATCTCCTCTATCGTTACCAAGCGCCAATGTTAATACCGACAAAAACAGCAAACTAGACACTAAAGGCGATAAAAGTGTTTGAGCCCATACCACACAGAATCTGCTACACTCTCTAACCCACAATGCAACTAGTCCTACGTAATTTATTTTCCCAAATTGACGAACGCCAATTTTATATTTTTTTTGTAATTCAACCATTGATAAATATATTTATCTTTTTTTTTTAAGTTTTGTTAAAAAAACAAAAATAATGCTTGTTTTTATAATTTTTATGTGTGTACTTATGTAGTATACAACAATAATACAACTACTACATATAGTATATAAATGAGTTGGACAGAAGATAAAGTAAATAAATTAAAAGAGCTTTGGGGGAAAGGTAAAACTGCAAGTCAGATAGCCGAAATTTTAGGTGGACTTAGTAGAAACGCTGTAATTGGTAAAGCTCATAGATTAAATTTATCAGCAAAAATAAAAACAAAAAATTTTAATCAAGACGCAAGTAATAATTATAAAAAGAATAGTGAAATTTCATCTGAAAAAACAAGAAAACTATCAAGATCAAGATTTAAATCTTTATTAATTGAAAATAATTTTGAGCCTGAAAACCCTAAGCAACTTGAAGAGTTGGACGATAATACTTGCAAATGGCCAATTGGTCACCCAAATGAAAAAGATTTTTATTTTTGTGGCCGATCTTCTTTAAAAGATTTCTCATATTGTAAATTACATTTATTATATGCATTTCAACCGAAAGGTAAAAAAGATGACACAAATGAAAAAAATGATGAAGTACCTAAATTAATAGCAAGCAAAATTAAATCTGCTTAATTTTTTATCTTTCTAATAACTTCTTTTTTGCCTTATCAAATTCTTCTTTAGTGATTACCTCGGACTCAAGCAAATTGTTAAGTTTTATAATTTCATCACTTATACTTTCGCTTTGATTATCTTGGGGATTAATATTGCTAATATCTGTATCCAACCTGTTAGAAGCTTTTGCTTGCATTCCAGTATTTATAGCCTTAACAGCAATATAAATTACATAAATTAGTATAAAAAAGATTGTTAAATAAACTATATTTATTATCATTTTGATTTAATTATTTTTCTCTAAGGAAAATTTGCCTCCCTCTCGCCAATTGTAAGCATATTCTTTAATACCTTTATCAAATAAAATTTTACTGGGAACTCCAATGTCAAAATTTGTAATTCCATTGATAGATTTGATATTATCATATTTTAATAATTTTAGTTGATCATTAGTTATTAATGGGGTTGGTAAAAGTTGAAAAATTGAAGCACTTGCCTTTGCTAAAAATAAAGGTAATGGTAATAATATTCTCTTTTTATTGATTGCAAAAAGTAATTTTTCCAAAATTTCTTTAAAAGTTATTATTTCTGGTCCGATTACTTCAATACTTTTTGAGTAAATTTCGTTTGAAATTACTTTAAATATAACTTCTGAAACATCTGAAGCATGTACAGGGCAAAATTTGGTTGAACCGTTATAATATAAGGGAAAAATAGGAAGTAAATTGAGAATACTCATAAACTTCGTAGTAAACTTGTCATCAACACTGTAGACTATTGAAGGTTTTAAAATTGTAGCAGAAGGGAGATTTTTTTTAATACTTTCCTCACCATTTAGTTTGCTCAAAGCGTATAAGGAGTCCTTAGCATCTTCCAAACCTAGGGCAGATAAGTGTACTAATTTCTTTTTTTTTTCTGAACAAATTCTAGAAATTAATTTTGGAAACTTATTATGAATATTTTCAAAAGTATTTCTTTTGCCCTTTTCAAATAGTATTCCAATTAAATTAATACAGATATCTGTTTCGGATATAAATTTAGTGATCTTTTCCTCATTAAAAATATCTGCTTCAACTATATCAAGATAACCTATTGGTGCTTGTGTTTTTAAAACATATGCTTTTTGATGCTTATTTCTTGTAATAGCTATGACTTTATAGTTGTCCTTAACTAGTCTTCTTATACAATATCTGCCAATTTGACCACTTGCACCAAAGATAACCACTTTTTTTTTAATCATTTATCAAAAAATAGACATTTTTGTTATGTCTTTATATATATAACTAAAAATGAATAACATCAAAATATTTGATCAAGATTTGCCGAATGATATCGATTTATCAAATGAAAAAGTAATTGGTTTAGATTGTGAGGCACTTGGTCTTGTATTAGGCAGAGATCCACTAACTTTGGTTCAATTAGGATTAGAGTCAAAAAAGTATTTTTTGATTAAACTAAATAGAAACAACTATAATGCACCAAATTTGAAAAAAATATTATCTAATAATAAAATTCAATTTATTATGCACTATGCAAGACAAGATTTGCTTTGGCTTAAGTATCATCTAGGAATTGAAATTAAAAATATATTTTGTACAAAACTAGCCTCAAAAATAGCGAGAACAGCATCTAGTTCGCACGGATATAAGGATTTAGTTAAAGAAATTTGTGGCAAAGATATCTCAAAGAAAGAACAACAAAGTGACTGGGGAGATCCAAATCTTTCAGATAAACAAATAAGTTATGCTGCCCAAGATACTGAATACCTATTTGAGATAAAAGAGAAGTTAAAAAATATGTTAGAAAGAGAAAAAAGAATTGAGCTTTATAAAAAAAGTGTAACAGTATTACCTATTCTTGTAGATATGGAAATTTCAGGCTACAAAATAAATACTTTTGAACATTAAAAATGAATAAAAATAATTTAAAAAAAATTGCAAAAAATGTGATTGATTTAGAAATTCAAGCTCTTAGAAAGTTACGAAATTCTATCAATAATACATTTAACAAAGTTGTAAATTTAATAGTTAACTGCCAATCAAAAGTAATTTTTTGTGGAGTTGGAAAAAGTTTTATAATTGCATCAAAAATAAGTAGCACCCTTTCGTCTGTAGGTAGTCCATCATTTGCAATATCTGCAAGCCAGTGTACTCATGGTGATTTAGGCAGCATAACAAAAAAAGATTTGCTAGTATTGATAAGTAATTCAGGTGAAACTGATGAGCTTAAGCCTGTTATTCAATATGCCAAAAGAAATAAAATTACATTAGTTGGAGTAGTTTCAAAAAAAAATTCTGTTTTATATAAATCAGCAGATTTTAAACTTTATATACCAGAAATGAAGGAGTCTGGTCACGGTATAGTTCCAACATCCTCTACAACATCTCAGTTAGCATTAGGTGATGCCTTGGCTATCGCGTCAATGAATTATAAAAATTTTGGAAAGTTAGATTTCAAAAAGTTTCATCCATCTGGAACTTTGGCTACTAAACTTAAAACCGTAGAGGACCTTATGATTAAAGGGAATAAAATTCCTTTTATTGATGAAAATTCAAGCATGAAAAATGCTTTAAAAATCTTATCAAAAAAAAACTTGGGTGTCTTAATTGTAAGAAATAAAAATCGAAAAACTATAGGTGTCGTAACAGATGGTGATTTAAAAAGAGCGATCGCAGAAAATAATGAAATAAAAAATATTAAGCTTAAAAAAATAATGTCTAAAAATCCAATCTCAATTAATCAAAATGAACTAGCCGTTAAGGCATTAAGTTTAATGACTTCAAAAAAGAAAATAACAAGCCTTTGCGTTTATAAAAATGAAAAGAAAAATCAAACAGTTGGATTAATTCATATTCATAATATCTTAAATGCAAATATAAATTAGGCTAATGTCTACAAAATCGCTAATTCAATCTGTAATAATATTGGTCATAATTACAATAGTATATTTTATTTATACTTTTTTTTTAAATAAAGACCAAGAGGTAATAAATTTATCAAAAATAGATACCAACATGGATAATAAGATTTTAGACTTGAAATATAATGCAATAGATGAGGAGGGAAATAGTTACATTATTGAATCAAAATCTGGAAAAGTTTCTGAAAAAGATAAAAGTATACTTATACTTAAAGAAGTTATTGGTATAATTAGAGTTAAAAACACAGAGAATATAATGATCGTATCAGACTTCGCAGAATATAATAAGACAACATTTAATACTTATTTTTATGACAATGTGAAACTAACATATGATGGGCACTTGATTAACTCAGACACTTTATTTATGAATTATGTTGATAAAAATATAAATATTAAAAATAACGTGGTCTATCAAGGCGATAATAATAAACTTTTAGCAGATATGGTAGAAATTGATCTTGTAACTAAATTATCTAAGATTTATATGTTGGATAAAGAAAAAAGAGTAAAAGTAGAACTAAGAGAAAATGGTAGTAATTAAAAAATTTAGAATTAAATCATTTAAAAAAAATGACTCATTGTTGGAGATTAAAAATGTATCAAAATCATTTGGAGAAAGAAAAATCTTAGATAATGTTTCGCTAAAAATAAATCGAGGAGAAATATTAGGTTTATTAGGGCCTAATGGTGCTGGTAAATCAACAATATTTAATTTGATTACTGGTTTGCTCAAACCTGATTTTGGTAAAATTATTTTTGGTAATAAAGATGCAACAGAGTATCCTATTTATATAAGGACAAGAGAATTTAAAATAGGTTATGTTCCACAATATGGTGGATTTTTTTCAGATCTGACTACATACGAAAATTTAAAAGCTATTGCTGAAATCCTTATAAAAGATCCACGAGAACAAAATAGTAAAATTGAGTATTTAATATCAAAATTTGAATTAGATTATATAAGAAACATAAAAGCCTCATTTTTATCAGGTGGTCAAAAGAAAAAGTTAGTAATAGCAATTGCTTTATTAGGAGATCCTAAAATTCTACTTCTGGATGAATGTTTTGCAGCTTTAGATGTATTAACAATTCAAATGTTACAAAAAATAATAGTTAATTTACAAACTGAGGAAAGAATTGGAATAATTATTTGTGATCACCAAGCTAGAGATTTACTTTCATGTGTTGATGTAGCAATGATACTTTCAAATTGTAAAATAATTGCACAAGGTACACCAAAAGAACTTGTTAATAATACTGAAGCAAGAAATGCATATTTTGGAGAAGCTTTTAAAATCAATTAAAATAAAATGCCAAGGAATTTTATTCGAATTGATAAAAAAATAAAAAGTTTTAAAAAAAAGTTAAATGTTGACGGTGATAAAAGTTTGTCAATTCGATGGGCATTAATAGCATCCCAAGCAATAGGAACTTCAAAAGCTAAAAATTTATTACAATCAGAAGATGTAAATAACACCTTAAGATGCCTTAAGAAACTTGGTATTAAAATTTCTCAATATCAAAATATTTGTTTGATTGAAGGTAGAGGTATAAATGGTTTTGTTTTTAAAAAGAATATAACCTTAGACGCTGGAAATTCTGGAACATTAGGAAGATTGATTTTATCATTATTAATAAAATCACCGTATAAAATTAAAATAGTAGGTGATAAAAGCTTATCTCAAAGAGACTTTTCAAGAGTTATAGAGCCTTTAAAAAAAATTGGCGTTAACTTTTATCCAAATGATAAATCTAAATTACCGATTTATATAAAGGGGACAAATTATTTAAGACCAATTAATTACTTTGAAAAAAGAGGGTCAGCTCAATGTAAAACTTGTATAATGTTAGCATCCTTAAACTTACCTGGTGTAACAAAAATTACTGCTAAAAACTCGAGAGATCATACAGAAAAAATGTTTCAAAGTCTTAAGATACCAATTAAAATAAAAAAGAAATCAAACTATGATTTAATTACTTTATCTAAACCTAAAAATTTAAAAAAATTTGATTTTGATATTCCTGGAGATATAAGTTCAGCATCTTTTTTTATAGTATTAACATTGTTGTCAAAAAATTCTAAAATTATTTTAAAAAATATTAATATTAATCCAACTAGGATTGGGGTGATAAAAATATTAAACATGATGGGCGCAAAAATAAAATTTCAAAATATAAAAATTATTAATGGTGAAAGATGTTCAGATATAGAAGTAAAAAGTATTAATAATTTTAAAAGTATAAACTGTCCAACATCTTTAAATTCAGCAGCAATTGACGAATTTTTAATAATCTTTCTTGTAGCTGCTAAGGCAAATGGCATTTCATATTTTAAAGACTTATCTGAACTAAACCAGAAGGAAAGTCCAAGACTTTTAATTGCAGCAAAAATCTTAAAATTAATGGGTGTAAAATTGTGTTATAATAATAACTCAATTAAAATATATGGAAATCCTAACCTGGAAATAAAAAAAAAGATTATTGTAAAGGATTTTTTGAAAGATCATAGAATTTTTATGATGTCAGTTATATCAGCCCTATCGTTTGGTGGTGAATGGAAAATATATGATCCAATTTCAGTAAAAACCTCTTTTCCATCATTCTTTAAAAAGATAAGAGAAATTGGCGGAAATTTAAAATGACTAAAAAAAAACTAAAAATTGCAATAGATTCTCCAGCAGCAGCTGGTGCAGGAACTGTTGCAAAAGCTTTGTCAAAATATTTTAATCTTCTTTACCTAGATACAGGAAAAATTTACAGGTATATTGCATATTTGAAAAAAAATTCACCAGAAAAATATAATCTTAATTTCTTAAAAAAAAAAATTAAAGTTTTAAAATTGAAAGAATTGGAGAAAAAAAATTTATCAAATGATGAAATTGGTACCCTTGCATCAAAAATTGCAAAAGATAAAAAAATTAGAAAATTAGTTCATAATTTTCAAATTAACTGTGCTTACAGATTCCCCAGAAAGTTTAATGGGTGTTGTTTGGATGGTCGTGATATTACATATAAAATAATCCCAGATGCTAACTTTAAATTTTTCATAACAGCCTCTCTTAGAGTAAGAACTTTAAGAAGATACAGAGAATTGAGAAAGTTAGGAAAAAAAACTACTTTATTGAATGTCAGAAAAAGCATAAAAAACCGCGATTATAGGGACTTTAATAGACGTATTTCTCCCTTAAAAAGAACTAAGGATTCTATCTTGATTAATACCTCAAATTTAACTAAAAGTGCATGCTTTTTAAAATTAAAAAATATTATTGAGAAAGAAACAAAATATTAATGGAAATATATAATTCTTTAGAAACCAAAGCCTCAAAAGAATTTAAAGAACTTTTAAACGGACAGCTTTCAAAAACAAAAAACATTGCGGAAGGCAAAATAATTGAGGGTAAAGTCACTAAAATAACTGAAAAATTTATTTTTTTATTTATTGAAGGACTTAAATCTGAGCCTGTTGTTGATGTTAACGAGATTAAAACTTTAGGCCTTTTAGAAAATTTAAAGGTTGGAAGTAAAATTTCTGTTTTATTAGAAAGAATTGAAGATAAAAATGGTGACGTAATAGTATCTGTAAGTAAGGCTATCAAAATTAAAGGATGGGATAAGCTTGTAGAAGCATTTGAAAAGAATGAACCTATTATGGGAAAAATTACCAATAAGTGTAAAGGAGGTGTGATTGTTGAGCACATTGATACTGGATCTCTTATGTTTTGCCCTGGTTCTCAGATATCTGATAAACCGCTTAGAGATATATCACATTTGATGAATGAACCTCAAAAATTTGCTTTAATTAAATTGGATAAAGTTAGAGGAAATGCCTGTGTATCAAGAAGACAAATTATATCTTCAAATAAAAAGGAAGATAGAGCAAAGATAATTGAAAAATATAAAGTTGGTGATGTAGTCAAAAATGCTATTGTCAAAGGGTATAGTAGCTTTGGATGTTTTTTTGATGTAAATTCAGAGTTGGATGTTCTTGTTCATACATCAGAACTATCATATTCAAGAGTTAACCATCCTGAGGAATTATTAAGTGTTGGGGCTAAACATGATTTACTTGTAATCTCTGTTGATAAAGATAAACAACAGGTTGGCTGTTCTATCAAGCAACTATCCCCAGATCCATTTGAGCACATCTCTAATTATGAATTAAATAAAGAATATAAAGTCAAAGTCGTAAAACTAATGGACTTTGGGGCATTTTGTGAACTTGAGCCTGGGCTAACAACGTTGCTGCACTCTAGCGAACTAAGTTGGACAAAAAAAAATCCATCTGCAAAAAAAATGTTTAAAATTGGTGATGAAATATCATGTGTGATTACAGAGATAGATAAAGAAAAGAGAAGAGTGTCTATCTCGCACAGGCTTACTCAAGAAAATCCAATAAATATCTTCGAAAAAAAGCATCCTGTAGACTCTATAGTGGAGGGTATAATTAGTAGTATTAATGATTATGCAATATATTTAAAAATTGATGGCTTTGAACTAGACGGCTTCTTACACGCAAACGATTTAACATATGAAAAAAATCCAGAGGAAGAGATTAAAAAGTATAAGAAAGGGCAAAAGTTAAAAGTAAAAGTTCTTGAAATAAAACCTGATCAACAAAAATTGAGAATTGGTTTAAAACAAACTCAGACTGATCCTTATGAATGGTTTAAAGACAAAAAAGTAAATGATACTTTAACAGTAAAAATACTAAGTACTGATAACAGAGGTCTGACGGTTCAACCAGAGGGAAGTAGAATAGAATTACAAATTAAAAAATCGCAAATTGCTATAAATGCAGCAGACGCGAGACCTTCAAGATTCATAACAGGTGATAGAATAGATGCTGCTATACAAGAAATTGACTTAAAAAAAAGAAAGGTATCTTTAAGTATTAAACTATTAGAGGAATTACAGAACAAAAAAGCTTTAGAAATGGGGTCTGATCCGCTATCAGGAAGACAACTTCCATTTTCATCTTTATCAGATAAGTTAGATAAAAAAGAAAAAAAGAAAAAGAAAGATTAAGATAAATTGGCAATAGTTAAATCTAGGCTTCTTAAAAAAATTTTCGAAAAATATCCAAATTTTTATAAGAAAGACCTTGAAAAGTTCTTCAATATTATTCTGGAAGAAATCAAATACTCTTTAAAAAAAGGTGAGAGAGTAGAATTAAGAGGTTTTGGCACATGGTCAACTCATACTCAAAAAGCAAGAATTTCTCGCAATCCAAAAACTGGCGAAAAAGTCAATACACCAGAGAAAAAAACTATTCATTTTAAAATGGGTAAAGAATTATTTGATAAAATAAATAATGAAAACTAATAAAAAAAAAATTTTTATTGCGTGCGATACAAACCAAGTTTTAAAAGTAAAACAAATTATAAGACAATCAAAAACTAAAAAACTAAAAATTGGTTTTAAATTTGGATTAGAATTTTTAAATTCTATAAATGGTAGAAAGTTTATTCAAAGTTTAAAAAATAAAGTGATTTTTTTAGACACAAAGTTAAATGATATACCAAATACCATGAAGAATGCCGTTGTAGCTCTAAGTGATTTAAAACCTAATTACTTAACAGTGCACATAAGCTCTGGCTTAGAGGCGCTTAAGGCTGTTAAGAGTGTTTCAAAAAAAATTAAAATAGTTGGTGTTACAACTCTAACTTCTCTTGATAACAAAAATTTAAGGGAAATTGGGTATAATAAATCTGTTAAAGATTTAGTGAAACATCAAGCGAGATTAGCAAATAAAGCAAATCTCGATGCATTAGTATGTAGTGCTCATGAAATAAAATTTGTAAAAAAATATTTTAAAAAAGAGATAATTACACCAGGTATTAGTTTTAACAAAATCAAAAATGATCAAAAAAGAATTACTACTCCATATGAAGCTTACTATAAATATAAAAGTGACTGGCTAGTTATAGGAAGATCAATTACAAAAGGAAATATTAAGAAAAATTTAGAAGATTTGATTTTTCAAATTATAAAAAAATAGACTCAATATTGTATTGGTTCATCATCGATTGATCTCCATAGATACCAAGTTGCAACTGAGCAATATGGTGAAAATTTCTTTTGAAGTTTAAATATAAAATTTTTTGGAGGTAGATATTTTTTTTTATAATTATTTGATATTGCTCTGAGTAATCCTATATCCTGAATTGGCCAAATATTTTGTCTGTTAAAAGTAAAAAGTAAAATCATCTCTGCAGACCATCTTCCTATTTGTCTTAAACTAGAAAGATAAACTATTGCATCTTCATCATTCATTTTGTTTATTAATTTTGGATTAAATTCTTTATTTAAAAACTTTTTTGATAGTTCTTTTATACCTTTGACCTTTTGCTTACTTAAGCCACATTTTTTTAACTGACTAAAAGTTTTATTATTAACAATATGTGGTTTAATTTTTCCTCTACAAACTTTTTTAAACCTAGAGAAAACTGAGTCTGCAGCAGCTACACTAATTTGCTGACCAATTATACTTTTGCACAAAGAAAAAAATATGTCTCCTCTTGTAGTAAGTATTTTATCATCATATTTTTTTATAAGTTTTTTCATCACAACGTCTTTAGAAGACAGATACTTTACTGCAACATTCCAATAGCGAGGGTTTTTAGTCATGTCTTGATGGTGTAGGTTCTTTTTTGAGAACAATTTCTCTTCTAAAAATTATTATTGAAGATGCAATAACTAAAATTGCACCAATTAAAGTTTTTCCAGATGGAACTTCCCCCCAAATCAAATATCCAAATACAATTGCAAAAACTAAAGCTAAATATTTTAAAGGTGTAACTAAGGAAACTTCAGAAAATTTGTATGACTGGCTTAACCATAAATTTGCAACACCCCCAAAAAAACCAATCATAGATAAAAGTGTAAGATCATAAAAGCTTGGCACTATCCACCCGAATGGCAAAGTTAGTAAGCCAGCAATAGTTATTGCGGCAGAGAAAAATAGAGAAATTAACCATACAGGTTCTGTTGATGATAATTGTCTAATACTTATGGCAACATAAGACATTCCTAAAACAAATATCACTGGAAAAATATAATAAACATTAAGTGAACTAAAACCGGGTTCTGATATAATTAAGATTCCTATAAAACCTATAAATACAGCTAACCATCTAAAATAACCCACTCTTTCACTTAAAAAAAAAATTGAAAAAATTGTTGTGAATATTGGAGCTGCAAATGAAATACTTACTACGGTTGCTAGAGGTAAATTTCTCAATGCGGTAAATATTGAGAGTAAAGCAACTAAGCCAAAAAAACATCTTGAAAAATGTAATAATGGTCTTTTGGTATAATAAAAGTTTCTAATTTTTTCTTTAGGAATAACAAAATAATATAGCACTATACCAAAGAAACCTCTGAAGAATATTACTTGACCTAATGGATAGTGATCTGACCACTTGACTATTAAATCCATTATAGAAAAGGCACAGACTGACAAAAACATGTACAAAAAGCCTAATTGATTTTTAGACAACATAAGTTAACTTTAGATAAATAAATTTAATAATCAATGGAAATAGCAGTTTTAGCTTGTGGGTGTTTTTGGGGTCCAGAAATCAAGTTCAGTAAACTTGAAGGTATTTACAGAACAGAGGTCGGATATTGTGGAGGAAATAGTTCAAAAACTTCATACGAAGAAGTTTGTACAGGTACCACAAATCATGCAGAGGTAGTAAAATTAGAGTTTGATCCAAATAAAATTTCATACGAAAAAATATTAGAATTTTTTTTTCAGATACATGATCCAACAACACTAAATTCTCAAGGACCAGATTTTGGAACCCAATATCGAAGTGAAATATTTTATTTAAATGACAATCAAAAAAATATTGCAGAAAAAATCACAAAAAAAATTAATGTGAAACTTTCGGGAAAAGTAGTAACTAAAATATCCTTATTGAAAAATTATTGCATAGCTGAAGAATATCATCAAAAATATTTAGATAAAAATTAAATGAGTTTAGTTTCTACTGAATGGCTTCAGAAAAATTTAAGTAATGTTAAGATAATCGATAGCTCTTGGCATTTACCAAATACTAAAAGAAATGGCTATAAAGAGTATTTAAAAAATCATATAAAAAATTCTTTATTTTTTGATATAGATACGTATTCCAAAAAGAATACGGACCTGCCACACATGTTAGTGGATATAAGCGAATGGGAAAAAATTGTTTCTGATATGGGGATAGAAAATAGCGATGAAATAGTTATTTATGATAATTCTGATTTAGTAAGCTCATGTAGATGTTGGTATAATTTTTTATACTTTGGGCATAATCCTAAGTTTGTTAAAATTTTAAATGGTGGCTTTAAAAAATGGATGAATGAAGGAAGGGAAGTAACAACCAATATTGAGAAAGTAAACAAAACTAACTACCAAGCAAAAGAAAGAAAAATACTAGTAAAAAATAAAAAACAGATCGATGAAAATATTATAACAGCTGAATTTAAGCTTATAGATGCAAGAAGTCTTAACAGATTTAAAGGTATAGAAAAAGAACCCAGGGAAGGTTTAAGATCTGGATCAATTCCAAATTCATTTTGTTTACCTTTTGGTAATTGTATAAATAAGGAAACAAATGAATTTTTAGACAAATTAAAATTAGAGGAAAAATTTAAAGAAATACTTAAAGATATTGAAGACACCAATATAGTATTTACTTGCGGATCTGGAGTAACAGCCTCAGTTCTAGCTTTCGCACTATCATTGATAAATAATAAATATTCACCAATAATTTATGATGGATCTTGGAGTGAATATGGTAAATATCCTTCATGAAATTATCTAAAAAAATAACAATATTTATATCTATAATATTTATAGTTATCTTTGGAATAATTATAGCAAGGTATTTTGTAGGAAAACATTTTGAAAAAAAATTTTCACAAAGACCTCCTCCGGGAGTTATTATAGAAGTAGTTAATAACTCTCAATTTTTTGAAAAAATCGAGACCTTTGGGACCGCTGTAGCTCTTAAGACAAAAAACTATAGGGTAAAAAAAGACGAGATTAAAAATCAAAACATAAAATTTGGTAAACTTATAAAAAAAGGTGAGACAATATTTATAATAAATGATGAAGAGGTAAAAGCACCATTCAAAGGAGTTTTGGGTAAAAGAGAAATCGCACAAGGAGTTTTGGGAACAGACTCATTTATACTTACCTTGGATGATATCTCATCAATCATGTTGGATATAAAAGTACCCGAAAGTTATTTATCTATTTTAAAAACAGGCTTGGAAGTTAATATAAAATCAGATTCATATAAAAAAAAATTTAATGGAGTAATAGAATCTGTAAGCTCAAGAGTCGATCCAAATACAAGATCCGTTCTTTGTAATATCAAGGTTAAAAATCCGAAACTTGAACTAATTCCAGGTATGCTTTTAAATGCAGAAATAATTTATAATAAAGTTGATGCAATTGGAGTTTCAGAGTCATCAATACTAGTTCAAGGAAAATCTAATTTTGTATACAAAGTTTTAGAAGATAACTCAGTTGAGAAAATTGAGGTAAGTGTAGGAAAAAGAAGTTACGGAAAAATCATGATTTTAGAAGGATTAGGTATTAATGATAA
Source organism: uncultured Pelagibacteraceae bacterium (assembly GCA_902598425.1). Taxonomy (GTDB): domain Bacteria; phylum Pseudomonadota; class Alphaproteobacteria; order Pelagibacterales; family Pelagibacteraceae; genus Pelagibacter. Next base: position 5,155 of record CACKBK010000004.1, on the reverse strand, counting down.
GATTATCAAAGAGGGAATTTCTAAAGTAAGAAATAAAATGAAAGTTAAAATTGTTAACCAATAATAATGTATCTTACAGATTTATCAATTAAACGACCTGTAGTTGCAACTGTAATGAGCTTAATACTTGTTATTTTTGGACTTGTAGTTTTTAACGAGATACCCACAGATGAGCTACCAGATGTAGAAAGACCAATTGTTACAATACAAACCAATTACCAAGGGGCATCGGCAGAAATAGTTGATACTCAAATAACTCAAAAAATTGAAGATAGAGTTGGAGGCACACCAGGGCTAATAAATATTGAGTCAATGAGTGAAGATGGATCATCAAGAATTGAGATGACCTTTAAGTCAGATTTAGATTTAGACAATGTTGCAAATGATGTACGAAGTTTTGTTGCAAGAGTAGTTGATGAACTTCCCGAAGAGGCAAGCGCGCCCGAGGTCTACAAACAATCTGCTGGATTTAGAACAACTATGTGGATGAGTTTTAGTTCAGATTTTATGACTGATATGGAGTTAACTGATTATGCTGATAGGTACTTAACTGATTACTTTGCAACTGTAGAGGGCGTTGGAAGAGTTAGACTAGGAGGAGAAAGAGAAATATCTTTAAGAATATGGTTAGACCCAATAGCGTTAGCTGCAAGAGATTTAACAACACAAGAAGTTGAACAGACTTTAAGATCTGAAAATTTAGAATTTCCATCTGGAAGAATTGAATCAAAAGATATTGATTTAACCATTAAATTAGAGAATGCATACGATAAAATTGAAACCTACAAAAATTTACCACTAAAAAAATCTTTTGACGGATCAATTACGAAATTATCAGACGTTGCAAGAGTCGAATTTGGTCCTGTCTCTACAAGAACTGTTTTCAAAGGTAACGGTAAACAAGTAGTTGGAATTGGTATTTATCAACAATCAGATGCTAATACCATTAAAGTTGCAAATAGATTAAAAAAGAAAATAAAAGAAATCCAGCCAACGCTACCCGATGGAACATCATTGGAAGTATCTTTTGATAGAAGTAACTATATATCAACAGCTATTTATGAAGTTTACAAAACCCTTGTAATAGCTTTAATTTTAGTGACCATAATTATATATTTATTTCTAGGCAATATTAGAGCTTTAGTAGTACCAATTATTGCTTTACCAGTTTCATTAATATCTACTTTCTTAGCAATTTACTTTTTTGATTTTTCTATAAACTTATTTACTCTTATGGCATTAGTCCTTGCTATTGGAATAGTTGTAGATGATGCAATTGTTATGCTTGAAAATATTGTTAGACGAGTTGAAAAAGGAGAAACATCGCTTGTTGCGGCATACAAAGGTTCAAAACAGGTGTCATTTGCGATTATAGCAACAACATTAGTTTTAGTTGCAGTATTTATCCCGCTTATTTTTATTAAAGGTTTAAGTGGTACTTTATACACACAAACAGCTGTGACTTTATCTTTTGCAGTAATTATATCTAGTTTCGTAGCTCTATCTTTAAGTCCTATGATAGCAAGTAAAGTTTTGGTTAAAAAAAATATAAAATCAAAAGTTTCTCAAAAATTTGAAGTGAGTTTAAATAAATTTAGAGATTTTTATAAGAGAACATTATTGTTTTGGTTAAAAAGAAAAAAAGAAATAATAATTTTTTTAATAACCATATTAGTTTTAACTACTTCTGTATTTTTATACGCTCCAAAGGAACTAATGCCAAAGGAAGATAGAGGAGCATTTTTTGTTATTATTAAAGCTCCTGAGAGTTCTGGTTTCGAATATACATCAAGCAAGTCTGAGGAAATCGAGGGTTTTTTATTACCTGAGGTGGGAAAAGGGGAATATAGAAGATTGCTTTTAAGAGTGCCCGGATTTGGTAAAAGTTCCACACAAGTGAATTCCGGTTTTATAATTGTTTTATTAGAACACTGGGATAACAGGAAAAGAGATGGTCAAAGAATAATGATGGAATCTTTTAGAAAAATTTCAAAAGTTCCAGGTGTATTAGCTTTTCCAGTTATGCCACAAGGTATTAGAACAGGAGGGGTGCAAAAACCTGTGCAATTTGTTTTGTTGGGCAATACATACGAGGATTTAATAAAATGGAAAGAAGTTATAAAAAGTGAAGCTAGAAAAAATAAAAATTTAATTAATGTTGAGGATGACTTTAATCAAACTAAAGCAATTTTAAATGTAAAAATTGACCAAGAAAAAACTTCAGATTTAGGCGTTTCTACTTTGGAAATTGGCAGGTCAATAGAAACTATGTTTGGTTCAAGAAATGTAACCAAATTTACTAAGGATGGTCGTGAATACGATATAATATTACAAGGTGATATAAAAAATAGGAAAGAACCATCTAACTTAGCAAAGATTTACGTAAGATCAAAAAATACTGGTAAGCTTGTTTCAATATCTAATTTAGTATCTCTTGAAGAAGAAGGTATAGCCCCAATATTATCAAGATATAATAGACAAAAAGCAATAACCATATCAGCTAACATTGTTGGAGACTATTCACTATCTGATGCACTCAATTTTCTCGAAAAAACAACAAATGATAATTTCCCCTCCGCTAGGATTGCCTATAAAGGTGAAAGTGAAGAATTGAGAGAAACCAGTTATCAGATATATTTAATATTTGCTTTAGCTCTATTGACTGCATACTTGGTAATGGCTGCTCAATTTGAAAGCTTCAAACATCCATTTACAATAATGTTAACAGTACCACTTGCAATTTTTGGTGGAATATTGGGCCTTCTAGTCGTTGGTAGTTCAATAAATATCTTTAGTCAAATTGCACTAATAATTCTTATTGGACTTGCTACTAAAAACGGAATTTTAATTGTTGAATTTGCTAATCAGCTTAGGGATGAAGGAAAAGATATTGAAAAATCCATTATTGAGTCTGCAAATATAAGATTAAGACCAATTTTAATGACATCAATATCTACTATAATAGGTGTATTACCTTTAGTCTTTAGTAGTGGACCAGGTGAAGCAAGCAGATTAACGGTGGGAATTACAATTTTATTTGGTATGATTTTTTCAACTTTCTTTACTCTATATGTTATTCCGACAATTTATTTAGCAATTGGTAAAAATACCAAAAGTATTAATTACATTGAAAAAGAACTTAAAAAACAGTTAGATTAAAATATAAGATATTTTTTTTTATTTAATCTTTTTTCACATTTGTTCAATTGAATCTTATATCTATCTGAATGCGCTTTTACTTTTTTTGCTAAATTAATAACTTTTTTATTTTGCTTATAATTTTTATAATTTCCCCAACCCTCATGATAGGCAATATATTGTTTAAAAGAATCTTTCATTGAGATTTTAAGTAATTTTGAGGATTTTGAAGTATACCATCCTATAAAATCAACGCTATCTTTATACCTGGTTCTTAAAGCTAATGGGTTATTTGTCTCTTTTTTGTATTGTTTCCATGTACCTTTTACAGCTTGAGAGTAACCAAAAGAACTTGATGGTCTCTTAAAAGGAATTACTTTAAAAATTTTTTGTCTTTTAGGTTTTGCCAACCAATCAAAATCGGACTCCATTTTTATTATTGCAAGTTGTATATATATTGGAGTTCCCCACTTTTTTTCTGTTTTTTTTGAATATTTATACCAAAGGTATCTTTCAGAAAAAATTGAACAACCACTTTGAGTATTTTTAGGAATCGATGAGCAAGATGTTATCAAAAAAGAAATAAATACTAAAAAAATTATTTTACTTTTTAACATTTTTTCTCCAGTCCCAAGGCATATCAAATGTACCTTTCCATAGCCCAAGTTCCTCCCTCTTGGCCTCTCTTTCAGCACTCAGATATTTTTTTGAATATTTTTTATAAGCCACTGCATAGCCCAACCTAACCATTCTAGAGTTAATATTAATTTTATTTTTATAACAAGTTCCTAAAATTCTATTATATCTATCGATTCCCTCAACCTTACATTTAATATTATAATCTTTCGTATAGCTTTGTAGTTTTTTTTTTGAAATTTCTCCGCACTTATAGTTTTTATTAAATGAAAAAATAAATATGCTTAAGAAAGTTCTTTGACATAATTGTTTCATTTCAGGCGCATCTATTCCATGTAGTCGGATTTTCTTATTATCAATTTTTAAAGTGTCACCATCAACTACTACTGCGGTTCCTTTAATTATTTCACTATTTGCAGGAATTACGAAAAATAAAAAAAATACAATTTTAATTAATAGATTTTTTTGCATAGAGATAAACAAATAAAAAAAGATAAATAACTATTACACCCAAAAGATTTCCATTTAAATCAGAAAATTGGAAAGATCTGTTTGGAATAAAAATATGTAAAAACTCTAAAATTATTGAGGATGAAAATAAATAAATAGAGATTTTTTTTAAATTGTCTTTATAAAATAAAAACAATCCAAAAAATGAAATAAACGCAAATGCAAATGTATGATTTGAGGAAAAATCAAAGATACTAAAACTAAAATCGTTTGTTAATTGAGGTTGTTTATTAAAATCACCATAAATTATTTTGCCCAGTATACTACCGGGAAAAATATATAAAATGATGAATATTAGATTTACTAAATAAAAAAATAATTTTAACATACTTATTAATTAATATAATAAATAAATTAATGAGTCATTTAATTTTAGTTAGACACGGACAAAGTGAATGGAACCTTCAAAAAAAATTTACAGGTTGGGTGGATGTTGATCTCACACCTGAAGGTAAATTAGAAGCATGTAAAGCTGGCGAAGCTATAAAAAATTTAAATATTAATATTGATGATTTTTATTCCTCTTTTCAAATAAGATCTATTAACACATTAAAGTTAATTCAAAATACATTAAGAGATAAAACGATACCAAAAAGGGCTTGGCAGTTAAATGAGAGACATTATGGAGCGTTAACAGGTTTAAATAAAGATGAAATGAAAAAAAAATTAGGAGAAAAAAAGATTCATGAATTTAGACGATCGTGGGATTTAAGGCCAGATCCATTGAATAGAAATAGTCCATATCATCCTATCAATATGGCAATCTATAAAAGTTTAAAAAAAGAATATATTCCAGACACTGAGTCCTTGAAAGATACTTTTAATAGAGTAGTTCAATATTATAGAACTAACATCCAAGATAAAATCGATA